>NZ_QGGF01000387.1 GCF_003857015.1 Micromonospora globispora | reverse complement strand
ACACCGCGACTGATCGCAGCCCAGAACTTGACCCGGTCCTCACGCCACGCCACCGTCGGTCGACCCGGCGAAGGAATCTGACCCCGATACTCCCGAACCCGCTTCTGCCCCGGCCCACTGCCCATCGCTTCACCCTTCCGACAAGGTGTTGCGACGACCGGTTGAATCCGCCCAAGGCGGATCGCAATACACATCGAGGGCCTTCGCCGCAGCCTGCCGGGCCGCCGGCATTCGGCAGTCGATGAGCGCGGTCGGTAGCTCCGCCGACAACGCGGCCGCGGAGTCGTTCAACGCCACCTTCAAACGCGAAACCCTGCAAGGCCGCCGCGCCTTCACCGACGAACGCGAAGCGCGGCTGACCGCGTTCCGCTGGCTGCACCGCTACAACACCGTCCGGCGCCACTCCCGGCTCCGACAGCAATCCCCGATCACCTACGAGAAGAACACCCGGCCGGCACCGGCTACGCTGGGCCCCGCCGCAGAAACCCCGTGTCCAGGATCAGGGGTCAAGCCCCCTGGGGCTACCGCAGAATTCATGGCGAGCTGCGCCGGCTTGGCTACCGGGTCGGTGCCAGCACCGTCTGGGTCATCCTCAACCGGGCCGGGATCGATCCCGCTCCGAAGCGGTCGGAGGTGACCTGGCGGCAGTTCCTACGGGCCCAGGCGCAGGGCGTCCTGGCGGTGGACTTCTTCACCGTCGACACGGTGTTGCTGCGGCGGCTGTACGTGCTGTTCGCGGTCGAGGTGGGCAGCCGGCGGGTCCATGTGCTCGGCGTCACCGCACATCCCGGGGAGGAGTGGGTGGTCCAGCAGGCCTCGAACCTGCTGATGGACCCTGGCGAGCGAGCCGACCGGTTCCGGTTCCTGGTCCGGGATCGCGACACGAAGTTCACCGCCGTGTTCGACGCGGTCTTCGCCGCCGCAGGCATCAACGTCCTCAAGACTCGTGTGCCGCGAGTACGGCCTGCCCGCCGTCACCGGCACCGGCAGCGGCTCGACGACCATCCAGACCGGGCAGCGGATCCGCGTCGACGGCAACACCGGCCGGGTCGAGATCCTCGAGGGCTGATGGCCGTGACCTCCACGAGCGACGCCAACCGCACGTGCTCATCACCGGTGCGACCGGCGGTCTCGGCCGCAGCTTCGCCCTGGGCTTAGTCGCCGACTTGTCGCGGGCGTTTTCCGTCCACATACGACTGCTTTCGGAGGCGGTGGCGCCGCGCAACAGGGCAGAATCCGAATCACTCCTAGGAGGTGCGGTGACCTCAGCGACCACGTATCTGTTGCCGCCGCTGGCCGAACTTGGCGACCGGCAGGCCGTAAGGTTCGGCGAGCATGAACTGACCTACCGCGAGCTGGCCCGTGCCGCAGCAGCCGTCTCGGCCTCGCTGTCGTCACCACGCGGGCCGCGGTCTGGGCCACGCCGACGGTGGAGACGGTGGTGGCGGTCGTGGGCGCGCTCCTTGCTGGCGTACCGGTGGTGCCGCTCAATCCGCGAGCGGGGGAGCGGGAGCTGAATCGCATCCTGGACGATGCCGATCCCGAACTCGTCCCGATCTCTCCCAGGGTCGAAGCGCCGGCGGCGGTACGAGGCCGGCGCCGGCTTGAGGTCGACAACTCGGCCTCCGTATCCACTAATGCGCCCACCCCGATCCCCGAGCCGTCCGCGGAATCCCAGGCGGTCATCGTCTACACGTCAGGCACAACCGGCGCACCCAAAGGCATGGTGCTGCCCCACCGGGCCATCGCCAGTAACCTCGACGCGCTGGCGGCGGCGTGGCAGTGGACCGCAAAGGACGTCGTCGCCCACGGGCGTCAGCCCGACCTTGTGCCCCCGACCCGCTGCGGTCCACCGGGCCACGAACACCTCCTGGACCGGCGTACGCCACGTTCAGGTTGAGGTCCGTGGCCCGGCCGCTCAGCGGCGGCGCCGGTCGGGTTTGCTCTGCGCCATGCGTCAGCTCGTCGGCGAGCTCCTCGACCAACGCCGGAGCGGCGCTGCCGTTACGTCGTTTGCCCAGAGGCGCAAGCGTGGCTGGTGGCGACGATGCCGGCGATGATGTCGAGCTCCCCGGCGTCGCGCGGACCGAACAGCATGACCAGATGGTCGTGTGCCAGGGCTGCCCTTGCCGAAAACGGCATCCGCCCTGGTGGGAGCCTGTGGGGTTCCAAAATTCCCTCACCGATCTTGGTTCTTTGCCACGAGAACGCGCTGCTGCGCCGGCAGAACCACCGGCCGCGCGGCCCGCCCGGCCCTGCCCGGTGTGCGGCAGCGGCGCGGTGAGTGGCCGCGCCGCCGCCGCATACCTCGGGCCGGTTCAGTCCCAGGTGGCGTCGTCCCTGGCCGGGATCTGGTACTGCGTGCTGACCCGCGCCTTCGGGCCGAGCCACATGTCGATGGCCCCCGGCCCCTCCGGGTCGAACCAGCGGGGTGTCCAGGCCGCGTCGTCCTCGATCCGCCGTACGCCGTACGAGTATTCGTAGGTCAGTCCCTCGGGTCCCTTGAAGTACAGGAAGATCGCGGTCGACTGCGGGTGGCGTCCCGGCCCCTGCTCGATCTCGACGCCCTTCTCCTCCAGGAAGTGCCAGCTGCGCATCACGTCGTCGATGCTCTCGACCTGGAAGTTGATGTGGCACAGACCGGGCCGGTCCCCACGGAACACGGCCAGCTTGTGGTGGACTGGGTCGATGCGCATCAGGCACGCCGCGCCGGTGACCCAGTCGGAGACCTTGGCGTTGAAGTGGGTCGTCCAGAACCGGCCGGCCTCGTCGACGTCCGGTGCGTCCAGGCACATGTGGCCGAACTCGGTGATGCCGGCAGTGCGGTTGAACTTGACCGGCGTCGGCGTGGTGGTCTGGCCCACCACCAGGTCGACGCGGTTGCCGAACGGGTCCTCGAAGGCGAGGTACTCGTGGACGTGGCGCGACTTCGCTCCCTCCTTGGAGCCGCGCTTGACCGTCAGCCCGGCCCGCTCCAGTTCGGTCTCCGCGTCGCTCAACGCGTCCAGGTCACGCAGCGTGAAACCCGAGCTGATCACGCCGGACTCTCCCGCCACGAAGGCCAGGCAGTGATGCCGCTGGTCCGCGCGCAGGTACGCGATCCCGTCCGACTCCTCGACCAGTTCCAGGCCGACGATGTCGGTGGCGAAGTCGACCGCCGTGCGAAGGTCGGCCGCACCTGACCGCACGTAGGCGATGTCCTTGAGTTCGATCACGATTCCTCCTCGCGGCTGAGATGCAGCCAGATCCGGTGGAGAAGCTCGGGCGCGACGTCGCGCCACGACTGTTGTTCGTCCTCGCTCAGCGGAACCGGTGTCCCGCAGCCCGACGCGGTGGCGTTCATGACGGCGGAAGCCTCCAGCACCCACATGCGCGCAACCGCCTCGCCGATCGTGGCGCCGGTGGTCACCGCGCCGTTACCTCGCATGATCACCGCGGAAGCGGTGCCGAGGGTGCCGGCCAGGGCCTTGGCGCTGTCTTCGTCGCGCACCAGGCGGGGATTGGGGTGTACGGGGACCTCCGGCCCGAGGAACGAGCCCTGTCCGTGCAGCGGTCGGATCGGTACTCCGGCGCTCGCCAGGGCCGTCGCCGTGGGGGGCTGTGCGCGGCAGATCGCGCCGACGTTCGGGCGGGCGACTGCGACCGCGCGGTGGATCCATGCTTCCCGAGGTATGCCGGGGGCGAGGTCGGCGGCGTCGAGGTCGAGGGGCTGGACGGCGTGCGGGCGCATGGTGGCGAGCGGGACCGGTGCCGTGATCAGCAGGGTGTGCCCCGACGCGCGCGCCGACACGTGGCCGAAGGCGCTGACCAGCCCGTGCCGGGCGAGCGCGCGGCCGGCCGCGGCGAGTTGTTCGGCGAGGTCGTCGTCGGGCTTGGTCACCATTCCTCCGTCTCGCAGCACGGCCAAGGCGGCCGGGTCCCCCTAATCATGAGTATTCCTGTGTAGGAGGGTCAAGAGGTTGGCGGTCTCTCCGTCCTCGCTATGCTGTCCCGCATGTCCCTGCCGCACGCGCTGCTCGGGGTTCTGGACGCGAGGCCGATGAACGGGTACGCGCTGGCGCAGTTCTTCGCCGGGGCGCAGAACTGGATCTGGGCGGCGCCACAGAGCCAGGTTTACGGCGCCCTGAAGAAGCTCGAATCCGACGGGTTGATCGTCGGCACCGAGGCGGAGGGGCAGAACGGCCTCACCACCACCGTCTACTCCCTCACCCCCGAGGGTCGGACTGCGCTCGTCGAGTGGATCTCCACGCCGCACCCGCCGGCGCCTACCCGGGACGCCTTCGGGCTGCAGGCGCTGCACTTCGACTCGATCGACCCGCAGGCCGCGATCGCCGTGGTCGACGCGTACGTCGCGCACCAGCGCAAGCTCGTCGAGGAGTGGTCGCAGCACCGCGACGCCCTGGCCGCGATGGACACGCCGCTGTTACGCGAGCGGCTGAAGGATCGGGACCCGGCCGAACACGAACGGATCGCGCGCCTCAAGACGCACGTCTTCGACGGCCAGATCGCCCAGGCTCAGGCCCGCCTCGACTGGGCGCTGCGGGCCGTCGAACTGCTCGGCGACGACCCGCACGCCAACCGGGCCGGCCGGGCCGAAGCGGCCGACGGGCCGACGCCGGGCGGTGCCGCGACAGGCCATCGCCGCACCGAACTGCCGAACGAGCGGATGTCGCGGGCGCAGGCGGTGGCCCACCTGCTGAGCGACCTGATCGTCAGCAAGCAGGTCAGCCCGGGTGAGCGCCTGGGCACCAAGGAGGAGCTGCGCCAAAGGTACGGGGTGGCGGTCGGGACGCTGAACGAGACGATCCGGCTGCTGGAAACCCGCGGCCTGATCGAGACCCGGCCCGGACCGGGCGGCGGCATCTTCGTAGCGGCCCAGCCCGCCCACATCCGGCTCAGTCACCTCATCCTCGGTCTCGGGGCCGACGCGCTGTCGGTCGTGGACACCCTCGAGATCCGCAACGCACTCGAGACACCGATCGCGCTCAGCGCCATGCGCAACGCCCGAAGCCGCAACATCGCCCGCCTGGAGAAGTTGGTCGCGGCGATGGGCGAGTGCGCGGACAATCCGGCCGAATACCTGCGACGGAACTGGGATCTGCACCAGGCCATCGCCGAGTTGTCGACGAACCGGCTGCTGCGGACCATCTACATCTCCCTGCTGGGTGCCGCGCGGGAGGCGGTTCGCGAGGTCGTGCCGGATGACGAGTTCCGCGAATCCTGGCAGCGCAACCTGCAATCGCACATCGATCTGGTCGCGGCTATCGCCTCCGGCGACCCGCACCGGGTGGTGCAGGCTGTCGAGGCGCATACTCCCGTGTCGATGTCGCTGTCCGAGCCCGCCCTCGCCTGGTAGCGGCCCGGTCACGGCTGCGGGTACGAGGACGACCGCGGACCCAAAACACCCTCGGGCTATTGCTTGTAAACCACCTAATGAATATGGTGATTTCCTCGACGTTGCGAGGAGGTTACGTGTCCGCAACACCCCCTACGCGGCACGGCGGGGCCGGGAGCCCGGCTCGTGCGGCGATCCCGGGTGGCCGGCGAGACGAACCCACCGCCTGGGCCGGACCCGCGACGCTCCCGGTTCCGCCGGGCCCTGCCGCGGCCCCCGCGGCTGTCCGATCCTCTGTCCGGCAGGACCGTTCGCGGAGGTGGATCAGCCGCGGTCACATCCGGGGCGCCCTCGGGGTGCTCGTCACGCTGTGCCTGCTCCAGGTGCTCTCGTGGTCCGGTCTGATACCCACGACGATGCTCCCGTCGGCCGCGCAGGTGCTGGCGGACACGGTGGGTCTCTTCGGCAACACCGAGTTCCTCCTCGACGTGGTCGCCACGATGGAGGCCTGGGCCATCGGGCTGGCCATTGCCACGGCGATCGGTGTGCCGCTCGGCCTCGTGCTGGGGTCCCTCCGGGTGGCCTACGAGGTGTCGAGCGTCGTGGTCGAGTTCCTGCGCCCGATTCCCTCCGTGGCACTGATCCCGCTGGCCATCCTCCTGTTCGGGCAGGGCACCGAAATGAAGGCGTCCCTGGCGATCTACGCGTCCGTCTGGCCGATCTTCTTCAACACCCTCTACGGGGTCCGGGACGTCAACCCCATCTCGAAGGAGACCGCCCGGACCTTCCGGCTCACGCCCTTCGCCATCCTGCGCCGGGTGGCCTTGCCGCACGCGGCGCCCTTCATCCTCACCGGCGTCCGGATCTCGGCCGCCATCGCCCTGATCGTGACCATCAGCGCGGAGCTGCTTGCCGGGTCCAGCGCGGGGATCGGGGCCTACGTGCTGCGGATCAGCTCCGGTGGTGGCAGCACCTCGATGGTGTTCGCGGGCACCGTCGTCGCCGGGGTTCTCGGCGTGCTCGTGAACTCCGTCCTGCAGGCGGCCGAGCGCCGCCTGTTCCCTTGGAAGCACGTGGAGAAGGCGGCATGAGCGAGCGCAGCGAGCGAATCGTCGGGTTCAGTGCGGTGGAGTCTCATGGCGCTGCGGAGCGAAGCGGAGCGGCGGCATGAGCGCTGGGACGCGGGCCGACACCTCCGGGACATCGATCGCCGTACGGTCGACGAAGTACCTGTCCCGTATCGCCCTCCGGTGGGTCGTGCTGGTCGCGCTCATCGGGAGTTGGCAGTTGGCGACCGTCAACCTCAGTTCGCCGTACTGGGTCCCGCCCTTCACCATTATCCGGCGGGTGGCGGAGCTGTGGCTGACGAGCGGGGAGGGGATCCTCAGCACGAGCATGGCGCAGGACGTGCTTCCCAGCCTCGCCCGGATGCTCGGCGGATTCCTGCTCGCGATGGTCCTCGCGATCGTCGTCGGTGTCGCGATCGGGCTCAGTGACGCCTTCGGCGACTACGTCGACCCGATCCTGCAGTTCCTGCGGGCGGCCCCGCCACCGGCGCTGATCCCGGTGTTCCTGGTGGTCTTCGGCACCGGCGACCAGACGCGCGTCTCTCTGATCGCCTTCGGCGCCGCGTGGCCCATCCTGTTGAACACGATCGAAGGGGTCCGCTCGATCGAGTCGATCAAGTACGAGACGAGCGCCGTCTTCCGCATACCGCTGCGGCTGCGGCTGACGCACATCGTCCTCCCGGGCGCGGCCTCGAAGATCCTCGCGGGAATTCGGACCAGCCTTTCAATCGGTCTGATCCTCATGGTGATCTCCGAGATGGTCGCCAGCTCCAGCGGAATCGGGTTCCGGATCGTGCAGGCCCAGCGGTCCTTCGCCCTGGTCGACATGTGGGCGGGCATCCTGCTGCTGGCGATCCTCGGCTATCTGCTCAACCAGGTTCTCACCGTCGTCGAACGGCGCATCTTGCGCTGGCACCGGCTCGCCGGACACGAGACCTCCTGACCCGGAAGGCACCGCCATGCTCGTCGTCGAAAACCTCTCGCACGCCTACGGGACGGGGACGCACCGCCACCTGGCGTTGAAGGACATCAGCTTCAGCGTCAACGAAGGTGAACTCGTCTCCATCGTCGGACCATCCGGCTGCGGTAAGACCACCCTGCTGCGCGCGATGGCGGGTCTGATGCCCCCCACCGGTGGGCAGATTCGGTTCCTCGGTGAACCGATCACCGGCGTCCCGGGCGGCCTGGCGATGGTGTTCCAGGACTACCGCGGTTCGCTTTTCCCCTGGCTGACCGTCGGGGACAACGTGCGCTTCCCCCTACACACCGCCAAACTCGGCAAGGCCGAGGTCGCCGAGCGGGTCGGTGAGTCGTTGGCCGCCGTCGGCCTGACCAACTTCGAGGGAAGGTATCCGACCCAGTTGTCTGGCGGCATGCAGCAACGCGCGGCGATCGCGCGGGCGCTCGCGTACCGTCCGAAGATCCTCCTGATGGACGAGCCGTTCGCCTCGGTGGACGCACAGACCCGCGAGGACCTCGAGGACCTGGTGCTGCAGGTGCGCGACCGGTTCAACATGACCATCCTGTTCGTCACCCACGACATCGATGAGAGCGTCTACCTGGCCGACCGGGTGGTCGTCCTCTCCAAGCCACCGACGTACGTGCTGACCACCCTGGACATCGACCTGCCGCGGCCCCGCGACCAGATCATGACCAAGGAACTGCCCGAATTCATCCACCTGCGCAGCGATGTCGCCCGTCTGATCCGCCGGCCGGACACCAGCGAACTCGCGGTCACGTCCTAGGAAGCGTCGCCGCCCGGCCGAGTGCTGCCGCAGGCCGGCGACTAACCAAAACGGCTATATCCAATATCTTCATTGCCCCTCGTGAGGAGAGAGACGTGCGTAATCAAGCTCTGCAACGCCCCCTGCTGGGCGCCCTGGCCTCCGTCGCCTTGCTGACCACGGTCGCCGCCTGCGGCGGTGCCGACGCCGGCACCGCCGCCAAGGCCGACGGCAAGCTCGAGACGACAAACCTGAAGGTCGGGATCGTCCCCGTCATCGACCACGCCGCCGTGTTCATCGCGAACCAACAGGGCTTCTTCAAGGAGGAGGGGCTCACGGTGGAGACCCAGGCGGTGCAGGGCGGCGCCGCTGCCGTGCCGGCCCTGATGTCCGGAGACCTGCAGGCCGCCTTCGCGACGTACCCCTCGTTCCTGTTGGCCGAGAGTCAGAACCTCGGGGTGACCATCGTGGCCGAGGGGGTCCGGGCCACCGAGACCACCGGCGGTGTGTACGTGGCGGCCACCTCATCCATCAAGGACGCCGCCGGCCTCGCGGGCAAGACCATCGCTGTCAACACCCTGAACAACACCGGCGACATCACCATCAAGGCCGTCCTTAAGGAGCAGGGGGTCGACCCGGGCACGGTGAAGTTCATCGAGCTGCCCTTTCCCGACATGAAGCCCGCGCTGGACAAGGGCAGCGTCGACGCGGCCTGGCTGGTCGAGCCCTTCCGCACCGCCGTCGCGGGCGCCGGCGGCCGCATGGTGCTCAAGTCGTACTCGGGCGTGGCCGAGGGAATCCCGGTTTCCGGACTCGGCATGTCCGATGCGTTCGTCGCCAAGAACCCGGACACCGCGGCGGCGTTCGGGCGCGCGGTCGAAAAGGCCAACGCCTACATCGCGGCCGACCCCGAACGTGCCCGGCAGATCGTCACCACCTACTCCCAGACCAAGCCGGAGCAGGCCGCCGCGATGGAGTTGCCGAAGTGGACCGCGGGCAAGCCCGACGTCGACCAACTCACGCGGTGGAACGACCTGATGGTCCAGACCGGTGCCCTCACGAAGCCGGTGGACGTCGCCGCCATGGTGCTGGGCAAGTAGGGAAGAGCATGGATGCTGCTGAGCGCCGCGCCGCGGCCGAATCGCTGCTGGGCGCCTACCGCGGCCAGCCCATCGGCCCACTGACCCAGACGTACCGTGGCATCACGCCGGAGGACGCCTACGTCATCCAGCAACTGCAGGTCGAGCGGTGGAAGGCGGACGGACGTGTCATCAAGGGGCACAAGGTGGGTCTCACCGCCCGGGTGATGCAACGCCAACTCGGCGTCGACCAGCCGGACTACGGCCATCTGATGGACAACATGATCGTGCTGGAGGGTCAGCCCCTGCGGATGTCCGACTTCGTCTCGCCGAAGGTGGAGCCGGAGATCGCCTTCGTACTGGGGTCGAGCGTGGTCGGGCCGGGCGTCACCGTCCCCGACGCGATCAGCGCGGTCGACTATGTCCTACCCGCTCTGGAGATCATCGACTCCAGGATCGCGGACTGGCGCATCACACTGGCCGACACTATCGCGGACAACGCCTCCTCGGGGGCGGTGGTCCTCGGCAGCCGTCCGGTTCGGCTCGGTGACCTCGACCTGCGGCTCACCGGATGCGTGCTGTCGGTGGACGGTCAGGTGGTGGGCACCGGTGCCGGCGGCGCCGTGCTCGGTTCTCCGATCCACGCCCTGGCCTGGCTGGCCAACACCCTCGGCCGGCTCGGCGTCGGGCTGGAGGCCGGGCAGGTCGTCATACCCGGTTCCCTGACCGCGGCGCACCCGTTGGCGCCCGGCTCGGTCGTCACGGCCACCTTCGCCCACCTCGGCACCCTCACCACCCGGATGGAGCGTGTGGCCCAGTGACCAGAACCGTCCCCGCAACCACCGGCGGTCCCGGCAACATGAGGCAGTGGACGGTCGACCGAGTGGTCGATGAGCTGTCTGCCGCGGAGGCGGAGCGCCGCGACCGCGGGCCGATCACCGACGAGTATCCCGACTTCGACCTCGCCACGGCCTACCTCGCCCAGGACAGGCTGATCGAGCGGAAGGTGGCGTCGGGCGAGACGATCATCGGCGTCAAGCTCGGCCTGACCTCGCGGGCCAAGCAGACGCGGATGGGCATCGACGCGCCGCTGACGGCCTGGCTCACCGACGCGATGGTGCTGCCGGCGGGTGAGCCGGCACCGATGGCGCGCCTCATCCACCCCCGCGTCGAACCGGAGATCGTGTTCGTGCTCGGCGAAGATCTCGCCGGGCCGGGGGTCACGGCCGCGCGGGCGATGCAGGCCGTCGAGTACGTGTACGGCGGCTACGAGGTCATCGACTCGCGCTACCAGGACTTCAAGTTCAAGCTGCCGGACGTGGTCGCCGACAACGCCTCCGCCGGCCGCTTCGGGATCGGCCCGGTCGCGCGGTCCCCGCACGACATCGACCTCGCTGTCGAGGCATGTCTGCTCGACGTCGACGGCGAGATCGTGGACACCGCCACCGGCGCGGCCGTCCAGGGCCATCCGGCCGAAGCCCTCGCCCTCGCCGCGAACGGCCTCGGCCGCCGCGGGCACCGCCTCAAGGCCGGCTGGATCGTGCTCACCGGGGGCATGACCGACGCCGTTTTCCTGAATCCCGGGAGCACCGTCTCGGTGCACTTCACCAACCTCGGCAGCACCAGCGTCTCAGGAGGATGAGCCGTGCCTCTCGTCGAAGTCACCCTCACCGCAGGGCGTGACCCCGCGCGTCTGCGTGAACTCATCCACCGGGTACACGAGGCGGTCGAAACCTCGCTCGGCGCCAATTCGCAGCAGATCCGGGTGATCGTGCGCGAGGTGCCCCGAAGCCTGTGGGCCGCCGGCGACCAGACCCTCGCCGAGCGCGACGCCGCCCAGGCGGACCTCAACAACCGGGCCGACGCATCGCCGCAGTCGGCCGAACAGGGACCAGAGCAGGAAGGACGCTGACGTGGAGACGTTCGGCCACATCATCGACGGCGAGGAGGTCCTGTCCCGATCCGGGGAGACCTTCGACAGCGTCGACCCCTACACAGGGCAGGCGTGGGCACGGTTTCCGCTCGGTGGGGCGGCAGAGGCCGCTCTCGCCGTTGCCGCCGCCCGTCGCGCGTTCAACGACGGACGTTGGTCAGGACTCGGCCGCGGACGGCGACGGTCGATCCTGCACCGCTTCGCGGACCTGATCCTCGAACACGCCGACGAACTCGCGCTGGCCGACACCCGCGACATGGGTAAGCCGATCACGCAGAGCCGGGGCAACGACGTCCCCCGCACCGCCGACAACATCCGGTTCTTCGCGGACCACGCCCTGATCGCGGCGGCCGAGACACTACCGATGGACTCCGGGCACCACGCCTACACCCGGTACGAGCCGGCCGGTGTGGTCGCGGCCATCGCGCCGTGGAACTTCCCGATGATGCTGGAGAGCTGGAAGGTCGCGCCGGCGTTGGCCTGGGGCAACACCGTCGTGCTCAAGCCGGCCGAGGACACCCCGGCGTCCGCCACGATCCTGGCGCGGCTCGCGCTTGAGGCGGGGATTCCGCCGGGCGTCTTCAACGTCGTACACGGATTCGGCCCGGACTCCGCCGGCGCGGCCCTCACCGCGCACCCGGACGTCGACCGCATCACGTTCACGGGCGAGTCCGCCACCGGCCGCATCATCAGTGCCGCCGCGGCGAAGAACCTGACCCCGGTAAGCCTCGAACTCGGCGGCAAGGGCGCCAACGTCGTCTTCGCCGACGCCGACATCGACAACGCGGTGAGCTGGTCGATCAGGGCGATATTCACCAACGCCGGGCAGGTCTGCCTCGCCGGCTCACGGCTGTACGTCCACCGCTCCATCCAGGACGAGTTCGTGGCACGCTTCGTGAAGGCGGCCCAGGCAATGGTCGTGGGTGACCCCCAGGACGAGCGGACCCAGGTGGGGCCGCTGTCCTCGAAAACCCACTACGACAAGGTCCGCACGTACTTCGACTCGATCGAGTCGGTGGGCGGCACTCTCCTCACCGGCGCGGTCGGGGACGGCCTGTTCATCCATCCGACGGTGGTCACGGACATTCCGGCGGACGCCCCGCACCAGTGCGAGGAGATCTTCGGGCCGATCGTGACGGTCACGCCGTTCGACACCGAGGACGAGGTCGTCGGCCTGGTCAACGACTCGCCGTTCGGGCTCAACGCCATGCTGTTCAGCGAGAACCTCTCGCGCGCCCACCGCGTGGCGGCCAGACTGAACGTGGGGACCGTCTGGGTGAACTGTTTCTTCATCCGCGACCTGAGGGCGCCGTTCGGCGGCGTCGGCGCCTCCGGGGTCGGCCGTGAAGGCGGGTCCTTCAGCCGGGAGTTCTTCACCGAGCCCAAGGCCGTCGTGATGCAGATCGACCAGACGGCGGACTAGCCGGAGTACGCGAGCGGCCATGCTGCTCCGGCGTCGCCGTCCCGTCGGCGGCTGGCGCCGGAGCAGCATGGCCGCCCCAACCGGGGCGCGGCGGTGCGATCGCCCGGGCCGTCCGGCTGGAGAGATGGAAAGGAAGCCCTGTGGAATTGCGGATGGCAGGTCGTCGCGCCGTCGTCACGGGATCGGGCGCCGGCATCGGGCGGGCTGTCGTCGAGGCTCTCGCCTCGGAAGGGGTGCAGGTCCTCGCCGCCGAACTCGACGTGGCAGCCTGCGCGGAACTGGACGAGTTGCCCGGAGTTCACGCCACACAGGTCGACCTCGGCCAACCGGGCTGCGGCGACCTCATCGCCGAACGCGCCGCTGCGTTGCTCGGCGGGATCGACATCCTCGTCAACAACGTCGGCATCGCCCCGGCCAGAAGGAGCTTTCTCGATGTCGACGACGACTCCTGGCGCCGTACCTTCGACATCAACCTGATGAGCGTCGTGCGGACCGTCCGGGCGGCCGTCCCGTTGCTGCGCGCCTCCGCCCGGGCGTCGATCGTCAACGTGGCATCCACCTCCGGGCGCTACCCGGAGCCGATGCTGGTGGACTATGCGGCGAGCAAGGCCGCCGTGCTCTCGCTGACAGGGGCACTGGCCACCGAGTACGGGCCGGAGGGGATCCGGGTGAACGCGGTGGCGCCCGGCCCCACCCGAACCCCCCTGTGGGACAAGCCGGGGGGCTTCGTCGACGCCTTGGCCGAGCGCCACCGCCTCCCGCGCGAGGATGCGGTAACGCACCACGTGCGCGACGTACGGCAGATGGCCCTGGGCAAGCCGGGCACGGCGCACGACGTGGCGGACGCGATCGTCTTCCTCGCCTCCGACCGGACCAGCCACATCACGGGTACGGTCCTGGCCGTACACGGTGGCATGGCTACCCATCTGATGTGATGGCTTCGCCCCTGTACAGTGCCAGAAATCGGCGCACGCGCAGCCGACCGCGGCTGGACCTACAGCAGGCCCGCAATCTGGTGATGGACCTCGGCGACCAGATCATGGTGTTCCGACTGGCAACGCCCACATCAGAGTCTTGCCCAGCATCCACCGAACCATGATCCGAGCGTCGTCATCGCGATCGACACCCGAATACGGCGACGACGGATTCTTGGCGGCGGGCACTGAGCCGGTACCCCAACCGGCACCCCCATCACCGCCGGCGAGCTGCTGGCCAGCTACGTCGAGCTGTCGATGCCCGCCACCCGAGACAGATCAGCCAGCTCGCCGATGCCAACCCCTGCCCCCTGGAGCGCGACGTCCTGCGTTCCCTGGCCGACGACTCACCTTCGTCCAGGACCGGCTCTGGGCCGACCGGGCTGACGTCATCGACCTCGTGCAGCGCGTTGCCTTCTTCTACGTCGGTGGAGATGGACGGCGCATGCCCACGGCCGTACATGACAACTGCGTGCGGATCTATGCCGACGCCCGGGGTGTCAGCAGTGACGAGGCCAAGTCCTGGATGAGCGACATCGAGCGGCAGCACGGACCCTACGTCGCCGACGTGCTCGCCTGACGTGGCGGGCACCTGCGTCGCCCCGTGCAGCGGCCGCCCGCGTACCCGCGGGACGCGGAGCGTCGCTGCGGCGGATCAGCGGGGGGAACAGGGCGCTCCCCGTGCCCGCCGGTGCGTGACCTCCTCGGCCGCGACGACGACAGCGCCGCCTACGGGATCCAGCGCGTACTCGCCGACGCGTGGCTCCGACGGCGGCCTTGTCGTCGGGCGCAAGTTCGGACTCACCTCCGCCACCTTGCAGCGAACCTCGGGACAGGTATCGCCAGGAATCCCCCGGGCAGCTGCTTCACCTAGCTGACGTTCTCCTGCAAGCCCTCGTCGTTGCGATCGACGGGCGTTGCGCCGAGGTCGAGCGCGATGTCGACGATCATGTCTTCCTGTCCGCCGACAAGTGCGCGGCGCCCGACTTCGACGAGCAGGGTGCGGACGTCGATGCCGTAGGCCATGGAGGCGGCTTCCGCGTGCCGGAGGAAGCTCGAGTAGACCCCTGCGTATCCGAGCGTGAGGGTCTCGCGGTCGACCCGGACCGGCCGGTCCTGCATGGGACGCACGAGGTCCTCGGCTGCGTCCTGCAGCGCGAAGAGGTCGCACTGGTGTTTCCACCCGTGGATGTTGGCGACGGCGATGAAGGGCTCGATGGGGCAGTTTCCGGCGCCGGCGCCCTGACCGGCGAGCGACGCGTCGACACGGGTGACGCCCTCTTCCACGGCGACGACGGAGTTCGCCACCGACAGGGAGAGGTTCTCGTGCGCGTGGATCCCGACCTGTGTAGCGGGGTCGAGGACGTCGCGGTAGGCGCGCACGCGCTCACGGACGCCGTCCATGGTGAGCCGGCCACCGGAGTCGGTGACGTAGACACAGTGGGCGCCGTAGGACTCCATCAACGAGGCCTGGCGGGCGAGCTCCGCCGCGGGAGCCATGTGGCTCATCATCAGAAAGCCAGAGACGTCCATGCCCAGCTCGCGGGCGGTGGCGATGTGCTGGGCCGAGACGTCGGCCTCGGTGCAGTGGGTGGCCACGCGAACCGAGCGGACTCCCAGGTCGTAGGCCTGCTTGAGCTCCTTGATGGTGCCGATCCCGGGCAGGAGGAGAGTGGTGAGACGGGCTCGCGAGAGGTTCGCCGCAGCGGCCTCGATCCACTCCCAGTCGCTGTTGCTGCCGGGCCCGTAGTTGAGCGAGCTCCCGGCGAGTCCGTCGCCGTGGGCGACCTCGATGCCGTCGACGCCGGCGGCGTCGAGGGCGGCCACGATCTGGCCGACCCGCTCGGGGGTGATGCGGTGCCGGACGGCATGCATGCCGTCCCGCAGAGTGACGTCCTGGATGAACAGCTCGCTCATGCCACGGTCTCGCGTTCTGCCGTACGGGCGGCGATCTTCTCGGCGACACGGAGCGCGGCCGAGGTCATGATGTCGAGGTTGCCGGCGTACGCCGGGAGGTAGTGCGCGGCGCCCTCGACCTCGAGGAACACCGACACCTGATGGGTCACCGGGGTGCCGCCGGCCAGGGTGTGGACGGGCTGGTCCGCGGGCACCGGGTTGATCTGCACGGCCTGCTTGAGTCGGTAGCCCGGGACATAGCTGGAGACATCGGCCACCATCTGCTCGATCGAGGTGCGGATGGCGTCGTGGGTGGCCGGCTCCGGGTCGCCGATGAGGGCGAGCACGGTGTCGCGCATGATCAACGGTGGCTCGGCGGGGTTGAGGATGATGATCGCCTTACCCCTCGCCGCGCCCCCGACGGCCTCGATGGCGTGCGAGGTGGTCTCGGTGAATTCGTCGATGTTGGCGCGAGTGCCCGGACCGGCCGACCTGGAGGCGATCGAGGCGACGATCTCGGCGTACGACACCGAGGTGACCCTCGAGATCGCGGCGACGATCGGGATGGTGGCCTGGCCGCCGCACGTCACCATGTTCACGTTGTCGGCGCCGACGTGCTCGCCGAGGTTGACCGCTGGCACGACGTACGGACCGATCGCGGCGGGCGTGAGGTCGATCAGTTGCTTGCCGTACGGCGCCAGTCTGCGCGCGTTCGCCTGGTGTGCCTTGGCCGAGGTGGCGTCGAAGATGATCTCGATGTCATCGAACCCGTCCATCGCGATCAGTCCGTCCACACCCTCGTGGGTGGTCGCGACCTTGAGTCGAGCCGCGCGCGCCAAGCCGTCGGAGGCGGGATCGATGCCCACCATCGCGCCCATCGTCAGGGTCGTGGAGAGGCGCAGTATCTTGATCATCAGGTCCGTGCCGATGTTGCCCGAGCCGATGATGGCTACCTTGGTCTTCGTCATCACTGGTCCTTGTCGGAGAAGCTCGCCTGCACCGAGCCGAGGGCGGAGATCTCGGCGCGTACGGTGACTCCCGGGCGGACCGGCACCATGGGGCCGAGGGCGCCGGAGAGCACGACCTGCCCAGCCGTCAGCGGCTGGCCGAAGTCACGGGCTGTCTCCGCCAGCCAGAGCAGGGCGTTCAGGGGGTCACCCAGGCAGGCCCTGCCGGCGCCTTCCGAGGCGAGATCGCCGTCGACGTACATCCGCATGGTCACGTCCCTGGACTCGAAGTCGTCCAAGGGCACATGCTGCGTCCCGAGGACGAACAGACCGCTCGAGGCGTTGTCGGCCACGGTGTCGGTGATGGTGATGTCCCAGTCGGTGATCCTGCTGTCCACGATCTCCAGCGCGGCGACGGCGTACTTGATCGCGGCGCGCACCTGCGCGATGGCAAGGTTCGGCGCGTCCAGGTCGGCGCCGAGCACGAACGCGATCTCCGCCTCCACCTTGGGTTGTAGGAGCCGCCGGGTGGGGACGGCACCGAGGCTGGAGACGTCCATGTCATCGAAGAGCACACCGAAGTCAGGCTGGTCGACGCCGAGCTGTTCCTGCACGGCCGGCGAGGTGAGCCCGATCTTGCGGCCGATGATCCGGGCGCCGCCCGCCAGCCGATCCTCGGTCAGCCACTGCTGAACGGCGTAGGCGAGCGCGAGGTCGCTGGTGCCGATCTGGTCGCGTACCGGCGGACACGCCGCCCGATCGCGGCTCGCGGCGGCGAGGCGGGCGGCGGCCGCTGCGGCGATCGCGGTCCGGTCGCCGCTGGGGTGAGCTGGAGCGTTCATCGGGGCCTTCCATCGGTGGCTGCGGCAGGACAACCCTCGCGCAGCTCCCTAGTCCGCTCCTACTCGCGCGTTCCACTGACCGGAACGCGTTCGCTCAGCCTTCTCGCCTGGCCAGGGCGTCGCGGCGGGCGAGGGTGGCCGCCATGCCGGCGGCCGCGGCCTTGACGGACACCCCGTGCGAGTCGGGTCGGAACCGGGTCACCGGGCCGGTGACGCTGAGCGCCGCGACGGGCCGGTCGGCGGCGTCGAGGACGGGGGCCGCGACGCAGACGATGCCGACTGTGGACTCCTCGTACTCGAACGCGACGCCGGTCTCGACGACCCGTTGGAGTTGGCGTCGGAGGATGCCCGGGGCGGTGATGGTCCGTGGCGTCCTTCGCTCCAGGCCGGTCTCGGCAACCCGCATCAGCAGTGCTGGCTCGGAGTGGGCGAGGAGGGCCTTGCCGATGGCCGTGCAGTGCACCGGCATCCGGCCGCCGATGCGCGACGGGGACGGGACCTGCCGGTGTCCGCCGATCTTGGACACGTAGACCACCTCGGTGCCCTCGAGGACGCCGAGGTGCACGGTCTCGTGGGTGCGTTCGTAGAGGTCTTCCATGAAGGGCGTCGCCACCTCGAGCAGGCCCCGTTCGACCGAGGCACGCATGCCCAGCTGGAACACCTGACTGCTCAGGCGGTAGCCCCGGTCGGTCCGGTCCAGCAGGCGCGCGTCGACGAGGTCACCGATGACGCGGTGCAGGGTGCCCTTGGCGAGGCCGGTGCGGCGCGCCAGCTCGGCGAGGCTGACGCCGTGGTCGTCGGCGGTGAACGCGAACAGCACCGAGACCACCTTGCTCAGGACGGACGAGGTGTCGACGGGGGGATGGCGATCGCTCACGACGGACAAATCTAACGCTGACGGGCCGTGGTCGGTAGACCACGGCCCGTCGCGAGGGCGACGTTCAGACGTTCGCCAGCGGCTCGCCCGAGCGCGACTCGGGCGACGCGTCGGTGAGGGCCTGGTCGCGGGTCTCCTTGGTCAGGAGCACCGCGAGCGCGCTGAGCACCGCAGCGCCCATCACCAGGACGGTGACGTAGCGGAGGCTGCCGCCTGCGGCGGCGACCAGTGAGGCGGCGACCAGCGGGCCGAAACCGGCGCCGAGGGTGGTGGAGAGCTGGTAGCCGAGGGAGGCGCCGGTGTAGCGGGCGCGGGTGCCGAACATCTCCGCGATGTAGGCGGCCAGTGGGCCGTACATCGACGCCTGCAGGATCGGGTTACCCAGGATGTACCCGGCCAGGAGCAGCCACCAGTTGTCGCTGCCGAGCAGTCCGAACAGCGGCCAGGCCAGGACGAACGTGGCGCAGGCGCCGACGATGATCACGGGGCGACGCCCGATCCGGTCCGACAGCGCGGCGAAGGCCGGGATGGTGAAGATGTGCAGGAAGCCGGCGATGGCGGTGATCCACAGGACGGACGCGCGCTCATGGCCGTTTCCGATGGCGTAGCCGATGATGAAGGCCGCGAGCAGGCCCTGCACGAGGAACGCCGTGCAGCCGGCGAGCATCGCCAGGAGCACGTTGCGCGGGTGCCGGGTGAGGACCTCGGCGAGCGGGGGACGCTGGGGTGCCAGGGCTTCCTCGGCGTCAGCCTTGGCCTTGGCCTCCTTGAAGATCTCTGACTCGGTGATCGAGAGGCGGATCCACAGACCCACTCCGACGAGGACGGCGCTGAGCAGGAACGGCAGCCGCCAGGACAGGTCGCTGTCCCCGAACGCCATCGAGGAGAGGGCGAGCACCGTGGCGGCGAGCACCGCCCCGGAGGGGCCGCCCATGTTGGCGAAGGAGGCCGCGAAGCCTCGGTGCCTGCCGTCGGCGTGCTCGAGCGACATCAGGGCCGCGCCACCCCATTCGCCGCCCACCGCGAGGCCCTGGACCACGCGGAGAAGGGTCAGGATGATCGGTGCGGCGATCCCGAGGGTCGCGTACGTGGGCAGGACTCCGATGAGGAAGGAGGCCGCGCCCATGAGGGTCATCGTGACGACGAGGGTCGACTTGCGGCCGAACCTGTCGCCGAAGTGGCCGAAGACCGCGCCGCCGACCGGACGTGCGGCATATCCCACGGCCAGGGTCGCGAACGACAGGACCGAGGCGAGCGGGCCGTCGACGTTGGTGAAGAACAGCTTGTCGAAGACAGTTGCCGCGACGAGCGCGTAGAGCAGGAAGTCGTAGAACTCGATGGTGCTACCCAGGTAGCTCGAGATCAGGACGCGGCGGGTCTGCCTACGGTCAGAGTGAACCGGGGTGGTGGTGGTACTCAAGATAACTCCCGGGGGTGTGTGTAAATACCGCACAACGGCGTGTAAACTTCGGATAGGGTGACCGGCATCACGAGGTGGTGTCAAGGGGGGTGACGTGGGAATTTGCAGCCATCGGTCGCACGTCAGCGACCGGTGCCGCCGTTAAGGTGCGGGGCATGACTAGTCAGACCCAACCGCCGGAGCCGAAGATCATCGGTTCGCAGACGCTGGCGCGTGGCCTCCGCGCGCTGGAGTACGTCGCGACGAGCACCCACGGCGTGACCGTGCAGGATGTCTCCGCCGAACTGGGTGTGCACCGAACGATCGCCTACCGGCTCCTGGCGACTCTGGCCGAGTTCCGGCTCATCGCCCGGTCGGCCGACGGACGGTTTCGTGCCGGTAGCGGGCTCACCGCCCTCGCTCAGGGAGTACAGCGGGGTCTCCGTGACCTTGCCGAGCCGCTTCTGCGGCGACTTTCCCGCGAGGCCGAGGCCACGGTCGCGCTGTTAGTCGAGGAGGGCGACGAGGCGGTGGCGGTCCTCGTCGTCGAGCCGCCCACCACGTCGTACCACCTGACGTTCCGGACCGGGAGTCGCCATCCCATCGAACGTGGAGCCGCAGGAGTCGCTCTCCTTGCCGGGCGTCCGGCGACCCTCGGGGAGCCGGAGTCAGTCAGCCTGGCCCGCGGTCGCGGCTATGCGATGACCCATGGCGAGGTGGAGCCGGGGGCCTACGGAGTCGCGGCCCCGCTGAGGCGCGTCGAGGGGACCCCCGGTTCGTGCGTCAACATCATCACCAATCGCCGGGATGTCGCCGAGCGTGCGATTCCCGTCCTGCTTGAGGTCGTCCGCAGCCTCGACGCGGCGCTCGTCTGAACGCTGAGCCGCGCACCCGGCGAGAAAGGCGCGGCCTTCCCTTGACAAGACCGGCGTGTCCAGGGCCACAATGGTTGTGTAAATAACGCATTGACTAGAGCGATAGATGAGACAGGGGGCTGGGATGGCCGAGTTCACCAGCGTGTGGTCCGACCTCAACCAGGTGAAGTTCAGCCAGGGATTCCTCCAGGCCGGTCCCTATCGCACCCGTTACCTGCACACCGGAGACGACTCAAAGCCGCTGCTGCTCCTGCTGCACGGCATCACCGGCCACGCCGAGGCCTACGTCCGCAACCTCCAGGCCCACGGCCAGCACTTCAACACCTACGCCATCGACTTCATCGGCCACGGCTACTCCGCCAAGCCGGAACACCCGCTCGAGATCGAGCACTACATCGATCAGATCCGCCAGGTGATGGAAACCCTGGGTGCGCCGACGGCCTACATCTCCGGAGAGTCGCTGGGTGGTTGGGTCACCGCCAGGTTCGCCCAGCTGTACCCCGAGAAGGTGGAGCGGATCGCGCTCAACACGATGGGCGGCACCATGGCCAACCCGAAGGTGATGGAGCGTCTTCTCACCCTGTCCACCGAGGCCGCGAACGACCCGAGCTGGGAGCGGGTAAAGGCCCGACTCGAATGGCTGATGGCCGATCCGGCGATGGTGACCGACGACCTGATCAAGACGCGGCAGCAGATCTTCCAGCAGCCCGACTGGAAGATGGCCTGCCAGATGAACATGGCGCTGCAAGACCTCGAGACCCGCAAGCGCAACATGCTCAGCGACGACGACCTGCGGGCGATCAAGGCAGAGGCGCTGGTCATCTGGACGACCAAGGACCCCTCCGGCCCGGTCGACGAGGGCCGCCGCATCGCCGACCTGATCCCCAACGGGCGCCTCGCGGTCATCGAGAACGCCGGTCACTGGCCTCAGTACGAGCAGACAGCGGAGTTCAACCGCATCCACCTGGACTTCCTGCTCGGCCGCTGAGCGGTCTCTGCGAAGGAGCACGATCATGACCACCGCGGTAGACACTGACGTCCTCGTCGTCGGAGCCGGACCGGTCGGCCTCACCCTGGCGAACCTGCTAGGTGTGTACGGCCAGCGGGCAACGCTCATCGAGGCGCGCACGGAGCTCATCGACTACCCCCGAGGCGTGGGTCTCGACGACGAGTCGTATCGCACGATCCAGGTCATGGGCCTCGTCGACCAGGTTGCCCAACACACCGTGCCGCAGCACATCGCCCGCCTGGTCAACGGCAAGGGACAGGTGCTCGTCGAGAACAATCCGCGCACCGACGAGTTCGGTTGGCCGCGCAAGCACGGCTTCGTGCAACCACTTGTCGACCGGGAGCTGCACGCGGGCCTCGACCGGTTCGAGCACGTGGACATGCACTTTGGGCACGAGCTGGTCGGCATCACCGACCTCGGCGACCACGTGCTCGTCGAGGTGAAGGTGCAGGGCGAGGAGCGCGTGCGACAGATCCGCGCCAGGTATCTCGTCGGCGCCGAGGGCGGCCGTTCCTTCACCCGCGAGTGGATGGGCATGGAGTTCGAGGGCCTGTCGCCCTCCACCCGCTGGCTGGTGATCGACGTCAACAACGACCCGCTCGGCACCCCGAACGTCTACCTCGGAGCGGATCCGCGCCGACCCTACGTCTCGATCGGGCTACCGCACGCGATCCGCCGCTGGGAGTTCATGCTGTTCGACCACGAGTCGGCCGAGCTCGTCGAAGACCGAGCCTTCCTGTACCGGATTCTCGCCGACCACGTGCCCGACCCGCGCGCGCTCGACGTCATCGGCCAGCGGGTGTACACCCACCACGGCCGCATCGCGAGCAGCTTCCGCAACGGCCGTGTGATGATCGCCGGCGATGCCGCGCACCTGATGCCGGTCTGGCTCGGCCAGGGCTGGAACTCCGGCATCCGTGACGCTACGAACCTCGCCTGGAAGCTCACATCGGTGCTGGCCGGACTGTGCAGCGACGCGCTTCTCGACACGTACGACGTGGAGCGTCGCGAGCACGCCAAGGCGATGATCGACATCAACATGACGGCCGGCACCATCATGAAGTGCGGCCCGGTGCAAGGCCGGATCCGCGACCTCGTCGCGAACGCCCTCAACCTGGTTCCCTCGATCAAGAGCTGGTTCACCGAGCTTCGGTTCAAGCCGATGCCCCGCTACGCCCGGGGCGTCGTCGTCGACCACAGCCTCCGCACCCCCGGCTCCGCGGCACTCGAGATCGCCCAGCGGTACCTGCCGATGGTCGACGCCCCGGCTAAGAAATCACCGGTGGGGGTGCAGTTCATTCAGCCTCGCGTCAACATCGCCGGAGAACGCGACGTCCTCCTCGACGACGTGATCGGCAACTGGTGGACGCTGGCCGCCTACGGCAACAGCCCCGCCCGGCATCTCTCGCAGGCCGACCTTGAGCAGGTGCAGAGGCACCGCATCCACCTGGTGGCGTTCGTCCCGGAGACCCAGCGGGAGTGGGCGGAAAAGGAGTATGCCGCCTCGCCGGTGCCGGTGACCGTCGTGGGTGACGCCCACGGGCGGTTGAAGCAGTGGTTCGACAACCGCCCGATCGGTGCCGTCTTCCTCCGCCCCGACCGGTTCGTCGCGGCAGCATGCCTCGGCCAGGAGATCCCGGCCACCCTCCGGGCCGTCCTGATCGCGATGTCCGCCAAAGAGAAGGGAGCAGAGAATGTCAGTGGCACTGGTCTGCATGTCGCATAGCCCGCTGCTGGAGTTCAGCGACCCGCCAGCCGACGTCCGAGCCGCCGTCGACGACGCCTTCAATAGCGCGCGCGGCTTCGTGAAGGATTACGACCCGACCCTCATCGTCTCCTTCGCGCCGGACCACTACAACGGCTTCTTCTACGAGCTGATGCCGCCGTTCTGCCTGGGCTACGAGGCAGTGGCGGTTGGTGACTACGGCACGCAGTCCGGCCCGCTGGACGTCCCGATCCCGGTTGCGGAAGCTCTGTCCCAGGCAGTACTCGACCGCGACATAGACATGGCGATCTCACGCCGGATGGAGATCGACCACGGTGCCGTGCAACCCCTGGAGATCCTGTTCGGCCACATCGCCGCGAAACCGGTGGTTCCGATCTTCGTCAACGGCGTCGCGAAGCCCTTCACCTCGATGCGCAGAATCCGGCAGATGGGCACAGCGGTCGGCGAGTACCTCGCCACGCTCGACGAGCGTGTCCTGGTGATCGGCTCCGGTGGTCTCTCGCACGACCCGCCCGTCCCGCAGTGGGCAACCGCCACCGACCAGCAGAAGGCGATGTTGCTGAACGGCAGGCACCCCACCGCCGCCGCCCGGGACGCGCGCCAGCAGCGGGTCATCGAAACAGCCAGGCAGTTCGCCACCGGCGAGGCCGACATCCGAGACCTCAATCCTGCATGGGACCGGTCGTTCATGACGAACTGCGCCACCGCGGACCTCGAGCAGATCGACGCCTTCACCCCGGACCAGATGGCGGCAGACGCCGGCAACAGTGCGCATGAGGTACGCACGTGGCTGGCCGCATTCAGCGCCCTGCGTGCCGCCGGTCCGTACCGGGTCGAGACGAGCTTCTACCGTCCAATCCCCGAGTTCATTGCCGGGTTCGGCCTCATGACTGCCCGGTGAGCTCCTGCAGCATCGCCGTCGTAGCTGCGCCACCTCCACTTGCAGAACGTCGTTTCCTCCGTGCCTTGCCGCCCTCATCGAGGCGACCCTATTCGTCACCGGCGCCGTCATTAGCCCCCGACCGGCGGATGGCTCACCCTCGGCGCATACCGGGGGCAGGCTTGACTTGGCGCCGAGCGGGGGGAGCGACGCTGGCGACGGACATGGCCGAACACTGGTAGTACTCCGGGAAGCAGGCTCTCAACGCCCTGGAAACCTTCTTCCCCGGCGGTATCCCGTCGAACATCGGGGCGACCAGCTCAGTCTGGCCGGAAGCCGAGCGCTGATCGCCACGCCCGTCTCGCCGAAAAGACGCCCGATGACGATCGGCCCGCGCTGCGGCCCTCTCATGTCCTGTCGCCCTCGCCGGTAGCCGACCGACACTACACGGGCAGCTGAGAGGGCAACGGTGTGCGTGCGCGGCCGGGGTGGGCGGGGGTCCAGCCGAGTAGTTCGCGGGTGATCGCCGACGACGCCGGATTGTCCATCTGCGCGAATGACCCGAGGAAGCCGAAGCAGTCGCCCGCCTCGTCGGGGCTGATGCTTCGGACCGGGATGCCGAGGTTGCGGCCGACGGCAGTGGCGATTTGCTTGAAGGGGACTCCTTCGTCGTCGACTGCGTGCAGGCGCGAACCGGCCGGTGCTTTCTCGAGGGCGAGCCGGTAGAGGCGGGCCGCGTCGAGCGTGTGCACGGCCACCGGTTGGCACCCTCGCCGACGTATGCGGCGTACCCGTTCTGCCGGGCGGTGGCAACCTGACTGCCGCGCTTCCATCAGGGGCCCGGTTTCGATTAGGGGTAGCCCTATCGCGCCGCCGATCGCCGGATCAGCTCGTCGGCGTCCTCGTCAGCTGCTGCCTCCCACTTCTCGCCGTCACCGAAGGGCTGGTAGGCCGGCCTCGCCGGCCGGCCCCGGTGCCCCAGGGTGACACCGTCGACGACGGAGATCTGCCACTCGCCCCCGAAGCTGCGTTACCGCTGCTCCACGTACCAGTCCGGATCACACGCTCCGCCCGCCGTACCCACCTACGCATCGTCGAACACTGGGCCTGGGCCGCCGTTCTCGCCGCCGCGTCCGGCCGCCTGACCGCGTTACCCCGACCCACCACCTGAACCCACATCCCGCCACCACGAGCACCCGGAGGAACCCGGCCACCGCGCCAGGCCACCGGCATACCCACGACCCGGAACAACCAGCCAAAGGAACAACCAGCCATCTCAACGGCCTTGATCAACAGTTAGCGAAAGACCGAGGTTAGCTGAGGGCGGCCGAGGACCTGGCGGCCCGGGGGTCACGCGCGGCGTCCGGGAGGTGTCAGGAACAGCTCCCGATCGCGCCAGACCACGACGACGGACAGCACCAGCAGCAGGACGGTCTGGATCACCTTGGTGTCCGGGTGCGTGAGGAAGAGTTCGTTGCCGAAGTTGGCGGCGAGGTGGAAGACGATCGCGACGAGGACGCTGCGGCCGGAGCGGTAGTAGAGCCAGTTCATCAGGATGACGAACGGAATCAGCGAGGCTGCGAGGTTGAGGGTGTGGATCAGGCCCTCCTCGACGACCTCCGCCTGGTAGTAGCCCTTGATGAAACCGAGCGGCACATGCCACAGCACCCAGACGACACCGAACACCAGCGACGCCCACAGGACTTTCATCCGGGACACGAGCGCATCCGTCCCGTAGGTGTGCCAGGCAACCTCCTCCAGGACGGGGGCCAGGGTGAGCGTGATCCACGCCGGAATCAGGCCCGACGCGAACGAGAATCCGTTGCGGAGCTCGAACTGCGAGGCGTCGTAGCCGAATGGGATGGAGAGCGCGGTGGCGACGAGCAGGGAAGCGGGGAGCAGGGCGACGGCCGCCAACCAGACCCAGGCGCGGGTGCCGCGCGGCGCGACCAGGCGAGTGAGGACGTCGCGGGTGAGCCCGTCCTTGCGGATGAACCAGATCGCCACGACGACCGGGGCGGCGAGACCGGCCAGGCTGAGGCCGGCCATGACGGCGAGGGTGACCTGGCTGGGATCGGGCTGGTGCGACAGCCAGGCGGCGGTGAACCACAGCGCCCACGGGATGGCGGTGGCGAGGACGTAGAAGGCGAGGGGGTGGCGGTAGCGGCTGACGTTCTTTAGCTCCGGCGCGCGACGCGTCTTATCAGGCCGGGTGGGTTGTGCCGTGTAGGTCATGACCCGCATCCTTTCTCTACTGCGTAGAAATCGTCATGGCTTGCAGGGTTAGCTCCGGGAAACCTCAGGGTCGCCTCCGGGTTGGGGGCCACTCCAACCGAGAACGAGAAGCCATCCGCGAACTTCAGCCGGTCAATCGATTGTTCGAACGGCAGGGAAAGCAGCGTTGCGACCACTACGACGACAGGCATGATGACCACGATGGGGATCAGCGAGGACGGCCGGATCAGGCGAAAATTGAACAGGCGTTTACGGAAGGTCTTCTTGAGGTCCGGTGAGTTGGAGACAGTATCATTCACGTCGCGGTTGCGAATGGCGCGACCAGGCCGGGAAGCAGCAGTGCGAAATACCCGCTCCCTGCTCCCGGTTGATAGCTGAGATGCGCAGCGGCGAATCAGGATCCCCAGGTCACGAGATATATCGCAAGGAACAAGCGGAACGGCTGGTACTTGTGTCCGGTAAGCATTGACGAACTTGCACCTCACATTCGGGGGAAGAGGAAATCGAAGGATCCGGGCCTGGCACCCAGCTGCTTCTCGACGAGGGAAGGGAATGCCTGGGCCCTTCTGAGCAGGGTCTCACCAGTCCAGGGAAATATGCCCTCGTCGGTCAGGAACTGAATCGAGGTAAGAATGAACTCCGCCGTTTCCAGCGGCGGTGCCGCCAACTGGAACAGCCCTTCGTCGTGGCCCTGCTGAAACAGCTTGGCGTACAGCGCCGCCTGCTGCTGTAGGACGACGGCCAGCAGCCGAGCATGCATCCCAGCGTTCGTGGAACGGTGAAGCTGCTGCATCAGGTCCTGGTTGTTATCGGCGACGCGCCCCGCCGAAACCAGTGCACGGATCTTGGTGAGCGCGTCACCGGTGGTCTCATCGACGATGAACTCCATGCGCTTGATCGACTCATCGGCGATGTTGTTGATGACGGCTTCGAGCAACTCTTCTTTGGACTTGAAATAGTGGTAGATGGTGCCCTTGGCGACATTTAGCTCCCGCATAAGGTCGTGCATCGTGGTGCCTTCAAAGCCATTGGCCCCGAACAGGTCGCGGGCGGCTTCGACGATGTCAGCCCTACGTACCTCAGGCTTCTTGACGACTCTCGTCATGCGTCCCCTACCTCCAAGTCGTCCGGTACGGGCGATCGACCGACCGTCGGTCACTTGCAACCATACCTCTCGACCGACCGTCGGTCAATCATTGAGGTTGCCCCGCCAGAGCTGGGTCGATGATCATCTCTGAGCCCTCGCCGGCCCGTCGTGCGGTGGCCGCCAGGCTCGGATTCACCCATGTGGTCGAGCCCGCCGAGCTCCGGAGCGTGCTGGACGAGCTCACGCGAGGGCTGGGTGCCGACGTGGTCTACGAGTGCATCGGGTTCCATCGCTGTTCCAGCCGTCGGCGGAGCTGGTGCGCCGGGGCGCGACGCTCGCGTTGCTCGGCTATCCGCTGGAGAACTCGAGCGTCAGCTACGGCGATTGGCAGAGCCGCGAACTGACGGTGATCGGGTCACTGGCCTACAACCACGAGGACTTCGTCGGCGCCATGCAGGCGATTGCCGCGGGTCGAATCGACGTGGCGTCACTGCACAGCGGCACCTTCGGCCTGTCATCGCTGAAGGACATTCTCGAGGAACTCGATTCGGGCCGGAGCGAGCACGTCAAGGTGTTGATCGACCCGAAGCGGGAGGACCGGACCTGACCCGGTTAGCAGGCTACGCCACGGGTCTGCGGCCGTTATCGTCTCAGAGAGAACCCGGGGCCCGGGTGGTCGTCCGGGGCGCTCGCTGGAGGAGCGGAGTGGATGTCCCTGCACGTGATTGTCGGTGCCGGTCCGGTGGGAACGGCTACCGCGCGGCTGCTTGCCGAGCGGGGTGAGGCGGTGCGCATCGTGAGCCGCCGGGGGAGGGGCCCCGAGCACCCGGCTATTGAGCGGGTCGCCATGGACGCAACCGACGTGGAGCGCCTCAGCGCGTTGGCCGACACCGCTGCCGCCGTGTACAACTGCGCCAACCCGCCGTACCACCGCTGGTTGACCGATTGGCCCCCACTGGTGTCCGCGCTGCTGGCCGCCGCCGAACGCAGCGGCGCTGTGCTCGCCACAGCGAACAACCTCTACGGGTACGGCCCGGTTACCGGACCAATGGATGAGTCGACGCCGTTGTCGCCGACCCATCCGAAGCTGCGGCTGCGGGCGGACATGTGGCGGGACGCGCTGGGGCGGCACGAGGCCGGCCGGATCCGTGCCACCGAGGTGCGGGCCAGTGACTACATCGAGGCGAATTCCCTATTCAGCATTGCGGTGGCCAAGCCGCTGCTGGCTGGCAGGCGAGCGTACGTGCCGGCACCGCTGGACGTGCCGCACAGCTGGACGTCGGTTGCCGACGTGGCGAAGACGCTGGTCGCCGTGGCGAGTGACGAGCGGGCCTGGGGCCGGGCCTGGGCTGTTCCGACGAACCCGCCGGTGACCATCCGTGAGCTGGCTGGGCGGTTCACCCAGGTCGCGGGTGCGCCTGCGCCGGAGCTGACCTCCATTCCGTACCCAGTCATCTGGACGGTCGGGCTGTTCTCCCCGCTGGTCCGGGAGCTGCGAACAACGCGTTACCAGTTCTACAGACCATTCATCCTCGACTCAACACTCACCACCCGGACGTTCGGCATCCAACCGACCCCGCTCGATGAGGTGCTGCGCGCCACCGCCGCATCGCTGCGCAGGTGACGGCCGCCGAGGTGGTTCCCGCCGGGACGGCCGCACAACCCACGGCGCCGCCACCGCACCGCATGCCTGTCGGTGGCAAGTCCGGCCCACGACCTCGGCCGCCAAATGCCGATCAAGATGACCAACGACGCCCAGCAGTACCCAAGAAGCACCAGTTCAGCTGTGATGTGACGGCGGCAAGGCCGTCCCGGTCTCGGGGTCCTCTAGCCTATAGCCGGACGACCCTTCCCGGCGAGGCGCTCTGGTCCGAGCCGTCGGAGCCCCGGCCGACGCCAAAGCTGGCAAACCCGTCGGCGGGCGCGCGAAACGGCCTAGCATCCCCTGTGTAGCGCCTGGTAACTGACAGTAGTTGGCGACTGATGCAGGCCGGAGGTCGGACACGATGGGCGTCAAGCAGGCGGTAACCACCGAGCAGCGAAACATGGAACTTATGCAGACCCTCGACGACTCCTGGAACGCCCAGGACCTCGCGACGTTCAACAGCCGCCACCACGAGAACGTGGTGGTGCGGTGGCCGGGCAAGCCGGAGACGCACGGCCAGCACAACCACGAGACCGAGTCGATCCAGGTCTTCCGGGCGTTCCCCGATCAGCACCTGGACAACCGGCCGTACAAGGTGCTCTTCGCCTCGGGCGAGTGGACCTGCTCGATCGCGCGCTGGACCGGCACTATGACCGGGCCGATGGTGGGCCCGGACGGCAAGGAGATCCCGCCGACCGGCAAGTCCTTCGAGGTTGACTTCTGCACTGTCGCTCGCTGGGTCGACGCCAAGATCGTCGAGGAGAATCTCTTCTATGACCTGACCACGTTCATGAAGCAGATCGGGTTGGCCTGATCGGCTCGCGCAGATCCCGCTCGCGTTCCGCGCCGAGGCCGGCCCGCCGCAGCCAGGTCAGCTACCGATGCCGTTGATTGGACCTTGTCAGCGCCGGGCGACGGCTAACGGCGGGGAGTCATGCTCCTCGAATGCGGCGAAGGTGAGCAGGTCGGCACGAGCGCCTGGTTCGCGGCGCCTGTCGAACTTGCTGGTGGCATCGCCCTGGTGGTCGGGCTCGCGGTACCCGTGTCTGGACTGCTCCTCGCGCTCGACATGCTCGGTGCCTTCCTCATCGTCCACGTCGGCAACGGGATCTTCGTGAATGCCAATGGGTTCGAACTTGTGCTCGCGCTCGGCGCAACGGCTCTCCTGCTCGCCGCGGTCGGCGCAGGACGTTTCAGTCTGGACCGGCTCATCGCGCCTCGGCTGTCCGGAGGCGCGGACGTCGGGCGTCCGAGCCTGCTGCGGTCTGAGCGTGAACGACCTGCTGGGTGGGTGACAGTCGCGCGATTGCTCTGCTCCTACCACGACACTGCCCGTCGGCGTGGGCGGCAGGATCAGGGATACGAGCGGCAGCCGCAGAGCACGTGCTTCACGGCTGCCGCTCGTATCAGTGCCGGTGTGGCGGTAGCGGGGCCGGACCGGACCCGCCGCCCGGGCCGACCGCCGCATCCGCCACGAGCCGCTCATCCCAGGTGAGTCTGTCCACCCGCCCCACGCGGACCGCCACCGGCGGCATCCCCGCCCGAGGCGCACCCCACAGTGAAGCCCTCGCGTGCGTCGCCTCGGTTGCGTTGCCGGCTCCTGCCTTGACTGCCCGCTACGAGACCGTGTCGACGCAGGCGCTGGGCTACTCGGGTGCGGGGGATTCGACAACGAGGGCAGCGCCGCGGCACAGGACTGGACTGTGATCGTCACGCTGTCCGAGGGGAGCAGGGTCGCCAGCGCCAGCGGGGAGAAAGGCGGCAGGACGGGCAGGCGGTCACCTTCACCGGGCTGCCCAGTGCCGTAACGTCAGGAATCAGCCCTCGCCCGCCACAGTGCCAGCGCCAGCCAGGCCGATCCGACCGCGACGAGCAGGCCATGTGCGACCCGGACGGCTGCGGGCGTGGAGAACTGCGGAAGGAAGAGGGCGAAGCCGAGTGCGAAGAGGATGCCGCTGGCGCGCGGCAGCACCCCCGAGCGCCAGACCGCGACGGCGGTCAGGACGGCCGATACTCCGAGCGAGATGAGGCCGATCCCGAACGTCGTGATCGCGACGGGGTTGTATCGGACCGTGTCGACCAGGTCGAGCAGGTCGAGAGGCTGGCCTGCGGCGTACCTGCTGGCGATCGCGTGCAGGCCGAAGTCCTCGGCGCCGTAGTAGGGCAGGACCAGTCCCACGCCGATCCAACCGGTCACGACGGCGACGAAGGCGAGCCGCTCGGCGCGGGTGTGCCTGACCGCGTCGCGTACGGCGAGCAGACCCAGCGCCACCAGGATGAATCCGATCATGGCGAACACGTGCGACGCGACCCACCAGTCCGAACTCATCGCCCGGGTCGCGCCGTCGACTGTTGATTCGTCGTGCCACGGCCGGGTCGCCGGGTAGAGGGCGAACAGGACGCCGGCGACAGCGAGAGCGAGGGCGCCGAGCCGGGTGCGGGCGGGGCAGGTGGGCATCGGGTTCTCCAGCTTCAAGATGAGGTGCGGGGCAGGCTTGCGGTGAACATGTGGATCAGTTGCTCGTGGGTGGTGTCCAGGTCCTCGGGCAGGCCGAAGCCGCCGGCCGCCTCGATCGAGGCGAAGCCGTGAACGATCGCCCGCAGGCAGCGGGTGGCGTGGATGGCGGCCTCGCCTTCGAGTCCGTAGCCACGCAGCACCGCGAGGAAGATCTCCAGCAGCCGGGTGCCGGCGCTCGCCAGGGCCGGGTCGTGCAGTGGATCCGGCGGCATCGCGGCGTGACGGGCCGGATGGTCGACCGCATAGCGACGATAGGTGCGCATCAGAGCGGCGACGGCGTCGTCGCCGCTGCGGCCGACCAACGCGCTGGTAGAGCGTTCGGTCAGTTCTTCCATGATCCGTACGGCCATCAGTGTCCGCAGCTGAGCGAGGCTGCCGACGTGCTTGTACAGCGAGGGCGCGGCGACTCCGGTGCGTTCGGCGACCGCGGCCAAGGTCAGGGCATTCAGGCCCCGATCATCGATGAGGTCGAGAGCCGCGTCGACGACGGCCGCGGTGGACAGCCCGGCCCTAGGCATGATCGTACGCCCGGCCGCCGGAGCGGGTCTGGGAGACGGCTGGGCTAATCCACATAGCCACAAAGATACGCCTAATAGCCGAGGCCGTTAACGCGCTGGTCATGGCGGCTCCGTCACGCCAAAGGTTCCCGCGACCAGGGCTCCGACGCCGACGGTGTCGCGCAGCTTTGGTGCCGCAGCCCGATGCAGATTGCGGTGAGCCCCGCCGCCGCGGCGGGTGCAATTGTCAGGCCAGCGGCCCGAGGACCCGAGACCCGGACGAGCCAACCTCACCCCGACCGCGTTGGTGAAGAGCCTCCTGATCCTGGCCCTGCTCTGGTTCGCGTGGACCACCTTCGCCGCGCTGGGCAACGTCGTCCGCGTCGATCAGGGTGTCATGCCCCTGGTCGGGTTCGGCGGGTCAGCTTCGCCGCCCTCACCGGGCCGGCCGGCAGAAGCTCGAAGAGGCGGCCAAGATTCACGTACGCAACCTCGAGCGCGTCTTCGCCGACTACACCAGCGACGAGACCTTGAACGACCTGCTCGACCGGCTCCCGCGGCGTGACCGCGAGCGGCCGGCCGACGAGGCGGCACATTGCGCCACGCCCGGCGATGCCTCAGCCCCGTCCGGCTGACCTGGTTGCTCGCCAACCGCTCATGGCCGACGGCCGTCGACGCCGGGACGCGTTACCGCGGGGTCGGTCTGGCACAGGAGCCGGGCGAGGGCATCCGACTTCCGTTCGGGCACGGGGGATCTGGTGGGCGCGGAGCGTCGACAGCACTCCGATCGCCATCGCCTCGGCAGTCGAAGGTTAAAGGCCGACGAGTCTGGCTACTCCGATTATGCCATGCGCCAGGCGCGGCATCGATACGGAGACAGGCTCTATGGATCCGACGGGTGAATTCTTTGACCGGCTGGGCCGGCGGAGGCACGAACCTCGTTTGGAGAGGGTCAGCGGCACCATCCGCTTCGACATCGCGCATGCGCGTCGCATCGACCACTGGTTTGTCGAGATCGAGGACGGGGACCTCAGCGTGTCACGGGATAGCCGTGACGCCGACTGCGTCGTCCAGATCGACAAGGCAGTGTTCGACCGAGTTGTCACGGGCGAGACGAGCCCGGTAACGGCGTGGTTGAGGAACCAGGTCACGATCCGGGGGGATCTGACCCTGCTGCGCCTCTTCGAGCGGCTATCTCCCGGGCCCACTGGCGCGCGTGATCCCCGACACGTCCGTACTGCCCCGGCGCCGACGCCGGAGCCGGCCGAAGCCGGCGACGAGGAAGCGACTGCCATAGCGGAGGAACTCGTCAGCATCCTGGACGGAAACACGTTCCTGGTCAGTGACGGCCGCGGCGATATCGAGGCTTCACCCACCTTCCCGACCGGGCTCTTCTCATTCGACACCCGCTACCTGTCAACCTGGCGTCTGAGCATCAACGGCCAACGACTGCACGCGCTTTCCGTCGACGACCTGCAGTACTTCGAAACCCGGTTCTTTCTGGTCCCCGGCGCGCCGACGCACTACATCGACGCCAAGGTATCGGTGATCCGTCAGCGTTCGATCGGGGGCAGCTTCGACGAGCAGCTGACCGTTCTCAACCACGAGAACAAGCCGGTGGACCTACAGGTGCGGGTGGACGTTGGCAGTGACTTCGCCGATCTGTTCGAGATCAAAGACGCACAACGAAAGAGGGGGAGGCATTACACGCTGGTCGAGAACGGGCACTTGCGGCTGGGCTATGAGCGGGAAAGCTTCCGCCGCGAAGCGGTGATCTCATCCACCGAGCTGGCTCAGATCGACGAACAGGGCCTGACCTTCGACGTCCACCTTGAACGGCAAGGCTCCTGGACAACCAGACTGCACCTGGCGGCGCTCGGCCACGATGGCCGCGACATTCGGGCGACGCTGCAGGGTAAGGGCCCTCGCGGCAAACGAGAGATGCGGCAGGTCTTGGACAGTTGGCTGGACCAGGCGCCGAAACTGAGGAGTGATTACCAGCCCCTCACGATGACGTACCACCGCAGTCTCGTTGATCTCGCCGCGCTGCAGTACCGGCCGATGACTGTCGGAGGGCAAACCCTGCCGGCCGCCGGCCTGCCGTGGTTCATGACAACCTTCGGCCGTGACAGCATCCTGACCAGTCTGCAAGCGCTGCCGTTCACGCCGGACCTCGCCGCTACGACGCTACGCGCGCTTGCCATCGGGGTCGGTAGGAAACTGGACGACTTCCGCGACGAAGAACCAGGGAAGGTCTTCCACGAACTGCGGTTCGGCGAATCGTCGGCGTTCGAGGAGCAGCCGCACTCGCCGTACTACGGCACCGCCGACGCTACGCCGCTCTGGCTGGTGCTCCTGGACGAGTATGAGCGTTGGACGGGCGACGACTCACTGATACGCCGGCTCGAGCCGGAGGCACGGGGCTGTCTCACCTGGATCGACACGTACGCCGACGCACTAGGCAACGGCTACATCTGGTACCAGCGGCGGAACACCACGAACGGCCTGGAGAATCAGTGCTGGAAGGATTCCTGGGATTCGATCTCATATCATGACGGCCGCCTGCCCCCACTACCTCGGGCGACGTGCGAGTTACAAGGCTACGCGTACGACGCGAAACGCCGCGCCGCCCGGCTGGCCCGCCAGTTCTGGAACGACCCTGGCTACGCAGAGCAACTTGAACGCGAAGCCGCCGACCTCAAGGAACGGTTCAACCGTGACTTTTGGATCGAGGACGGCGAATACTACGCGCTGGCCCTCGACCCCGATGGCCGGCAGGTCGACGCCCTCGCCTCCAACATCGGGCACCTACTGTGGAGCGGCATCGTCCCACCAGACCGGGCCAAACAGCTAGCGAACCACTTACTCGGGCCGAAACTGTTCTCCGGTTGGGGCGTACGCACCCTGGCCACCGACGCCGGACGCTACAACCCCGTCGGCTACCACGTGGGCACCGTCTGGCCGTTCGACAACTCGTTCATCGCTTGGGGCTTGCGCCGCTACGGCTTTGCCGAGGAGGCCGGACGCATCGCGGAGAGGGTCATTGATGCTGCGCAATACTTCCGCGGACGACTGCCCGAAGCGTTTGCCGGCTACGACCGGGAACTAACGAAATATCCTGTTCAATACCCGACCGCCTGCAGCCCCCAGGCCTGGTCAGCCGGCGCGGTGCTGCTGTTCCTGCGTACCATGCTCGGCCTCGAATCACATGACGACCACCTGGTGATCAAGCCCGCGCTACCCAGGACAATCGGCCGGATCGAATTGCTCGACATCCCCGGTCGCTGGGGCCCCGCGGACGCCTTCGGACGCAGCCGACTCAAGGAGCTCGGCGCGGCTGATCGCGAAGTCCCAGGTGTTCAGGACGCCGGTGAACCGTAGCCGGCACAGCCGCATGGTGTCCCCGTCGGTGGTGGTCGCGTCGACGTAGGCGAACCCGGCGCGGAAACGGAGGTGCGCGTCGGCCAGTTGCGGCCGACGAATGCGGGCGTGCTGGCGTCACACCCGGCGGGATGATGCTGGTTCGAATCTCAACGAATCGCGGCATCTGGCCACGACTCGGCATGCACGGGTTGCACCAGAGCAGACGCCCATGGGAGGCACTTTTGATCGAGCACGCTGTCTCGCCGCTCGAGGAATCAGTTGAGCGCGGCTGTAAGGCGCACGCCGGGCCTTGGCCTATGGGATGGTCGGGTATGCGCTAGGCCTCTCCGTTGGCCGCGGCAAAGGGCTGCGTGTCGGTTGCGGTTCCACGTCGCCTGAATCCCTAGAGAACGCCGTCAAGGACGGCGACGAGGGACCGCCGTTCGCGGGGCGAGCTGATCGCCGCATGACGCGAGTTGAATCTTCAACCACATGCTCAGAGTCCCATCCCCTCTCATTTGGGAAGGGCATGACCGAAATTGATCATACGGAGGACATCGTGGTTAACAGTTCGACCCAGCACCGTGGCTCCATCGGGACCGTGTCCCAGATGGGCATCCCCGACAAGGTGGACGTGGCGATAGTCGGGTCCGGCGGTGCAGGCCTGATGGCGGCACTCACCGCCGCCAAGGAGGGCGCACGAGTCCTTGTCGTCGAGTCCCGGGAGATCGTTGGGGGCGCCACCGGGATCTCTGCGGGTGCCGCGTGGATCCCCAACCACGGCTTCTCGACCGAGGCCCTGAAGGTGAACGACGACCTGGACCAGGCTCGGCGCTACATCTACGGCGAAGGTCGCGATCAGGTACTCGACCACGACCTGGTGGAGAAGTTCCTGGAAACCGGACCCCACGTCGCCAGGTTCATCGAAGAGCACACTTCCTTTGGGTGGATCCCGACGATCTGGCCGGACTATCGCTCCGACATCGACGGGGCGTCCGTCGGTCGGTCACTCTTCCCCGGCCCGTACTCCCCGGAAGGACTGGGGGAGGCCGCGAGGTTCGTGCGACCGGCTCTGACGACTGGCATGGCCAAGAACCCGCTCCCGTTCTGGCTGCTGGCTGGGATCGGCATTAAGGACGTCTGGCTCGCCGGACCGGCATTGGTCGGAGCTCTGATCGAGGCTGGCCTGCGCAATGGTGTCGACGTACGCGTCGAGACACCCGCGACCCGACTCCTCTTCGATGAGTCGAGGGTGCGGGGGGTTGTTGTACGGGCTGATGGCGTTGAGCACACGGTGCGCGCCACCAGGGGGGTCCTGCTAGCCAGCGGCGGCTTCGAGAGCTCGACCGAGATGACCAAGACCCACCTCGGCGCGCCCTTCGGGGTCCAGGTCTCCCCCAAGGGCCATGACGGCATCGCGGTGCAGTTGGCCCGGGAGGTGGGCGCTGATCTGACCGGCATGGAGGATGCCTGGTGGATGCCCGGGGTCCAGTTGCCCGGTGAAGAACTGGAGGGCCGCCCACTCAGCCGTGTGTTCCTCGGCGAGCGAGCGCTGCCGCACAGCATCATGGTGAACAGCAAGGGTGAGCGCTTCGCGAACGAGGCGACGGCGTACGACCAGTTCGGGAAGATCATGCGAGAGGTCGACCCGGCGACGGGCACCATGCCCAATGCCACGGCGTGGCTGATCTTCGACCAGAACTACTGGACGAAGTACGGGATTTTCGGCGTCACGCCGGGCGGAGAGGTGCCCGACTTCCTCCACCGCGCCGACACCCTGTCAGAGCTGGCGGCCAAGATCGGGGTCGACGAGGTGGGGCTGCTCCGCACCGTCGACCGGTTCAATCCCGAGGCCGCACGAGCTCGCGACCCGCAGTTCAACCGCGGTGACACCTTGTTCGACCGCTACTTCGGCGCCTTCTATCCCCGGCTGGGCAAGTACTCGCCCGACGCGCGGTTCCCCGCCGCCACCGCAAAGGCACGGAGGGGCATCGCAGCGGCGATCGGACCGATCGTGAACAAGCTCGCGGCACGTGCGGCGAAGAAGAATGACCCCGAACACCTGCGCTCCCTCGTGGTCGGGCCCTTGGCGAAGATCATCCGACCTGTCTTGAAGAGCCCGAGGTCAAGCGTCCTAGGACCCATCAACACCTCCCCGTACTACGCGCTCAAGGTTGAGGCCAGCGCGCTCGGCACGGTGGGTGGCCTGAAGACTGACGCACACGGGCACGCGCTGGACACCGATGGCAAGGTCATCCCGGGCCTGTACGCCGCCGGCAACGCAGGAGGCGCACCAACGAAGGGGTTCTACGGGGGTGCCGGAGGGACGATCTCGCTGGGGCTGGTGTTTGGCTACCTAGCGGGACTGGAGGCAGCCCAGCGCAGGATGACTCCTGAGCCATCTCGTTCTTGACCTGTTCTTGACCTTTGACCCGCTATCCTCGCAGCCGCAGCCGCCCTCGATTTTGTTGTCTTCAGAGGGTGGTTCGGGAGTCTATGCCCGTTGTGGGTCTCTTCACCCTCGCCTCGCCAGCGCCATCCGCATAGCCCCACGAGCAGGACCTCTAATCCACGGCCAGGTTGAGTAGCGTCTTGCGGGTGGTCGCGAGTTCGGCCAGTTCGGTCTCGGCTGCGGTGAGCTGTGCGGTGAGTGTGGCGATCTGCTCGCGGATCCGCTCGGCCGTCATGCCGGCGGCCGTCTCGCGTTCGGTGATCAGATCGTGGATCGACGGCTTGGTCACGCCTGGCGTCCGGGGTCGCGCCAGGATGGGGTGGTGGTGCCGGTCAGCCGGCGGACCAGGTTCGCCGTGGACGCCCACAAGGTGCGCGACACCGAGGAGGCGGGGCGGCTCTCGTACTCGCGGGTCAGCCGGCGGTGCAGCATCAGCGTGCCGTTGGTCTGTTCCACCACCCACCGGCGCTTGTCCGGCACGAACCCGGCCGCGGTGTCGGCACGCTTGACCTGCTCGACGTCGATACCGCGCACCGCGCCGTGGATCGCCACGTCATCTTTGAACCCAGCATCCACCCACGCCTTGGTCACCGAAGGGGTGTGCGCCACGACCTCGTCCAGCAGTTGCACGCCGATCGCGTTGTCGGTGACCGACGCGGCGGTGACCACCACCGCGATGATCAACCCGAGCGCGACCACGGCCCCTTGATCCGTGAGTGTCGGTAGAAGGCGTTGACCACGACGCCGTCGTTGTCGCGGTCGATGGCGGTGCGGAACACGCCTCTGGTGGTGGAGCGGATCTGCCGGTTAAAGATGATCTCCATGTTGTCGAGGCGGCCGATGTCGAGGTTGTCCGCGGCGAGGGCTTCGAAGAAGGCGCGGGCGTGGCGGGGTGCGGTGAACACGATGGTCTTGGCGACCTCGATCTGGCGCATGGAGATGTCCCACCAGTAGCCGGCCGCCCGATCACGGGTGGTGAACGGTAGTGGTAGGCGGGCCCACCAGCGTTCGGTGAACACGGTGATGGTGCCGGGTCCGAGCCGATCACAGATGCCTTGCAAACCGGTGGGGTCGTCGCAGGCGGCGAAGCCGTTGGACAGTTCACGGAAGCTGATGCCGGCCTTGGTGGCTTGGCGTTTGGCCCACTCGCGCCCGTTGAACCAGATCTTTCCCGGGTAGGGGAAGTAGGCGCAGATCTTGATGAACGCCGGCCCGAAGTCGGTGTCCCACAGGTAGAAGTAGTAGCAGGTGACCCGCCGGTCGACGCGCTGGTACGAGAACCACACGGCTCCGGTGTCGGTGGCGGACTTGGTCCCGATGAACACGCGCTGGTACTCCTGCGCCACGCCGATCGCGACGACCTGGGAACGGCCGGTGGCCGCGGCTTTGCGCATCAACGGCATCACCTGGTCGATCTTGGGTTCCGGCCATGGGCTGTCCGCCAGGACACCCGGCCGGGTCCTCTCCTTTCTGCCGGTGAAGTTGAGGACCGGGATGTCGTTGGCCTCGGCGAAGGCCATCACCGCCCGGCGGAAGCTTGCCCACGGCGTTCCAGCAGCGCGGGAGACGGCACCGGCTTGCCCTCGTGCTGGTTGAGGAAGCTGACCACCTGGCCGCCCACGACCAGGTTCGGCACGGACATGGTGAGGTAGACCCGGTCCAGGCAGTCGATCTCCAGCAGCTTCTGCCCGTCGAGCACGTCGTTGACCGTGACCGCATTCGTTCTCGTTAGACGTGAGGCCATGACCAACCTCCGCATCCACGCCTACGAATGCCAGGATGCGCCCACCACCAGCGGTCCGACCAGCCCAGCCACCCACCTCGGCGGTCCGAGGCGGAGCCTCACTGGTACCAAGGCCGTGAAGTTGAGGATTGCCCTGGTCTGTCCCGATGTACGCGGCGGTCGACTACACCCAGGCGACAGCGCAGGGCCTGCTGCAAGGCGGCGTAGCCCTCATCTGCGGCAGCTTCGACCACCTCTACACGGCGCAGGTCGGCGACACCGCACCGGTCGACGGGTCCATTTCCGAGTTCAACGGCACCTGGGCCGAGGCCGACCCGAACGGCAGCACGGCGAACAGCCCCTACACCTACTCGACGACCCACTACATCGAAGGCCGGATGCTCTCCGGAGTGCAGCGGACGGTCAGCCCGGCCAAACCAGCCAGGCGTGCGACGTCCAGGGCCACCTGGCGTGTCTGCTGCGGTGGCTGGCCCCGCCGGGTTTCCTGGCGCAGCCGTCACCTTGCCTGTTACGAGGTCGAGCTCGAGCATATTCTTCCCTGCGAAATCTCAAAGCAAGCGATTGTGCTAGGCAGAAGACGACCTTAACCTTGGCGGAACCAAGTCGCAAAGATGGTGGAGGTAGCCGCCAATGGACCTGGATCTCGAGGAGCTCGCCGCCGTCGTCGAGTTGCTGGACAAGACGGACTTCATGCAGTTCCGATTTGAAAAGGGCGATCTTCGTATCGCGGTCAGCCGCGGCGGCCCGCTGGACGAGGCCGGTATGGTGGCGCCCCAGAGCCGGGACGTGGCCGCCAGCCAAGGGGCCGTCAGCCGGCCGGCGCCCACGAAAGCGACCCCACCGGTCCGGCAGAGCGCCACGGCGTCACTGGACGAGGACGAAGTCGCCATCCGCGCCCCGATGCTGGGTTCCTTCTACCGGTCGCCCAAGCCCGGCGAGGCACAGTTCGTCGAGGTCGGTGACAAGGTCGATCCCGACACGGTGGTCTGCATCGTCGAGGTCATGAAGCTCATGAACTCCGTGCCGGCCGGCGTCAGCGGCGAGGTGACCAGGGTCTTCGCCCGCGACGGGGATCTGATCGAGTTCGACCAGCCGATCTTCGCCGTGCGGGTGGCAGCGTGACACACCGGGTCTTCGTCGCCAACCGGGGCGAGATCGCCGTCCGGATCATCGAGGCGTGCGATCGGCTCGGTTTCGAGACGGTGCTGGGCGTCTCCGCGGCGGACCGCGACACCCTGGCGGCCCGCCGCGCTGGCCGGGTGGTGGTGCTTGGCGGTCCGCGACCCGTCGACAGCTACCTTGCGCTCGGCACCGTCGCGCAGGCGGCCGTGTCGACCGGATGCACCGCGGTCCACCCGGGATACGGCTTCCTCTCCGAGCGCGCCGAATTCGCGCGACTCTGCGCGGAGAACGGTCTGGTGTTCGTCGGCCCGGCTCCCGCCGCCCTCGAGGCGCTGGGCGACAAGCTCAGCGCCCGGGAACTCGCCACCTCGCTCGGCGTTCCCGTCTCGCCTGGTGGCACCGCCCGGTCCGTGGACGAGGTCCAGGCTCTCGCCGAACGGACTGGATTCCCCGTCCTCATCAAGGCCGCCCACGGCGGCGGCGGACGCGGCATGAAGCTCGTCGCCTCGCCGGGCGGGCTGGCCGAGGCATGGTCGGTCGCGTCCGCGGAGGCCCAGTCCGCGTTCGGCGACGGCAGCGTCTTCCTCGAGCGGTTCGTCCACGACGCCAAGCATGTCGAAGTGCAGATCATCGGGGACCGGCACGGCAACCGCATCCATCTCGGCGAGCGGGAGTGCTCGGTGCAGTACCGCTACCAGAAGCTGGTGGAGGAGGCACCGTGTGCCGTCCTCAGTGCGCAGACGCGGCGGCTGCTGCACGACAGCGCGCTACGCATCGCGGGGGCGCTGGACTACGTGGGTCTGGGCACGGTGGAGTTCCTCTACGACCCGGCCCGGGACGAGGTCGCCTTTTTGGAGGTGAATCCGCGCCTGCAGGTCGAGCATCCGGTGACGGAGGCGGTCACCGGCGTCGACCTGGTCCGCGAGCAACTGCTGGTTGCGCTCGGTGAACCGCTCACGATCACGCAGGACGACGTCCGGCTGACCGGACACGCTGTCGAATGCCGGATCACCGCCCAGGATCCCACCCGAGCGCTGCACCCCACGCCGGGCACAGTCAAGGTCTGGCGCCCGCCGGTGGGCGGGGCGATCCGCCTGGACTCGCACATCTACGAGGGATACCGGTTCCCGCCCTTCTATGACGCACTGATGGGCAAGCTGATCACCTGGGGCCCGGATCGGGCGGCCGCCGTGGGCCGGATGGGCGCTGCCCTCGACCGCTTCGAGATCGGCGGCATCACCACCTCGCTGGGACTGCTGCGACAGATCGTCGGCCACAACGACTACGCGGACAACACCGTGACCACGCACTGGCTCGGCGACGTGCTGCTGAGCGAGGGGAGCCAGGCATGAGCGAGGTCCGGCTGGTCGACGTCTCGCTTCGCGATGGCAACCAGAGCATCTGGGGCGCGGTGGGCGTGACGACGCGGATGGTGGAGGGGGTCGCGGCTGACCTGGACCGGGTCGGCTACCGCGCCGTCGAGCTGGCATCGAGCACCTTGTTGGCCACCGCGGTCCGCTACCACCGGGAGGACCCGTGGGAACGCCTGCGCGCGGCCCGGGACCGGATGCCGAACACCCCGCTCGGGTTCCTCACCACCGGCAAGCGGTTCATCACCTTCTACCGCACGCCCGATGCGCTGTTCGAGCTGGCGTTCGGGCTGCTGGTCCGTAACGGGATCAGCCGGCTGTGGGTGATCGACCCAATGCACGACATGGCGGGCGCGCGCCGCACGGCGGAGCTGGCCAAACGCGCCGGATTCACCGACGTCGTGGGTGGCATCTGCTACACCACCAGCCCGGTGCACACCGACGAGTACTTCGCGGACAAGATCGCCGAGCTGGATGACTGCCCGGCCATCGACAGCATCTACCTCAAGGACCCGGCCGGTCTGCTCACGCCGGAACGGGTCCGCACCCTCGTGCCGATGCTGCAGTCGCGCCTGAAGCGGCTGCGGCTCAACGAGATCCACAGCCACAGCACCACCGGAGTGTCGCCGCTGACCGTCCTCGACGCCGCCGATCTGGGCATCGACACCATCCACTGCGCCCTGCCGCCACTGGCCAACGGCAGCTCGCACCCGTCGGCGCCGCGACTGGTGCAGAACCTGCGGGCGCGCGGGCACCAGGTCGCCGTCGAAGAGGACGCTATGCAGCGCGCCTCGGCGTACCTGCAGCGGCAGGCGAGGATCAAGCGGCTTCCGGTGGGCTCTCCGAACGAGTACGACGAGGGCTACTACCGGCACACCATCCCGGGCGGCGTGCAGTCCACACTGGCCCGTCAGCTCGGCGAGATCGGCCGGCCCGAACTGTTTCCGGCCGTGATCGAGGAATCCGTCCAGGTCCGGGAAGATCTTGGCTGGCCCATCGTGATGACCCCGTTCGCGCAGTACATCGTCACCCAGGCGACCTTGAACGTGATCTCGGGGGAGCGGTACCGGCAGCTCTCCGACGAGGTCATCGATCTGCTTCGCGGCGACTTCGGCCCCCTGCCCGGCCCGGTCGACCAGGACCTGCTCGATCGCGCGATGGCGACCAGGCGCGGGCAGCAGCCGGTGAACGACGGCAGCGAGCAGGTCACGATCGATGATCTGCGGGGCCGCTTCGGGCGCGACCTCAGCGACGAGGACCTGCTGATGCGGGCCGTGATGCCGGCCGAGCAGGTCGACGCGATGGTGGCCGCCCGCGGACGTAGCACCGTCAAGACGCTCAAGAGCCTGCTCACGACGGTGCAGGAACGGCCCAATGTCACGTCCTTCTCCATCAGTGCCGGCGACACGTCCTTCTCCTTGCAACGAGGAAAGGGGACGACATGCTGAGCGGGGTCACGGCCTGGGTGCTGGACGTGGACGGCTGCCTCATGCGGACCGCGTCGCCTGGCGGCGCCGGCGGCGCCGCCATGCCCGGCGCCGCGGAACTGGTCCGCGACCTCAAGGCCGCCGGCCACGAGCTGATCGTCTGCACCAACGCATCCCAGCGACCGCCGGCCCGGTACGCGGCCCACCTGCGCGCCAACGGCATCGACGTCGCCGACGAGGAGTTCGTCACCGCGGGCAGCGCCGCCGCCGACTACGTTGCCGTGCACCACCCCGGCGCCCGGGTCCTCGTCGTCGGCGCCGACGGCGTCGCGGATCCGTTGTGCCGACACGGGGTCAGCCTGGCCGACCCCGCCGATGCGGACCTCGCCGACGTGGTGGTCGTGGGCGTGGCCGACAACTACCCAGCCCCGCTGCTCAACGCCGCCGGGCTCGCCGTCGACGCCGGCGCCCCGCTCTACACCACCGTCGACGTCCCCTGGTTCCATGGGGGACTCGGCAAATCGGTCGCGGTGTCCGCGATGATCGCCAACGCGATCGGCTGGGCGACCGGCGTCGTGCCGCAGGTGCTCGGCAAACCGTCACCCGGCCTGGCCGAGACGCTGTCCCGCCGCTTGGGCGCCCAAGCGGTCGTCGCCGTCGTCGGCGACGCGCTGGTCGAGGTTCAGCTCGCCCGGCACATGGGCGCCCGCGCGGTGCTGGTCCTCAGCGGCGCCACCACCGCCGCCGACCTCTCCGTCCTCCCCGGAGGGCAACACCCCGATCTGGTCCTCGATGACGTGGCCGCCCTCCACGCGTCGCTTCCCCCATCTGTCGCATCGTTGCGAGGAGTCACGCAATGACCCACGAGCAGACCCGTTTCCCGTTCTTCGCCGAGGTCCCCGCGCCTGAGGGCGCCGAGGGCTGGGAGTCGATGTACCCCTACTACCTGGTGCCCAGCGCGGAGACCGCGGAGGTGGAGGACTCCCGATTCTGGTTCGCCGACACGATGCATTGGTCGCGCGGAGCCCACCCCTTCGACAGCATCGGAGCCGAGGCCGTCTACCTGGGCGCCGGGCAGAACAGCACGCGCATCTTCGTGCTGCCAGCCGCGCTCGGCTTGGACGTGCGGATCAAGAACGGCTACGTCTACATCTGCCCCATCGCCGTCACCGATCCCGAGGAGATCGGCCGCCGGGCGGCGCTGTTCCAGGAGCGGGCGGGGCACTACTACGCCAACTGGGACGAGCTCTACGGCCGGTGGAAGGAGAAGATGACCGGCGCCGTCGAGTCGATGCGGACGATCAGCTTCCCACCGCTGGGCGAGCTGGACCCGATCGAGGTCGTCACCGAGGCCCGCGGCAAGTCGACGTCCTGGAACGTCATCGAGAACTACCACCGGCTCATCGACGAGTTCTTCCTCGTCTGGCAGTACCACTTCGAGTTCCTCAACCTCGGGTACGGCGGCTACATCGTCTTCTTCCAGTTCTGCAAGCAGGCGTTCCCGCAGATCAGCGAGCAGGACATCGCCCGCATGGTCGCCGGCGTGGACGTCCTCGCCTTCCGGCCCGACGACGAGCTGCGCAAGCTCGCCCAGTTGGCGAACGACCTCGGCCTCGCCGAGCGCCTGACGGCGGACCGGGACCTGCAGGAGATCATCCGCGAGTTCGGCGACCTGGAGAACGGGAAGACCTGGCTGAAGGCGCTGGACAACGCGAAGGACCCTTGGTTCAACTACTTCGCCGAGTACGGCTTCACCCACGACCAGGACACCTGGTTGAGCAACCCCGCCATCCCGTTCCAGGGCATCGCCCGCTACGCCGCCAAGATTCAGGCCGGCGAGGACATCAGCCGCCCGGTTGAGCGGCTGCGGCAGGAGCGCGACGACATCGTCGCCGAGTATCGCGCGCTGCTCACCGAGCAGGAGGCGCAGCAGTTCGACGAGCTGCTCGGACTGGCCCGTAAGGTCTTCCCGTACATCGAGGAACACAACATCTACGTCGAGCACTGGACCCACTCCGTCTTCTGGCAGAAGGCGTGGGAACTGGGCGACTTCCTCGTGTCGGCAGGGTTCACCGTCGAGCGCGACGACGTCTTCTACCTCAACCGGTTCGAGCTGGACGAGGTCCTCGCCGACGTCGTGCAGTCCTGGGCGATCGGGGTCCGGGCACGCGGCATCGACCGCTCGCGGGAGAAGATCACCGCCCGCCGGCGGATCGTCGCCGCACTGCAGGCGCAGCCCGCGCCGCCGGCCTACGGCGTGCCGCCGGCGGAAGTGACCGACCCGTTCGCCGTGATGAACTACGGCGTCACCACCGAGCGGGTCCAGGACTGGCTCGGCGCCGCGAGCGGCGCAGCCGAACAGCTGTCCGGCATTCCGGGCGGCCCGGGCGTCATCGAGGGTCCCGCCCGGGTGCTCCGCACCGAGAAGGACCTGGCCCTGCTGCAGCCGGGCGAGATCCTCGTCGCGCCGATCACGGCGCCGTCCTGGGCCGCGGCGTTCTCCGTGGCGACCGGTGTGGTCACCGACATCGGCGGGATGATGAGCCACGCTGCGATCGTCTGCCGCGAGTACGGCATTCCCGCGGTCGTCGGCACCGGATTCGCGACCGCGAAGCTGCGTAGCGGGCAGCGGGTGCGTGTCGACGGCAACACCGGGGTCGTCACCGTCCTGGCCGACGCATGATCGGGGCCGCCACGATGTACACCGCGACCTTCGATTCGGAGCGCTGCCGGGACGCCCGGGAGGTGGGCGGCAAGGCCCACGGGCTGGCGGTGATGACCTCCGCCGGGCTCCCCGTCGCGCCGGGCTTCACCCTCACCGCCCAGGCGTTCCGCGACTTCATCGAGCAGGGCACGCTGCGGCGGGACATCACCGCCCTGCTCGACGAGGCCGATCCGGCCGACCCCACCGAGCGGGCCCGGGTCGAACAGCAGATCGCCGCGCTGATGACGGCCACACCGATCCCAGCCGCTGTGGCAGACGAGGTGACCGCCGCGTACCACGAGCTGTGCCGCGGCGCGGCCGTCACTGACGTGCCGGTCGCGGTCCGGTCCAGCGCCACGGCGGAGGACTCCGCCGGCGACAGCTTCGCCGGCGAGTTCGAGACTTGGGTCGACGTGGTCGGCGCCGCCGAGGTCGTCGCCCACGTGCACCGCTGCTACGCCAGCGTCTACGGCGGTCGGGTGCTGGCCTATGCGCTGGAGCGGGGCGTCGACCTGCACACCGTGGAGATGGCTGTGGTCGTGCAAAAGACCGTCCGTGCCCGATCGGCGGGGGTGATGTTCACACTCGACCCGATCACCGGCGACCGGTCGAGGATCGTGCTGGAGTCGTGCTGGGGCCTCGGCCTGGCCGTGGTCGGCGGCGAGGTCACGCCGGACCGATTCATCGTGAACAAGGTCGGGTTGACCGTGGTCGACCGGGTGCCCGGCGACAAGCGGATCGAATACCGGCGCGGTGACGCGCCGACCGAGGTGCCGGCCGACCGCCGCTACTCGCTCTCTCTGGACGACGCGGAGGTAACCGCGCTCGCACAGCTCGGCAAGCGGCTTGAACGGCTCAACGGCGGGCCGCAGGACATCGAGTTCGCCATCGACGGTGACCTGCCCGCGGGCGGCAACCTGATCCTGCTGCAGTGCCGCCCGGAAACGGTGTGGGCGAACGCCGACCGTGCCCCCGCCTTCGAGGCGGGCGCGGGCTTCCTGACCTGGATCACGGGCAGCATCAGTGGTGCCGCCAGCGCTTCGGGACCGGTGCACAATCATGACTGAAAACGACCTCCGAGACGACGGGGAGCATCTCGAGCAGCTGACCCGACCGGCGCCCGACGTGCGGTCCACGTCCGTGCTCGGCCGCTACCTCGACTGGCTCAAGGCCGAGCGTGGATTGGACTTCGACGCCTGGCCCGCCCTCTGGCGGTGGTCGGTCGACGATCTCGAGGGATTCTGGTCGTCGATCTGGGACTTCTCCGGCGTCAAGGCGCACTCTCCGTACCAGAAGGTGCTCGACTCACGGGACATGCCGGGCGCGCAATGGTTTCCCGGCGCCACGCTGAACTACGCCGAACACGCGCTCGGACTGGCCGAGGACGCCGACCACACGGCCGTCATCGCCCACTCCCAGACCCGACCACCGGTCGAGCTCACCTTCGGTCAACTGACCGACCAGGTCCGCCGGGCCCGGGCCGGGCTGCGCCGGCTCGGCGTCGGGCGCGGTGACCGGGTGGTCGCCTACCTGCCCAACATCCCAGAGACGCTGGTGGCGTACCTGGCAACGGTGAGCCTCGGCGCGGTCTGGGCCAGCTGTGCCCCCGAGTTCGGCGCACCCAGCGTCATCGACCGGTTCGGGCAGATCGAGCCCAAGGTGCTGCTCGCGGTCGGCGGCTACCGGTACGGCGACAAGGACGTCGACCGCCGCGAGCAGGCGAGCGCCATCGCGGCCGGGCTGCCAACCCTCGAGCACGTAATCGGGGTCGCCTACGGACACTTCGCCGCGCCCGCCGGAACCGACTGGGACCGGCTCCTCGATCCGGGCGTGCCCTCGACCGAGATCGAGAAATTGGCGTTCGAAGCGGTTCCGTTCGACCACCCGCTGTCGGTCCTGTTCACCTCCGGCACCACCGGCCAGCCGAAGCCGATCGTCCACGGCCACGGCGGCGTCCTGCTGGAGCACCTGAAGAACCACGCCCTGCACTGGGACCTGGCCGCCGGTGACCGGCTGCTCTGGTTCACCACGACGACATGGATGATGTGGAACGCGCTGGTATCGGCGTTGCTGGTCCGCGCCTCGATCGTCATGATCGACGGGAACCCGCAGTTCCCGGACCTGACCGCCCAGTGGCGGCTCGCGGAGGAGACCCGCCCCACATTGATGGGCATGAGTTCCGGGTTCGTGATGGCCTGCCGCCGGGAAGGGCTCTCTCCGGGCAAGGACTTCGACCTGTCCAGCATCCGGCAGGTGGGCGCGGTGGGCAGCCCGTTGCCAGCCGAGGGATACCGCTGGATCAACGAGCAACTCGGCGACGACGTCCTGCTCAACGTCGGCAGCGGCGGCACCGACGTCTGCACCGGACTGGTGCAGGGCAATCCGCTGCTGCCGGTCTGGGTGGGGGAGATCTCCGGCGCCAGCCTCGGCGCGGACGTGCGGGCCTTCGACGAGGTGGGCCACGCCGTCGTCGGCGAGCTCGGCGAATTGGTGATCACCACGCCGATGCCCTCCATGCCCGTCGGCTTCTGGGGTGACCCGGACGGCAGCCGATACCGTGCCGCCTACTTCGACACCTATCCCGGCGTCTGGCGGCACGGCGACTGGATCCGGTTCACCGACGTCGGCAGCTGCGTCATCACCGGGCGCTCGGACGCCACCCTGAATCGGGGTGGCGTCCGGCTCGGCACGGCCGAGTTCTACCGGGTCGTCGAGGAGATCGACGGCGTCGCCGACAGCCTGGTGATCCACCTGGAGGACCCGGCGGGCGGCATGGGTGAACTGCTGCTCTTTGTGGTGACCAGCGATGGCGGCCCGCTGACGGATGCCCTTCGGCGCGAGCTGAACAACGCGTTACGCACGAAGCTCTCGCCCCGGCACGTCCCGGACAGCATCGTCCGGGTGGCGCGCGTCCCCCATACCCGTACTGGAAAGAAGTTGGAGTTGCCGGTGAAGCGCATCCTGCGGGGCGAGAACCCGGACACCGTCGCCGATCGCGATGCGCTCGCCGATGCGGGCGCGATCGATGCCTTCATCGCCCTGAGCCGCGCCCGGGCAGCCGAAGGGAACCTCCAGTGAGTCGCTATCAGCCCCGCATCGACCTGGAACAGATCTCCGCGATCGACGTCCACGCCCACATCGAGGCGGACCACCACCACAACTTCGCCCTGGACGATCAACTGCTCGAGGCATCCGCGAAGTACTTCCGCTCCAGTGACAACCGCACGCCGACCATCGAGGAGCTGGCCGACCACTACCGGAGCCGGCGCATCGCCGCAGTCGTGTTCACCGTGGACGCGTCGACGGGCCTGGGACATCCGCCGCTGTCCAGCGAGGAGATCGCCGAGCAGGCCGCCAGCCACGCCGACGTGCTCATCCCGTTCGGCTCCGTCGACCCGTGGCGCGGCGGGGACGCCGTGACGCAGGCCCGACGCCTGGTGAGCGAGTACGGCGTCCGCGGGTTCAAGTTCCACCCGAGCCTGCAGGCGTTCGAGCCGAACGATCGGCAGTTCTATCCGCTGTACGCCGCGCTGGAGGAGCTTGGCGTTATCGCCCTCTTCCACACCGGACAGACCGGCATCGGCAGTGGGTTACCTGGCGGCCGAGGGATCAAGCTGCGTTACTCTGACCCGATGCTGCTGGACGACGTCGCCGCCGACTTCCCGCAGCTCAACATGATCATGGCCCATCCGTCCGTGCCATGGGTGGACTCGGCCATCTCTATCGCCACGCACAAGGCCAACATGTACATCGACCTGTCCGGCTGGTCACCGAAGTACTTCCCACCGCAACTCGTGCGGCAGGCCGGTTCGCTACTCAAGCACAAGGTGCTGTTCGGTTCCGACTATCCAGTCCTGTCCCCGGACCGGTGGCTCGCCGCCTTCGCAGACCTGGAGATCAAGGACGATGTCCGACAGCTGATCTTGAAGGACAACGCGGCCCGGCTACTGCGGCTAGCCTGATCTCCTCAGGAAAGACCCAACCTCACCATGAACAACGACACCTCACCACCTCTGGAATCGGTTGACCGCGCGCTGCAGCTGGCGATCCTTCTGCGGGACGCCGGGCCGCTGACCGTGAAGGCGGCGGCCGAGCGGCTGAACGTTGTCCCGTCCACCGCCCACCGACTCCTCGCCGCCCTGGTGCACCGCGGGTTCGCCGTCCAGGATCGCGACCGCCGCTACCACGCCGGACCGGCCTGGGGTGTCGGGGGACAACTGGGTCTATCCGAGGCCGCCCTCCGGGACCTCGCCCGCCCGTCTTTGCAGCTGCTACAACAGCGGGTACAGGAAACGGCCCAGGTCATGGAGCTGCAGGGCGTCAACATCCGGTTTATCGACGGAATCGAATGCCAGGCACCGCTGCGTGTCGGCGTACGAATCGGTGTGGGCATGCCGGCCCACTGCTCGGCGGGCGGTAAGGCACTTCTCGCCGCCCTCTGCCCCGACGACCTGAAGCGCCTCTACCGCGACGGCCTGCCGCCGTGGCCGACCGCCCGCTACACGACGGTCGAGGCGCTCACCCGCCACCTGTCGACGGTGCGACGGCTGGGCTACGGCACCAACCTTGAGGAGACCGAACCGGGCGTCAGCGGCGTCGGCGTCACCGTGCCCAGCCCGGACGGATGCACCAGGCTGGCGTTCACGGTCGCGGTGCCGACCGCCCGGTTCGATCGGGCCGACGTGCAGCGGTACGTGAACGCGCTCAATGCGGTCGCTACAGACTTGGCCGCACGACTCAGTGGGCGCGCTGCGGCTCCGTGGTCCGGGTGAGTGCTCCCGACAGAGCAGCCCCCGGCCGTCTCGCTCAGGAGCCAGCAGGCTACTCGGGGTTATCGCCCCGGCGGGCACGGTGACGCCTGACCGGGGCTCCGGCGAGGGCGCCTCGGTGGACAACCTCGGCCGGCTGATGCACGCGGAGCTGGACCGGCTGCCGCGTGGCCTGCGGTGGCAGGTGGCGGTCGGCCGCCCGCACCCCGGCCTGTACGGCATCGCCCGCTCCTACGAGGAGGCCCGCGAGGCGCTGACTATGGCGTAGCGGCTGCACGCCGACACCGCCGTCATCGACGCCCACGACCTGCTCATCTACCGTGTCCTGCTGCGTGACCAGCCGGCCATGGTCGACCTCGTGCAGGCGGTGCCCAGCCCGCTGCGCCATACCCGCGTCAGGCCTATAGGCGGAGCCCCCCTGCGCCGCCTCGCGCGCCATCCGGTTGGCCGTCTTCGGCTCGTACCCGGTCGCTCGAAGGAGGTCACTCGCGGCCGTGCGGAGCTGGGTCACCATGCCGTTGGCGTACGAGTTCACGCCTCTTGCGCGGGCCCGGCCGGCCAAGCGCGCGGCGTCCAGGGCCGCCTGGCGTGTCTGCTCCTGTGGCTGGCCCTGCCGGGTTTCCTGGTGCAGTAGCTGGACCGCCTGGCCGAGCCGCTCCACGGCGGCAACGACTTCCTCCGGCACCGGCTCGTCGTACTGCAGGCTGGTGCTGGCCCAGCGGGCCAGCTCCCGGCACTCGAGCGTCACGCGGTCAAAGTGCTGCATGCCACGCTGGTAACGCTCCACATCGCGTCGGCCACGCCAGCGCGACGGCGAGATCGTCACCACCTCCTTGGCGCCACCCAGTGCCTCATGCAGCCGGGCCAGGTCGGGCTGCATGCCACGGAGTTGCTCCAGTGCCCGTATCGCGCGGTCCGGGTTCCGTTCTGTGAGTGCGCCTGCGATCTCCCGAAGCTGCCCGCAGAGCCTTTCGACTACCGGTGCGCCGCGCGGTCGAGAACGCGCATCGGGTTGATCGGCAGCAGCACCGCGACCACTACCAACCCCACGACGCCGCCCACTACGGCGTCGAGGATCCGGGGCAACTCGAGGTCTCGTGTGGTCGGTGACAGCGTGGCGATCAGCACAGCGGTACTGCCGGCCTGGGCGACCAGCGCGCCACTGCGTCCGGTCAGCAGCAGTGCGACGGCGATGGCCAGCGCCACCATCAAGCCGATCTGCCAGGGCCCGAACCCGATGAAGAGCACCAGAAGATCGCTGACTAACAGGCCTAGCCCGACGCCGAGCATCAGCTCGAACGTACGTTTGGCACGCTGACCGAGGGCGGCGACGATCGTGCCGACCGCCACGCTCGGCGCGAAGACCGGCGCTGGCCTATCCAGCACCTCGTGCGCGATCACCCAGGACAGCGCAGCGGCAAGCCCGCACTGGACGGCGACGACCAGGATGACCTCGAGGTGAAGCAGCCGCAGCTTGCCCGCCTCACCACCACGGCGCCGGGCCCGCGCCGTGATGCCCTTGGCCTGCTCGGTGACGGTGTCGGGGCCGGGCCGGCCGTCTCGATCAGCGCCCATGACCGGAGTTACCCCGCTCTTTCCTGCCGAACCTCAGGGCCCAGCGCGTTTGTCACCAGCGGGCAGCTCGGCATCAGAGCGACTCGCACGCGCGATGGCAGCATCCAGACCCCCATCACGATCGGCATCGCAATGAGGACGTGTCAGGTGAAGGGGGTCCGGCCGGGACGCGGTCGCCGCCGACCCCGCCGCGATCATGGGCGAGGCGTACGCGGCGAGCCACCCGCACGGCCTCGGGCGCCTGGCGAAGCTGCTCGATTATGGTGCCCGCATCCCGTACCACCTCCACCCGCCGCAGCGCTTCGCCGAGCTGGTAGGCAGGCGGTCGAAGGACGAGGCTTACTTCTTCCCCACCGGCGTCGACACCGGTCCGCACCCGGAGACGTTCTTCGGTGTGCATCCGTGGATCGTCCGCGAGCGCGCGTACGACGTGCTCCTGCCGTACCTCGTCAAATGGGACAGCGACCTGATCCTGCGGCACTCGCGCGCTGAGCTGCAGGTGCCGGGCGAGGGCTTCCAGGTGCCGTCCGGGGTGCTGCACGGGCCGGGCACGGCGCTGACCGTCGAACTCCAGGAGGACTCTGACGTCTTCGCCATGTTCCAGGCCCTCAATGCCGGCCGGATCATCTCAAAGGAGCTGCTCTTCAAGGACGTATGCCCGGAGGACCGGCGCACCCACGGCGAGCGCCTCCCGTTCGGCTTCGTCGAGTGGGACCTGAACGGTGACCCGTATTTCTACGAGAACAACCACCTGCCTCCGCAACCCATCGACACCGGATCGGGCGGCGGACGCGAGTGGTGGATCTTCTACAACAACCGGAAGCTCAGCGGAAAGAAAATCGTCGTCCCGCCCGGAGCCCGACACACGATGACCCAGAACGGCGTCTACTCGCTCCTTGTCTGGTCGGGTAGCGGGCGGTACTGCGGCCACGACGTCCGGGGCGGCGACGCCGACCGGGACGAGCTTCTCGTGAGCCACGACGTGGCAACGCTGCCGCACATCGTCGAGAACATCGGCACGACCGACCTGGTGGTGTTCATGTTCTTCGGTCCCGACATCAACCACACGCCGGTCATCCCGCGATACCCGGCCTGACCGCCAACTGGCACCTCAGGCTGAATGGCCTCCGCGTTGAGCCGACCATTGCCTCGCCAGTCGGGCGGAACCCCACTGAGCTGATCCCGGCAACGCGAAAGTGTTGATTGGCGCGACACGGGCGAAAGCGATGAGATCGGGCAGTGCTGGAAGTGGGCGTGGGGCCCTTGGTAGGTAGTTCTCACCACAAGATCACCCACACGGTGAGGATCCCACGTTCACTCCAGAAGCCCTGCGGTGGAGGTCACCGGCCATGACACGGGTCGAGGAAGTCGGCGACCAGTCGGTTGAACTCGTGGGCGTGCTCGATCTGTACCCAGTGCCCGCACCGGCCAAAAACGTGGAGCTGAGACTTGCTGATCAGGTCATGCAAGCGCAGGGAGTTGCGCAGGGGGATGACGCGGTCGTCGCGTCCGTGCACGACGAGGGTGGGGTGCTCGATCGCGCGGATCAGCCCTTCATCGAGCGTCATGGCATCGACGGCGGCCTGTCGCGGAGCCGGGAACATGGCGCGGTAGGCCTCCTGTACTCCGGGACGGGTGGCGGCCTCGAGACGGAGCCGGGCGAGGTCGTCGTCCACGAGTGAGCGGTCATGCGCGAAGACATCGAGGATCGCACGCATGTTGGGCAGGGACGGCTCGAAGCCCCAGACGGCGTCCAACTCCGGGGTCAGCTCGAACGGCACGCCGACGCTCCCCATGAGCACGAGCCTGTCGACCCGCCGCGGAAAGCTCGTGGCGAGGCTGAGGGCGAGCGCGCCGCCGAAGCTGTTGCCCACCACCGACACCCGCTCGAGGCTGAGTGCGTCCAGGAAGCCGACCAGATGGTCGGTCCAGGTCGCGAGGTCGTAGCGCACGCCTTCCGGACGCTGGGTGTAGCCGAAGCCCAGCACGTCCGGGGCGAGGACGCGGAAACGCTCGGACAGGGACGGCAGCGTGAGTCGCCAGTTGGCCCACGCGCTGACACCGGGACCGGACCCGTGGATGAGGACGATGGGGTCTCCGGAGCCGATGTCGTGGTAGTTGGTGCGGATTCCGTTGACGTCGACGGCTTCGCCGATCTCCGGGCTAGTAGGAGCAGTCTCCTGCATGGTGGGCTTCCCTTCTCTGGCTTGGGCAAGCAGCCATGCACGCATCGACCGGTAGGGCTTGAGCGGCGGGAGCAGCGCCTCGACCCAGCCGTCGACGACTCGGGTGGGATAGACCGTCGCGCCGTGGTCGGGCAGATCGGTGCGCTCTCCCGTGGTGAGGTCGAAGCGCCAGAAGTGCCCGGGACAGACGAGCGTCCCATTCTTCACGATCCCGCGTGAGAGCGCGATGTCGCGGTGCGGGCAGCGGTCGAGCAGTGCGACGAACTCCCCGTCGTCCCTGGCCACCACGCAGACCCGGTCCCGGTCCTGGCCGGAGTCGCCGATGACCTTCCCGACCGGCTGGTCGGGCACGACCTCTTCGACGCGACAGACGCGTTCCCATGTTCCGCTCACTCGTGCCATCCCAGTCCTGCGGAGATGCGCATGGCGGTCTCCACGATGGGGCGGATGAGGTGTCGCAGCCCGGCCTCCACGTCCTCGACGTACTCCGCCACGGACACCGAGGCGACCACCCGGCCGAGGGGATCGCGGATCGGCGCCGCGATCGAGCACATGCCGGGCTGGGACTCCCCGCGGTTCTCGCCGTATCCCTGGCGCCGGACTTGGGTCAGTTCGGCAAGGAACGCCGACTTGGAGGTGATCGTGCGGGGAGTCCTGGGCGTGAGGCGCATGCTTTGCACGAGGCGCTTCTGGTGGTCAGCCGGGAGGAAGGCCAGGAGCACCTTGCCGCTGGACGTCACGTGCGCCGCGTTGCGGCTGCCGACCGCCCGGAAGACCGGGATGGCGCCCGGCCCCTCCCTCCGCTCGACGTACAGCACATCGATGCCGTCGAGGATGGCGATGTGCAGGGTGCCGGCCGTCTTGGTGCGCAGCTGGTCGAGCGGGATCGTCGCCGCTTCGTGCAGGCGCTGGGCGGTCTCGGCGCTGGCCCCGAGTGAGCGCATCGTCGTCGTCAGCCGGAAGAGCCCGGTCTCCTCGACCTTCTCGAGTAGACCTTCTTCAACGAGAGTCCAGATGATCCGGTGGGCGGTGCTCTTGCCCACGCCGACGCGGCCGGCCAGCTGGGTCACGCCGAGCTGGGTGCTGTGCTTGCCAAACTCCCGGAGGATCCGCGCGGCCGCGGTCACGCTCGAGAGCCGCTCGGCGCCTGGTGAGGTTCCCGTGCTCATCGGGTGACGTCGTCCAGGACTGCTGCGAGGCAGGAGGCGGCTGGCGCTCCTGCCTCGGGGGCGACCCGCCCGGAGGTGAGGTCGGCGGCGAGGAGGGCGGCGGCGCGGTCGAGGCCGAGGCGTGCGCACACGCCGAACTCGTCGACGGTGCGCTGCTGGCGGGGCAGCGCGCGCCGGATCCGGTCGAGGTCGCGGAAGGTCTTGGCGTGCTGGTTGGCGAGGGCGACGCCCGAGTGCTGGGCGTGGTGCCCGCTTAGGCCGCCGCCGACGGCAACGGTGAGGTGGTAGACGGTGTTGGTGATCCCGAGGATGCGTCGTACGTCCTTGGGGGCGTCCTCGGCGAGGAGACCCAGCTCGGGCAGGACCGACGGGTCGTAGAACCGCACCGTCCAGGCGATGCCGTGGTGTTCGTCGGCGAACTCCACCTCCGGACCCTGCGGCGCGGGCAGCGGTTCGGTGGTGGCGACGAGGTGCAGCCGTTGGGCGGCCGCCGCGACCACGGTGACCTCGCCGGCAGCGACCAGGGGTAGTGCTCCACGCTCGGCCGGCGGCAGGTGACCGACATGGTCAAGGTACGTCGTGTGCAGGGCGCAGACGTACTCCCTGACGAGGTCGCGCATCGCCTCCGGTCGAGCGGGGGGCGGTTCATCACTCACCCTGCAAGAATGACGTGTCTGGCCCGATCGACCATCTTCCGTTCTGCATAGCGGAACAGTGGAGCCGCGGTCAGAAACCACTGCGTACGTTCTCCGACATGGAAGATGTGAACGGCGCCACAGGTCACCGCGATCTGGTCGAGGGCACGCCGGCGGGCACGCGGCGCATCTTCGCGCCCGACGCCCCGCCCGACGGAGCAAGGTTCGACCCGTCCGACACACGCCAGGCGCGGCCCAGCACGGTGGCCGGCCCTCCGCGCGGCATCCTGCGCCTCGGTCACGTCGACGTGACCGTCACCGACCTCGACCTGGCCGCGGCCTACTACACCGGCGTCATGGGAATGGAGATCAGCGCGCTCACCGAGGACTCGGTCTACCTCAAGTGCTGGGACGAGGAGGACCACCACTCGCTGCGGCTGCGCTACGCGCCCCGGATGGGGATGCACCTGATGTCGTTCAAGGTCCACCACGAGGACGACCTCGCCGACCTGGAGAACAAGGTCTCCCGGTACGGGTTCCCTGTCGAGCGGATCAGCAAGGGCGAGGCCGTGGGCCAGGGAGAGTCGATCCGCTTCTCCACCCCGAGCGGGCAGCTCATGGAGCTCGTGGCCGACGTCGAGAAGGTCGGCACGTCGCGGCCCCGGCACCAGCCCGATCCTTCGTTGGGCGACGACGGCCAGTTCGCGCGAGACCGGATCGCGCCGCCACGGATGGACCACATGCTGATCACCGCCGAGGAGGTCGGAGAGTCGACGCGGTTCTACATGGACGTGCTCGGCTTCCGGATCACGGAGCAGCTCCTCGACGGGAACGGACACCAGTTGGGCACCTGGCTGGAGCGGTCGCACTCGCCCCACGACCTCGCGATCGTCCAGGGCGCCAACGGCGGCCTCCACCACTTTGCGTTCTGGCTCGACGACTGGGACGACGTGCGCGATGCGGCGGACATCCTCGCCTACAACGGCATCCAGCTTGACGTTGGTCCGACCCGGCACGGCATCACCCGTGGCTCGACCATCTACTTCTTCGACCCGCTGGGGACGCGCAACGAGGTCTTCACCGGTGGCTATCGCCCCGATCCCGACTTCCCGACCCTGACCTGGACCGAGGACAACATCGGCCGCGCCGTCTTCTACTACGAGGGCGAGCTCAACGACCGCTTCATGAGAGTGCACACCTGATGACAATTCTGCGACTTTCCCACGTCGAGATCCGTGTCCCCGATCTCGAGCTGGCTACTGCCTACTACTCGGAGGTCATCGGCATGATCGAGACCGGGAGGGACTCCTCCCGGGTCTTCCTGAAGTGCTGGGACGAGCACCAGCACCACAGCGTCATCCTGACCCTGGAGCCCACCCACGGCCTGAACCACTTCGGGTTCAAGGTCACCGACGCCGAGGACCTCGACCACTATCAGGCGCGTCTCGAAGCCGCCGGCGTCGCCGTTCGCCGCTTCGCCGCGGACGAGTGGGCGCCCGGCCACGGGACATCGATCCGCTTCACGCTGCCCAGCGGCCACGAGATGGAGCTGGTCTACGGCATGCAGCAGGTCGGCAACCTGCTCCCGCAAACCAACCCGCCGCCGCGGCCGATGGGCCTGGTCGGCATCGCGCCGCCGCGGGTCGACCACATCTTCCTGACCGCCGAGGAGGTCGACACCAACACCCGCTTCCTCAGCGAGCACCTCGACTTCCGGCTCACCGAGCAGGTCCTCGGGGACGACGGGTTCCAGATCGCGAGCTGGCTCGAGGTGTCCCACCGCTCGCACGACATCGCGTTCATCACCGGCCCGAACCACGGGTTGCACCACTTCGCCTACTGGGTCGACGGCTGGAACGACCTGCGGGGTGCCGCCGACGTGTGCGTCTACCACGGTGTCCACGTCGAGACCAACCCCACGCGACACGGCGCCACCCGCGGCCAGTGCCTCTACTTCTTCGATCCGGTGGGCAACCGCAACGAGATGTTCACCGGCGGCTACTGGGTCGACCCCGGGGCCGAGCCGATCACCTGGACCGAGGCTGAGATGGGCAGGGCGATGTTCTACTACGACGGCGTCGTCAACCAGCAGTTCCTCACGGTGCACAGCTGAGAGGCCTGGAGATGACCATCGAGGACCAGAGCAGTTCGTCGGCGCTGCCACGCACCGAGCGCCCCGACGCGCCGGCGTACCTGACCCGCCACCGGGCGCGACGCTCGGTGCCAGCGGCGGTGCCGGACGAGCAGGACGAATCCATCCCGCTCTACCTGCGCCAGTTCCGCGGTCGGGACCATCGCAGCGACCCGGTCATGTATGACGGCAACGTGGTCGGCTCGTCGCGCGCCTGGGCCGAGGTGACCCGCACCAAGGAGATCGTGCCGGAGCGGCGTGACCAGCTCGCCACGATCGACTGCGACATCTACCTGGTCCGGCACGGAGAGACCCAGGGCTACTCCTCGGAGTCGGGCCTCACGCCGTTGGGCTCCTGGCAGGCACACCGGCGCGGCCAGGAGTTCGCCCGGCGGGTCACCGACGGCATGACGGTCGAGCTGCTGTGTGCGCCGACGAACCGCGCGCGCCAGACCGGCGAGCATCTGCGCCGCGGCCTGCTCGATAACATCGAACTGTACGGCCGGGGCAACCCCAGCATCGGGCAACTCCGCGACGACCAGAACTTCCGCAACTTCGAGGTCGCGACGCCGGAGGGTCCCCGCGACGTCACCAGCGCCTTCCGGATCTACCACCGGGAGATGGAGAAGTACGAGCGGGTCGGACTCGGCGAGCGGCCCGGGTGGCTTGTCGACATCGACCGCTTCTGGGGCATCCAGCAGGGCGGCGGTGACCCGATCACCCACTGGCTCACGATGCCGATGATGTACTTCGAGCCACCGGTGTCGTGCGTACGCCGGTTCTGGCGCGGCATCCTCACCGTCCACGCCCAGACCTCCGCCCGGACTGTCGTCGTCGCCACGCACTCGGGCCCGATCCGCGCCTTCGCCACTCTGGCGATGGGCTACGACCCCGGCGAGCCGTTCAACACCGAGTTCGTCCGCGTGCGGCTCGTGGCCGGCGGTACCACCGCCCTCGTCCTCTACCGGAACCGTGTCCAGGAGGTCGTCATCCCCGACCTCGATGCCCTGCCTCCCAACTCCGACCCCCGTTTCCAGGAGTGACGTCCATGCCCGACCGTCTCACCGCCATCCCCTTCGAATGCCTCGTGACCGAGCAGCACCCACTCGTGGGCGGCAAGTGCGCCTCGCTCGGCACGATGAGCCAGGCCGGCCTCCCGGTCCCGCCGGGTTTCGCGGTCACCATCGACGTCTTCGCCGACGCCAAGCAGGGCTCGGGCCTGATGCCCCGGATCAAGGACCTGATCACCAACGTCGACACCGACGACCAGACCGCCCTGGTGAGTGCGGCGAGCCGGGCCCGCGAGATGGTGCGCAGCTGGAGGCTGTCCGAGGAGCACGAGAACCGCCTCCGGCAGATGTACGCCGACCTCTGCGCCCTATGCGGCACCGAGGACGTGCCGGTCGCCGTACGGTCCTCGGCAACGGTGGAGGACTCGCCGGACGCCTCGTTCGCCGGTGAGCACGACACCTACCTGTGGGTGTGCGGCATCGACGACGTGCTCGAGAAGGTCCGTGGGTGCTGGGCGAGCCTGTTCACCGAACGGGCGATCACCTACCGCAACGAGATGGGCTACGACCACGACCGGGTGGACATGGCCGTCGCCGTGCAGAAGATGATCCGTCCACGGGCTGCGGGGGTCGCCTTCACCCTGGACCCGACCAACGGTGACCGTTCCGGCATCTGCATCGACGCGGCCTGGGGCTTCGGTGAAGGTGTCGTCTCGGGTGACGTCACCCCCGACAACTTCCTGGTCGACAAGGTGATGTGGTCGATCAACCGCCGCATCATCAGCCCCAAGACGCACGCGCACCTCCTGACCGAGGTTGAGGGCTCCCACTGTCCGCGGGTCAGCCGGGTGCAGCTGCCGGACGACCAGGTCAACGTGCCGTCGCTCACGGACGATGAAATCGTCGCCATCGCCAAGCTCGCCCGAGCTGCCGAGAAGCACTACGGCTGTCCCCAGGACATCGAATGGGCCGTGGACGACGACCTCCCTGCGGGCGAGGACGCGGTACTGCTGCAGGCCCGTCCCGAGACGGTGTGGAGCAAGAAGCGCCACCGCGTCGGAGCGAAGACCGATGCCACGGCGTCCATCGTCGACACCTTGGTCAATCCCTTGTACGCGAGAAGGCGGAAACTGCCGGCCTGACTCGAGATCGGGACCCCGCCCGCCACAGGTACCGGCGGCAGAGATTCACCATTCCACCACCCGCTTTGCCTGACCTGAGGAGGCCACCATGGCCGATCGTTTCCCCAGCCCGTTCGAGATCCAGACGCCCGAGGGGGCGGAGGGCTGGCAGGAGCTCTACACCTACTCGTCGCTCTTCTGCGAGGAACGACGCGAATACGAGGAGGGCGCCTTCTGGTTCCACGACGGCGTGCACTGGCCCGAGGCACTGACTCCCTGGGACACCACGTTCCTGGAGTTCGCGCTCGCTTCCCTGTCGCAGTACAACACGCGGCACTACATCATCCCGCCGGCGTACGGCGTCGACTTCCGCATCCTCAACGGCTACGTGTACCTCAGCCCGGTACCGGCGCCGCCCGAGGACATCGAGAGCCGCGTGCCGCTGTTCATGGAGCGGGCGGGCTTCTACTTCGGCAACTGGAACCGGCTGTACGACGACTGGTTGGTCAAGATCCGTGACCTTGTCAAGGAGATGAGTGAGCTCCGCCTGGAGCCATTGCCGCAGTTCGAGGACCTCGAGGTCATCACGTCCGGTGTCGGCAAGGGATCGGGCAACGAGCTGCTCGCGTCGTACCACCGCCTCCTCGACCTCGCCCTCACCCTGTGGCAGTACCACTTCGAGTTCCTCAACCTCGGCTACGCCGCGTACCTGGACTTTTTCGGTTTCTGCAAGACGGCCTTCCCCTCGATCCCCGACCTGGCCATCGCCAAGATGGTCGCCGGTGTCGATGTCGACCTGTTCCGGCCCGACGACGAGCTCAAGAAGCTCGCGCGGCTGGCGGTGAGCTCGGGCATCGACGACCGCTTCGACGCGGGCGACGTGGCGACGACCTGGGAGAAGCTGAAGTCCGACGAGGCGGGCCGCGCCTGGATCGCCGAGTGGGAGAAGGCCGCCGAGCCGTGGTTCAACTTCTCGACCGGCTCGGGCTTCTACCACTCCGACAAGATCTGGATCGAGAACGTCGAGGTTCCGGTCGGCTACATCGCCGACTACATCACCAAGGTCAGGGACGGCGTGGACCTCGACCGCCCGATCCAGGCCCTGCACGCCGAGCGCGACAGGGTCGTCGCCGAATACCGCGAACTGCTCGACTCCGATGAGGACCGGGAGGCGTTCGACGCCAAGCTCGGTCTGTCGCGCACCGTCTTTCCGTACGTCGAGAACCACAACTTCTACGTCGAGCACTGGGCACACTCCGTGCTGTGGCGCAAGATGCGCGACGTCGGCAAGGTGCTCAAGGCGGCCGATTTCATCGTGAACACCGACGACGTCTTCATGTTGAAGCGCGCTGAGGTGTCCGACGTGCTGTGGGACCTTTACGCGGGCTGGGCCGTCGGAGCGCCGTCGCGTGGGCCGGGTTACTGGCCGGCGGAGATCGAACGCCGCCGCGGCATCCACGAGGCGCTCAAGCAGTGGTCGGCGCCGCCTGCGCTCGGCATCCCGCCGGAGGTGGTCACTGAGCCCTTCACGGTCATGCTCTGGGGCATCACGTCGGACTCTGTCTCGGCCTGGCTCAGCTCGGGCGAGGGTGGTGCCGACGGGGAGCTCAGCGGCTTCGCCGCATCCCCGGGCCTCGTCGAGGGTCCGGCCCGGGTGATCTTCTCCGCCGACCAGATCAGCGAGATCGAGGACGGCGAGATCTTAGTGGCCCCCTTGACGGCACCGTCTTGGGCACCGATCTTCGGGAAGATCAAGGCGACCGTGACCGACGTGGGCGGCATGATGAGCCACGCAGCCATCGTCTGCCGCGAGTACGGCTTGCCCGCCGTGACCGGCACCGCGTTCGGGACCAAGAACATCAGGACCGGACAGCTGATCCGGGTCGACGGCAACACCGGGAAGGTCACGGTCCTGGAGTGAGGGCGCACCTGCGCTCTCCCCAGTCCACGCAGACCACCTGAGACCACCAGGCGCGAAGGAGAACATTCATGCTGACTGTCGAGCAGAACGAAGAGCTGACCCGGGTCGGTCCCGGCACCCGGATGGGCGAGCTGCTGCGCCGCTATTGGTACCCGATCGCGTTCGAGCAGGACTTCGACACCAAGCCCAGTAAGACGGTGCGGCTGCTGGGCGAGAACTGGACGCTCTACAAGACCCCGTCCGGCAGGTACGGGATCATCGGCGAGGCCTGTCCGCACCGGCGTGCGTCGCTGACCTACGGCGTGGTGCACGAGGACGGCATCCGCTGCGGCTACCACGGCTGGAAGTACGACTTCAGTGGGCAGTGCGTGGAGCAGCCCGCGGAGAACGACAACACCACGTTCCGGGACAAGATCAAGGCCAAGGCCGGCGTCGCGCAGACGATGGGCGGCATGGTCTGGGTGTACGTCGGTCCGGCGCCGGTGCCCGAGTTGCCGCGGTTCGATGTCTACGTCCTCGACGGGATCCGCGACGTGGGCGTGGCGACACTGCCGTGCAACTGGCTCCAGATCATGGAGAACTCCGTCGACCCGCACCACGTCGAGTGGCTGCACGGCTACTACTTTGAGTTCCTCGGCCAGACCCAGGGCTTCGATGCCCCGAAATCGTTCCAGAAGAAGCACATCAAAGTGGCGTTCGACGAGTTCGAGTACGGCATCATCAAGCGCCGCGTCCTTGAGGGACACACCGAGGAGAACGACGACTGGGCCATCGGCCACCCGCTGATGTTCCCCTACGGCATGCGGGTCGGCGGGATGTGGATCGACCAGATGCAGATCCGGGTGCCCATCGACGACACCACGACCTGGAAGCTGTTCTACTCCGTCCACCACCCCGAGGGTGGTGTGTGGGAGAAGCAGGAACGCCCCGTGGTCTACGAATACCCGTTCCGCGACGAGAACGGCGAGTTCATCACCGACTACGTCGAGGGCCAGGACGTCATGGCCTGGGTCTCCCAGGGCGCCATCACCGACCGCTCACAGGAGCATCTCGGACGCTCCGACCAGGGGGTGGCGATGCTGCGCAAGATGTTCAAGGAAGCGATGGCCGCGGTCGAGGACGGCGAGGACCCGCCCGGTGTGGTGCGCGAGAAGCACGAGATCATCGAGCTGCCGTGCGAGAAGGACAAGTTCGGCGCCGGGACCGCATTCACCGACCAGTGGATCAACGGCGGTTCGATGCGCTACAGCCCGATCCGTGAACAGCTGCTCGCACTTCATCGTGACGCGGCAGCCGCACGCGAGAAGGTCGGGTCCGGTGCGTGACCTCGATGAGGAAGCACGGCGCGGGGCCCATCACGGGCCGATGCCCGCGCTGCCTCCCGACCCGCATCGCCTGCCGCCACCGGGCGACTGGTTCGCCTCCGACGCCGCCCACCACCTCCTGGACAGGCCGAAATTCTGTCCGCGCTGCTCCGCGTCGCTGGAGCGCGGCCTGACCTCGGAGTGGTGGAGCGGGAAGGACCGGGTCTTCCTCACCTGGTGTGCCGAGTGCCGGTGGACCGGCAACGTGGTGCTCTTCGACCGCGCCGTCATTGAGGAGCCGGAGCACTGATGACGAGCCCCGCTCTCGTGCTGGACTTCGGTGGTCCGGTGCTGCTGACTCCCTTCGAGCTGGCCGCCGCCGAATCGGGGACGCCGGCGTACGCGCTGCTCAATCAACGTGGCCCGCTGGCCGCGGCGGAGCAGCCGGACCCGGCCTGGGAGGACCTACAGGCGGGGCGGATCACCGAGCGCGCCTACTGGGCCGCGCGCGCGGCGCAGTGGCACGAGTCGGGCGGGCACGAGCCGGACATACGCGCGATGATCGCCCATCTGTATGAGCCTGCTCGGCCTGCGCTCGTGCGGGAGCAGGCGCGGGCCCTGGTCCGCGATGCCCGGGCCACAGGCATCCCGGTCGGGATCCTCACCAACGACCTGCGGGCGTTCCACTCCGAGGACTGGATCGAGAAGATCGAGATTGTCGGTGACGTGGACGTGGTCGTCGACGGGTCGATCGAGGGGCACCTCAAGCCCGCACCGCGGCTCTACGAGCTGCTCTCCCAGCGACTCGGGGTCGCCTTCGCCGACATGGTCTTCCTCGACGACCAGGCCACCAACATCCGGGGGGCCGAAGCGCTGGGCATCCCGTCAGTGTGGTTCGACGTCGCCAATCCCGATGCTTCGTACGCCGAGGTCCGCAAGCTCCTGGGTCTGCCGGTAATGGAGGAGGGCAGAGATGGTTGAGCAGCGCGAGCTCCGGGTCGCCCAGATGACCTGGGAGGCCGAGGGAGTGGTGTCGGTCCGGCTGACGCGGATCGAGAGCGACGACCCGCTGCCCGAGTGGGAGCCGGGCGCCCACATCGACGTCTACGTCCCGGACGGCAGCACCCGGCAGTACTCCCTGTGCGGCGACCCGGACGACCTGTCCTCCTGGCAGATCGCGGTGCTTCGCGAGCCGGAGAGCCGGGGCGGGTCAAGCTTCGTGCACGACGAGTTGCGCGTGGGCGACCGGTTGCTGGTGACCCGGCCGAAGAACAACTTCGTCCTCGAGGAAGCGCCCTACCACGCACTGGTCGCCGGCGGGGTCGGGATCACCCCGATCATGGCGATGGCCGAGCGGCTGCACCGCGACGGTCACCCCTTCCACCTGACCTACGGTGGCCGAACGTCCGGTTCCATGGCGTTCCGCTCACGTCTGGCAGGTCTCGGTGACCGGGTCACCTTCCTCGCCGAGGACGCCGACGGCCGGCCGGACCTCGAGCAGCTCGTCAAGGAGCTCCCCGAGGGTGGCCTGGTCTACGTATGCGGACCCCTGGGGCTACTCCGGGCTGTCCAGGGCGCAGCCGAAAAGATCCAGGGCGTCGACCAGGACATCGTCCGGTTCGAGCTGTTCAGCCGTGCCGGGGTCGAGTCGACCGAGCCCGCGGCGCTCGACGCCGACAACTACGAGCTGGTCCTCACCAAGTCCGGGCACACGCTCCGGCTGGCGCCGGAGGCGAACATCCTCGAGGTCGTGCTCGCACTGGGTGTCGAGGTCGACAACGACTGCCGTGACGGCATCTGCGGGTCGTGCATCACCCCGGTCCACTCAGGCACCGTCGATCATCGCGACCTCGTGCTGACCAAGAAGGAGAAAGCAACCATGGACCGGATGCTCATCTGCGTTTCGCGCCCGACATGCACGCGGCTCGAACTCGAGCTGTGACCAGGAAGCGAGAAGACCATTGATGGACCAGCAGTTGAGGTCAGCGGCTGCCCGATCGTTGATCGAGGCCTACGCGACCGGGAAGCCGATCGCGCCGCTGACCGGCACGCATGACGACCTCGGGGTCGAGGACGCGTATGCGATCCAGCTCCTCCAGGTCGAGGAATGGCTCGCTTCGGGACGGACTGTCAAGGGCCACAAGGTCGGCCTGACCAGCGCCGCGATGCAGCGGATGCTGGGGGTGCACGAGCCGGACTACGGCCATCTCCTGGACGACTTCTTCTTCCTCGAGCACGCGCCCATTCCGCTCGACCGGTTCCTGCAGCCCCGCATCGAGCCGGAGGTGGCCTTCGTCCTCAAGCATCCGCTCCGCGGACCGGGTGTGACCGTCCAGGAAGCAATCGCCGCCGTGGACTTCGTGCTGCCTGCCCTCGAGATCGTCGACAGCCGGATCGCGGACTGGAAGATCGGTCTGGCGGACACCATCGCCGACAACGCGAGCTCCGGGGCGCTGGTGCTCGGGTCCACCCCGACGCCGCTCACCGAGGTGGACCTGCGCCTCGCGGGCGCCGTCATGACGCGCAACGGCGCCGTGGTCGGCACCGGCGCAGGCGGCGCGGTGCTCGGCTCCCCGTTGACATCCCTGGTCTGGCTGGCCAACACCGTCGGCGCCCGCGGCGTCACGCTCGAGGCGGGTCACGTGGTGCTGCCGGGTTCGGTGTGCGCCATGGTTCCGGTCGACCCGGGCGACACGTTCACTGCCACCTTCGCCGGCCTGGGCTCGGTCACCGCCCGCTTCGCCAGCAGCCGAGAGGACACCCGATGAGCAAGACCAAGGCGACGGCGGCGATCGTCGGACCGGGAAACATCGGTACGGATCTGATGTTCAAGCTGATGCGCCGCAGCACGATCATCGAACCCCGCTTCATGGTCGGGGTCGACCCCACCTCCGACGGGCTCGCGCGGGCCAAGCGGCTCGGGCTGGAGGCCAGCGCCGAGGGGGTCGACTGGCTGCTGTCCCAGGAAGAGCTCCCCGACATCGTCTTCGAGGCCACCTCGGCGAGGGCCCACCAGGCCAACGCGCCACGGTACGCAGAGGCAGGCATCCTGGCCGTCGACCTCACTCCGGCAGCCGTCGGTCCCTACCTGTGTCCGCCGGTGAACCTGTCCTTCAACCTGGACGCGCCGAACGTCAACATGATCACCTGCGGGGGCCAGGCGACCGTGCCGATGGTGCACGCGGTGTCCTCCGTCGTCCCGGTGCCGTATGCCGAGATCGTGGCCTCGGTCTCGAGCCGCTCGGCCGGTCCGGGGACCCGGGCCAACATCGACGAGTTCACCGAGACCACGGCCGCCGCGGTGGAGGTGATCGGGGGCGCGGAGCAGGGCAAGGCGATCATCATCCTCAACCCTGTCGAGCCGCCGCTGATGATGCGCAACTCGGTCTTCTGTGCGATCCCCGAGGAGGCGGGCGAGCCGGGGGCGCTCCAGGACCGGATCCTCGAGTCGATCCACGCGATGGTGCGCACCGTCCAGGAATACGTATCCGGCTATCACCTGCGGTCCGACCCCCAGTTCGACCCCGCCCGGTCGACGTGGCGCGGACAGGCGCGAGTCTTCATCCCCATCGAGGTCAAAGGCGGCGGCGACTACCTTCCCGACTACGCCGGAAACCTCGACATCATCACCGCGGCGGCGGCCCGCGTCGGTGACCTCCTGGTCGCCCACCGGCTCGGCATCGCGACGTCGTGGAAGTCCACCTCGGAGCTCGGTGAGCAACCCGCCGACGCATCCGCACCCGAGAGAGCAGGGGTCTGAGCGCATGGGCGACATGAGTATCCGACCGGAGGATGCGCCGGTCGTCGGCCGCGACGTCACCGAGAGCGAGGTGCTCGCGCACGCGACCACCGCGGGCGGACCGACGGATCTGCGCATCACCGACTCCACGCTGCGTGATGGTTCGCACGCAATGAGTCACCAGTTCACCGAGGAGCAGGTACGCGGCGTGGTCTCCGCGCTGGACCGCGCCGGCGTCCAGGTGATCGAGGTGAGCCACGGTGACGGACTCGGAGGCTCCAGCTTCAACTACGGGTTCAGCCTGGTGGATGAGTTCGACCTGATCGCCGCCGCTGTGGACGAGGCCACCCGGGCGAAGATCGCCGTACTCATGCTGCCCGGGCTGGCCACAGTGAAGCATCTCAAGCGGGCGCACGCGGCGGGTGCGTCGGTTGCGCGGATCGCCACGCACTGCACCGAGGCTGACGTATCCATCCAGCACTTCTCGGAGGCTCGCGATCTCGGGATGGAGACGGTCGGCTTCCTGATGTTGGCGCACCGGGCGTCGCCCCAGGTGCTCGCCCAAAACGCCCGGATCATGGTCGATGCCGGAGCCGAGTGCGTGTACGTCGTCGACTCCGCCGGCGCGCTGGTGCTCTCGGATGCCCAGGAGCGGATTCAGGCGGTGATCGACGAGGTCAGCCGCGACGGCGCCCAGGTGGGCTTCCACGGTCACCAGAACTTGAGCATGGGGATCGCCAACTCGGTCCTGGCCTATCAGGCAGGCGCCAGGCAGATCGACGGTGCCCTGTGCGCCCTCGGCGCCGGTGCGGGCAACTCGCCCACGGAGGTGCTCGCCGCGACCTTCGAACGCATGGGCATCCGCACGGGTGTCGACCTCGGGGAGGTGCTGTCAGCTGCCGAGGAGGTCGTGCGTCCCTTCATTCCCCGGCTGCCCTGGATGGACCGGGCCTCGATCACCCAGGGCTACGCAGGCGTCTACTCGTCGTTCCTGCTGCACGCTGAGCGAGCGGCCGAGCGGTACGGCGTGCCGGCGCACGCAATCCTGCAGCGCGTCGGCGAACTCGGCTACGTCGGCGGCCAGGAGGACATGATCATCGACGTCGCGCTGCAGCTGTCCGAGGAGCAGCAGCTCGGAGACCTGGCTGCGGCGGGGGTGCGCTGATGGCCTGGGATGTCGCGTCGGTCGCGGCCGAGCTGCTCCGCTGCGAGGACGAGCGGGTCGACCGACCCCCGTTCACCGACGAGTGGCCCGAGCTCGACCTCGACACCGGTTATGAGATCCAGGACCTGAACCTCCAGGCCAGACTGGCACGAGGCGAGACCCTGGTGGGCGTGAAGCTCGGCCTGACCAGCAAGGCCAAGCAGGAACGCATGGGCGTACACGTCCCCTTCGTCGCGTGGCTGACCGATGCGATGCTGCTTCCGGCGGGCGAGCCGGTGCCGCAGTCGCGGTTGATCCATCCCCGGATCGAGCCCGAGGTCGTGTTCGTCATGCGGGACCGTCTGAGTGGCCCGGGAGTCAGTTGTGCCACGGCGATGGCGGCCGTCGACTCGGTGTGGGGCGGGGCCGAGATCATCGACAGCCGCTACCGGAACTTCCGGTTCAAGGCCGGCGACGTGGCTGCTGACAACGCTTCCTCAGGTGCCTTCGTCACCGGCCCCGTGGGGCTGCCCACTGCGGAGATCGACCTCACCCTTGAGGCGGCCCTGGTGGAGGTGAACGGGGTCATCGTCGACTCCGCGACCGGGGCCGCGGTGCAGGGTCACCCAGGAGAGGCCCTTGCCCTGGCGGCGAACGAGCTGGCCCGGCGTGGCCATGCCCTGGAGCCCGGCTGGATCGTCCTGACCGGTGGGATGACGGACGCCGTACCGGCACCGCCCGGATCTTCGATCGCCGTCCATTTCACCAACCTGGGCTCGATCTTCATCAACGGGGGAGTGTGAGCACGATGCCGCTCATCGAGGTGACCCTGACCGAGGGCCGAAGCGCCCACCAGTTGCGCGCCCTGATCAGCAGCCTGACGACAGCCGCCTGCGAGGCGATCGATGCCCCGCTCGAAAGCGTCCGCGTCGTCGTCCGTGAAGTGCCGGACACGCACTGGGCTGCCGGCGACGTGACCATCGCCGAACGAAAGCAGAAGCAGGGAGGCACGTCATGAGCGAGCGACAGTTCTTCGGCCACGTCATCGACGGGGAGGAGGTGCCGTCCGTAGACGGCGCCACCTTCGAGGTCTGGAACCCCTGGACCCAGGAGGTGTGGGCCGAAGCCGCCGAGGGCGGACCGGAGGACGCCGCGCGTGCCGTCGCGAGCTCCCGTCGCGCCTTCGACGAAGGCCCCTGGCCGCGCCTGGGGCGTGTCGAGCGCGCGGCCGCCATTCACCGCCTGGCCGACGTGATGGCTGACAGGGCAGACGAGCTCGCCACCCTCGACACCCGCAACATGGGCAAGCCCTTCGCCCAGGCCAGGCACGACGTCGGCCGTTCGGTGTGGAACTTCCGCTTCTTCGCCGACCATCAGCGCGACCACTGCGGCGAGGTGTATCCGATGGACTCGGGGCACCACACCTACAGCGAGTACGGACCGGCAGGCGTCGTAGCCGCCGTCAGTCCCTGGAACTTCCCGCTGATGATGGCGAGCTGGAAGGTCGCCCCGGCGATCGCCTGGGGCAACACCTGCATCATCAAGCCTTCCGAGGACACGCCAGCATCTGTCACGATGCTCGGCAGGCTCGCCACGGAGGCGGGCCTTCCTCCCGGCGTCATAAACGTCCTCAACGGGCACGGCACGCCTACCGGTTCGTCGCTGGTAGCCGACGACCGGGTCGACCGGGTGACATTCACCGGATCCTCGGCGACGGGCAAGCACCTGATGGCATCGGCCGCCGCCCACCTCGCGCCCATCTCCCTTGAGCTCGGCGGCAAGGGGGCCAACATCGTCTTCGATGACGCCGACATCGACAACGCCGTGCATTGGGCGGTGGAGGCCATCTTCTGCAACTCCGGCCAGATCTGCCTGGCAGGCTCCCGGCTCTTCGTGGGCTCCCGCATCTACGACGAGTTCATGGAGCGGTTCGTAGCCGCCGCCGAGGCGCTGACGATCGGCGACCCCTTCGATCCGTCCACGAAGTTCTCCAGCCTGGCGAGCAAGAAGCACTTCGACAAGGTGGCGTCGTACGTCGACGGTATCGGCCTCTATGGCGGCAAGGTACTCACAGGGGGCGTCGACCCCGACGGCCGCTGGCTGGTACGGCCGACCATCGTCACCGACCTGCCGCTGACCGCCCCCGCGTACTGCGAGGAGATCTTCGGTCCGGTCTGCGTCGTCAACCGGTTCGAGTCGGAGGAGGAGGCCATCAGCCTCGCTAACGACACCCGCTACGGCCTAAACGCCATGCTGTTCACCGAGAACCTCTCGCGCGCACACCGCGTGGCATCGCGGCTCAGGGCCGGAACGGTCTGGGTGAACTGCTTCTTCATCCGCGACCTGCGCACACCGTTCGGCGGCGTCGGCGACAGCGGAGTCGGCCGCGAAGGCGGCAACTTCAGCCGCGAGTTCTTCACAGAACCCAAGGCGATCGTCATGCAGATCGATCGGTAGAAGGCACCACTGCGATGCGCACCGAGGCCAGGAACACGGCGGTGGCTCTGCTGGTCATCTGCGGGCCGTTGTCGCTCATGGCCAGCAGCACCGGCAGCCCGTCGTGATCGGGCACGACGCCGCTGGCGAGTTCGGCCAGCAGCGGCCCGTCGAGCAGGTGTGCCTTGCCGTCTTCGACCAGGGCGCGGGTGAACGCCACCTCAACCTGGGTGGAGGTCTCCTCGGCGGACACCACGGTGGACAGCGAGTACCGGGACACCACGTCGATCACCGCTATCACCGCGCCCTTGACGCCGGCGAAGTGCGTGAAGTCGTAGATGTAGATGACTCCGGGGACCAGGTCGGCGCAGTCGGGCAGCCCGCGGCGCGGCCGCCGTGGCCTTGCTGGGCGTTCGGGCACGCTGATGCCCTCATCGCGCAGCACCCGCGGCACGGTCGACTCGGACACGTGCTCCAGGCGGGAACCGCGGTGGGCCAGCTCGCGATGCGACCGGTCGATACTCAGCCACTGTTCGGCCAGCTTGACGACCGCGTCGCGTTCCCACGGCAGCGGCGCATGCAGCGCCTCGGCCGGCCCGCCAGGCAGGTCGTCGATCCGGCCCGCGGCGGCGCGGGTCTGCCAGCGCAGCACCCGCATGTGGTCCAGGCCCAGCGTCGCCGCCGCGCGCCGCAGCGACCAGCCCTTCGCCAGCGCGTGCTCAACCAGGGCGAGCAGACCGGCCTTGACGCGCGCGTCCACCCGGGGTGGGACCAGGCCGGCAGTCAGTCCCAATGCGATTCTCCCTGGTGCAGCTGCACGACGGCCTGCTCGGTCACCGTGGCCCGCAGCTGCTCGATCTCCGCCTTCGCCGCCGCCAACTCGGCAGCCTCCACGGACTGCCCGGGCCGGCCCGGCACCGCCACCGCGAGCGCATCCAGGGCACCCTGCTTCGCGGTCCGGCAGATCGAGATCACCGTAGAGCGGTCAACGCCCCACTTGTCGGCGGCCTCCCGCTGGGTAGCCTGCCCGGTGAGGATTTGCACGAACACCTCTTACTTCTCCGACGCAGCCAGGCGTTTCCGCGGCTTTCGGCCAGGCTTGAGTCCTGGGGTACTCACGTGCTCCAACCTCCTGAGAGTTGATCAACTTAGCCTCGGTTGGTTGGGTATTTCAAACCGCTCCCGGCTCAAAGACTCAGACGCGCAAGGCCCGGGTGTTCCGTGGTCTCGGGCCGTTGTGGACGAGCAGGATCGGGAACGTGGCACTCGCGGGAGGGCGGCGCATACGCCAGCATGCGCTGGGGGCGAGGCGACGGGCAGCGTCACTTCTCCCCGTCCGTCACCCCAGAAACGGCTCCAGCTCGGTGGCGAGCTTGCTTGCCGGGGTGGCCCCGACGATGGTGCGAGCGACCTTTCCTGCGACGAACAGCTTGAGGGTGGGCGCGGTGGTGATCGCGTAGTTTCGTGCCGCCTCGCGATTGCTGTCGACGTTGATCTTCACGACCCTGAGCCGGTCCTGATAGCGCCGGGCGATGTGGTCCAGGACAGGGTGCATGAGCTGGCAGGGCGCGCAGTTTTCGGCCCAGAAGTCAACAAGCACGGGGACCGTGCTCGTCAGCATCGTGTCGGCCAGGGATGTCTCGTCCACGAGTTCGGCGGTGATCGTCGGGGCACTGTGGTCGGCTCGGGCGCCCACCGGGGGAGGGCCCGGAGGGTCATTCTCACTGGCATTCGGCACGGCCGGCTGGCGCAGCGCCGAGAGGTAGTGCTCGGCATCGAGGGCCGCAGCACAGCCGGAGCCAGCCGCGGTGATGGCCTGCCGGTAGCGACGATCGACCAGGTCGCCACAGGCGAAGACCCCTGGTACCCCGGTCGCCGTGGTGGGATGCTCCACGATGACGTACCCGTCGTCGTCCAACGGGAGCTGCCCGCGGACGAGCTCGCTGTTCGGCACGCGCCCGATCGCGATGAAGAGACCGCTGACGACGAGTTGGGCGGTTCGCCCGTCGGTATCGTCGCGGATCGCGATGGCTTCCAGGTGGTCCTCGCCGAGGAGTCCGGTCACCTCGGTGTTCCATCGGATGGTGATCTTGGGGTGGGCGAGCACCCGCGCCTGCATGACCTTCGACCCTCGAAGGCTTCCTCGTCGGTGGATGAGCGTGACCGACGTGGCGAAACGGCTGAGGAAGAGCGCTTCCTCAAGGGCGGAGTCGCCCCCGCCGACCACGGCCACCGGCCTGTCGCGGTAGAAGGCCCCGTCGCACGTGGCGCACGTGGACACCCCGCTACCGGTGAGCCGCTCCTCGTCGGGAAGGCCCAGGTGCTTGTGCGTCGCCCCGGTAGCCAGGATGACCGCGTCGAAGGTGTACACCCCGTCGTCTCCCGTCTCGAGCTGCTTCGTGCGGCCGGTCAACTCGAGCCGGGTGACGTCTTCGCGGACCATTTCACAGCCGAACCGCTGCGCCTGCTTGCGCATGTTGCCCATCAGGTCCGGTCCCGTGATCCCGTGGGGCTGTCCTGGGAAGTTCTCGACGGTGGGGGTCGTCATGAGGGCTCCGCCGGCGGTCACCGAGCCCTCGAAGAGGACGGGAGCGAGCTCGGCTCGCGCGGCGTAAAGACCTGCGGTGTATCCGGCCGGGCCGGAGCCGATGATGGCGAGGCTGCGGGGACGTGAGGGCATGGTTGCTCTCCTCGAGCGCGGCCGGTGCCACGCGACGACTCGGGATGGAATGGGGCGAGGCTAATTTGCTGGTGCAGGTGGTGGCGACGGCGAAGTTCCGTTGCCCGGAACCGTTCTGCGGCGGGAGCTCCTTCCATCCCGGTGAAGTCACTTCCGGTCACCGGAATTTTGGGTTTGTGAGGCGCGTCACTCGTCGTATTGACTGCCCGGCATCGAACGCGGCCCGCTCACTGCATGTCGCGGACAACGCAGGAAGCAGAGGTGCACCACATGGCAGCGCCAGGAACGTCGATCGAGGTACTCGACCCGCGGCCCAACCAGCACGGGGGGCCGCCCGTGAAGACCGCGCCCCGGCTGGACAGCCTGGAGGGGAGGACCATCGGGCTGCTGTGGAACGGCAAGGCGATGGGCGACGTGGCCCTGCGCCGGACGGCGGAGCTGATCAGTGAGCGGTACTCCGATGTGAAGTTCAAGTTCTACAGCGGCTCGATGCCCTGCTCTCCCGAACTGCTGGACCAGCTCGTCGAGGAGTGTGACGCCGCGATCGGATGTACCGCCGACTGTGGGTCGTGCACCTCGTGGATGACTCATGACTGCGTTCAGATCGAGCGCAAGGGTCTTCCCACGGTGATCATCGCCTCTCACGGCTTTGAGCACGACGTGGAGGTCAGTGCGCGGGCGTTTGCCATGCCGGATCCGTTCTACGTCGTGGTGCCTCAGGTCTACAACAACCTCACCGAGGAGCAGGCGGTAGCCCAGACCGAGCCGAAGGTCGAGGAGGTGATGGCGAAACTCACGGTCGGGGAAACCGGGACGCGCTTGAGCCTGGACAGCCAGCCACTGCCCTCGTGGTCGTATCAGGCGAGCGACCCTACCTCGCTGCTCCTGGAGTTCAACCGGGACTTCATGAGCCGCGACTGGGGTGATGGCTACCCGCTTTGGCCGCCGACGCGCCGGGCGGTCGACGCCCTGATCGAGGGCGTCGACGGGAATCCGGACGACCTGGTTTGCATGCTGCCGCCCGGGAACGGCGAGGCGACGGTGGAGAAAGTCGCCGTCAACGCGGCGATGGCCGGCTGCCGCCCCGAGGAGATGCCGGTGGTGATGGCCGCGCTGCGCGCCATCGCCAACATCCGGCCGGTGCCCCGTGGCGCGTTGATGTCGACCAGTGCCTACGCGCCGCTGATCCTGGTCAACGGCCCTATCGCCAAGCGGCTGGGGATCAATGGTGGTCGCACCTGCCTGGGTCCCGGCAAGCAGAACGAGGTGAACATCCGGATCAGCCGGGCCGTGGTGTTCTGCCTCAAGAACATCGGCTCGTGGTACCCGGGCGTGATGGATCTCGACACGATCGGGAGCACGCGCAAGCACATCGTGGTCGTGGCAGAGAACGAGGAGGAGAGCCCGTGGGAGCCCTACCACGTCTCCCAGGGCTACCGGGCGACGGACGACGTGGCCACCGTCTTCTGGACGAGCGGAGAGTGGGACATATCGATCCAGGGGCACACCGACCCGCAGCAACTGGCTCGGGCCATCGCCTCGTTCAGTGGTGGCAACAACAGCAGCGGGTACTTCACCAACCTCGGCGGCAGCGGCGAGAGCGGGCTCGGGCGGCTGCTCTTCCTCGCCCCGCCGCACGCTCAGCCGCTGGCCCGGGAGGGCGGCTTCTCCAAGGCGGGTCTGGAGAAGTTCATGTACTACCACGGGGCGGAGCCGGTAACCCGCATGATCGAGCCGGTTCGCAAGCTCCACCGGGACGGCAAGATCAAGCCTGAATGGGAGTGGCTCTTCCAGCTGTCGGACGAGGCCGCACGCCACACGACGATGCCGGTCATCGAGAAGCCCGAGTGGTACTCGATCGTGGTCGTCGGCTCCGTCCGCGCCAAGGACCTGCTGATGCCCACCCGGCAGAAGCCCAACAGTGAGCCGATCACCACCACCCCACAGCCAGCAGGGGGTCACGGTTCGGGGGCCGGGCCATCAAATGCGCAAGGAGCGATGCGATGAGAACTCTCTCCGTCAACCGACTGCGGCAGAAGCACCCAAAGGCCGGACTCGTGCCGGTCACCGTGGCTGTCGGCTGCGTCCTCGCCATGGTCGGATGCGCCGGTGGCACCTCGGCGAGCACGAGCGGCGAGATGACCAGCCTGCGAGTCGCGCTCGGCTACGAGCCGATGAGCATGGACCTCTGTGATGCCAGCTCGGCACGGAACGGCATGTTCATGACCGAGAACATCGGCGAGCCGTTGGTGGACGTGAACTTCAAGACGACCGAGCTCGAGCCCAAGCTCGCCACGTCCTGGAAGCAGGTGGACCCCAACACCTGGCAGTTCGAGCTGCGGCAGGGCGTGACCTTCCACAACGGGGCCCCCCTGAACGCCAAGGCCGTGGCCGACTGGGTCAACCGGATCCTCGACCCGAAGCTCGGCTGTTGGCTCTACGGCTCCGTTCTCGACGACAACGTCAAGGAAGCTGTCGCGGTCGACGACGACACCGTCAACATCACCACCGCCAGCCCGGACATGATCCTCCCGCAGCGGCTCGCCTTCGTGATGATCGGCCTCGCTGACGGCGACCAGGGCAAGAAGACCCAAAAGCCCATCGGCACCGGGCCCTACAAGTTCGTCAGCTATCAACCCGGGGCCGAGGTCAAGGTCGAGCGTTTCGAGAAGTACTGGGGCAAGGCGCCACAGTTCCGTCAGGTCACCTACCCCATACGGGTCGAGAGCTCGGTCCGCTCGGCCATGTCGGCCGCGGGTGAGGTCGACATCGCCACCATGATCGCGAACCAGGACGCCAAGGCGAAGGGCGCGGTCAACTTCACGGTGGGAGAGACGATCTACTTCCGGATCGATGTCAACCTGCCACCGTTCAACGACATCCGGGTCCGCCGGGCACTGAGTCTCGCCATCGACAGGGCGACCTTCGTCAAGAACGTCTATGGCGGCCTCGGTGAGCCGGCGAACGCCATTGTCGTGCCGACAACCGTCGGCTACCCCGACGACGTGACCTACCCCTACGACCCGGCGCAGGCAAAGGCGCTGCTCGACGAAGCGCGTCGGGACGGCGTCAACGTCGGGGCTCCGTTCAAGGTGGTCGGCTGGGCGGGCATGCGCGGCTCGAACGGTTCGGAGGTGCCAGACACGATCGTGGCGATGCTCAAGGAGGTCGGTTTCAACGCCACCACCCAACTCCTCGAGACCGAGTCCATGCGCAACCGGCTCGGGTCAGCCAACGACCCGAAGTTCGGGCCGGCAGTGGTGCTGAATGCTCACGGCAACTCCCTCGGTGACGCTTTGGTGAGCCTTCGGGGCAAGCTCGGATGCAAGGCACCGCAGAGCCCCGTGTGTGACGACCAGCTCGACGCGCTGCTCAAGCAGGCTGCCGAGACGGCCGGTGACCACCGTGCCGACCTCTTGGCCCAGGCGTTCCGCTATGAGCACGACAAGCTCGTCGCGCTGGTCCCTGTCGCGCACATGGCCGACACGATGATCATCACTAACGACCGGGTCTCCTACACGCCCAACCTCGCCAGCAGCGAGCGCCTCGACATCTCCGAGGTGAGCGCGAAGTAACCACCCCAGCGGGCGCCCGGTGCCGGGCGTCCGCCGACTCCCCGGGAGGCACGGCAGCGTGGCACGCTTCATCCTCCAGAGATTACGACAGGGCATTCTCAGCCTGCTCGGTCTGGTCCTCCTCGTCTTCGTCCTGGCCCGGCTGACGGGTAGCCCAGCGCACCTATATCTGCCCGAGGACGCGTCCCCGCAGATGGTGGCCGCCTTCAATGCGGAGAACGGGTTCGACAAGCCGCTCTACATTCAGCTCGTCCACTTTCTCGCCGGAGTCTTCCGCCTTGACTTCGGCGAATCCCTGCTCTACGGCGACCCGGCGGTTACGGTGGTGCTGCAGCGGTTCCCGGCGACCCTGCAGCTGGCCTCAGTCACGATGCTCATCGCTGTCACCTTGGCAATCGTCGTCGGCGCCGCCAGTGCGGCCCGTCGCGGCTCATACGGTGACGCCGCCACGCGGCTCGGGTCGATGGCAGCGCTCAGTGTCCCCGACTTCTGGATCGCCCTGATGGGCGTCGCCGTGTTCGCCGTCTACTGGAATCTCCTGCCCACCTCTGGGATGGGTGGTTGGCAGTTCTGGGTGTTACCGCTCCTGACTCTGGCCTTGCGGCCGTTCGGGATCCTCACACAGGTTGTCAGGGCGTCAATGCTCGATGCGTTGGACTCCGACTACGTGCGGGTGGCGAAGAGCAAGGGCGTGGGCCCGGGCGCCGTCATCTACAAGCACGCCCTCCGTAACGCGGCAATCCCGATCCTGACGGTCGCCGGAATCCTGGCGGCCCAGGTGGTCAACGGTGCTCTGGTGGTGGAGACCGTGTTCGGATGGCCCGGTATCGGTAATCTCATGGTCACTGCGATCAAGGGCAGGGATTTCGCCGTCATCCAGGCTGTGGTCCTCATTACCGGTGCCGCCATCATCGTGCTCAACTTCCTGATTGATATCGCCTACTCCTGGCTCAACCCACAGATTGGGTTAGGCGAATGACGCTATTGAACAACGACCAAGAAAACGTCGAGAATGACTCGGCCGAAGAGGCTCCCAGGCTCAGCCTGAGGGCGGCAGCCCGATCAGGCCCGGAGCCACTCAGAGCCGCTGACGGACTGTGGCGCAAGGTTGGGCACCTTCTGCGTCGAGATGTGCTCGGCATCGCGGCGACGACCTACCTGGTGCTCTTGTTGCTGACCACGGTCGTCGGGTCCTTCGTGCTCGCAGACTCCGCTCGTAACACGAACCTGCACCTGCGGTTCGTGCCTCCGCTCAGCACTCAGTACGGCTGGGAGTACGTCCTCGGCAGTGACGCGCTGGGACGCAGCTTCCTCGCCCAGCTGACCGTCGCCGCACGCACCACCTTGCTGATCTCCATCGGGGCAGTCATTGCGGCGGCCGTGGTCGGTGCCCTCATCGGCACAGTTGTCGGCTATGCCCGGGGACGTCTGGACAAGGTCGCGATGCGGATCGCCGACGTGATGCTGGCCTTCCCGTCACTGCTGTTGGCGCTCATCGTGCTCTACACCCTCGGTGCCGGTCTCGGCTCCCTCATCCTGGTCCTGGCCCTCGCCCGAATCGCCATGTACACCCGGGTGGCACGTGCCGAAACCCTGGCCGTCAGGGAGCGGGTCTTCATCCGCGCCTCGCGTGCGTTCGGAGCAGGGTCCCTCCGCATTGTGTGCACCCAGATCCTGCCGGTAATCGCCAACCCGCTGGTCGCACTGGCCACGCTGGAGTTCGCGCTGGTGATGCTCGCGGAGTCTGCGCTCAGCTTCCTCGGACTCGGGGTGCATGAGCCGGACGTCACCTGGGGTGGTCTGATCGCGGAGGGCCGCAACTACCTGCAGCACGCCTGGTGGATTGCTCTGCTGCCTGGCCTCGCGATCACCCTGACGGCGATAGCGACCAATGTGCTGGCGGAACTGGTCCGCAAGGCTGCCGAGTCCGAGTGAACGGCTCAGAAAGGGACGTCATGAGCAAGGCAGTGACCAGCCTCATCACCCAGGACGACGACGCCCTGCAGGTCTCCGCAGCGTTGCTCGAGGTCCGTGACCTCCTGGTGGAGTTCCACCTCAGGCGCGGCGTGGTGACCGCGGTGTCCGGACTCAGCTATCAACTCCACAGGGGCGAGACCCTTGCCATCGTGGGGGAGAGCGGATCCGGCAAGACGGTGGCGGCCCAGGCGGTCCTGGGGATCCTCACGACTCCGCCGGCTCGGGTGGCTGGGGGAGAGGTACTGCTCAACGGGCAGGATCTCCTGCTGATGTCGGAGTCGGAGCGGCGGCGAATCCGTGGCGAGGACATAGCCCTGATCGCCCAGAACGCCTCTTTGAATCCGGTGTTCTCCGTCGGCTGGCAGATCGCCGAGCCGTTCCGGATCCACCGCGGTATGTCGCACCGGGACTCACTCATCAAGGCGGCCGAGTTGCTGGACCGGGTCGGCATCCCCGCCGCGAGGTCCAGGCTCAAGGACTATCCGCACGAGTTCTCGGGCGGGATGCGCCAGCGGGTGAGCATAGCCATGGCCATGGCCCTCGAGCCCGACGTGCTCATTGCCGACGAACCCACGACCGCCCTGGACGTGACCATCCAGGCGCAGATCATGGCACTGCTACAGGAGATGCAGGGCGAGACCGGCATGGGCATCGTGCTGATCACCCATGACCTCGGGCTGGTCTCCGAGTGGGCCGACCGGCTCCTGGTCATGTACGCCGGACGGGAGTGTGAGACGGGCACCGTCGAGGAGATCTTTGCCCAGTCTGCACACCCCTACACGCGCGGACTCATCGGATCGATACCCCAGGCTCGACACAAGGCGGGGCGACTGGCACCCATCCCCGGGTCTCCCCCCGACCTGATGCAACCGGCGCCCGGCTGCTCCTTCGCGCCCAGGTGCGCCTGGGCGATCGACCGCTGCACAGCCGAGCGCCCCGAGTTGAAATCTCTGGGATCCGGCCGCGCCAGTAGCTGCCACCGGACCGAAAAGCTTCTGCACGTAGGGGAAGGGGAGTACCAACGTCATGCCTGAGGAGCCAATGCTACGCGTCGAGAACCTGGTCAAGCACTACTCGATCAACAACGGAATGAGGGGTCGCCGCCACGGCGCAGTCCTGCGCGCTCTCGACGGCGTCAGCTTCCAGGTCGCCGCAGGCGAAACCCTCGGGCTGGTCGGGGAGTCCGGTTGTGGTAAGTCGACACTGGCGCAAACCCTGCTGCGCCTGGTGGAACCCACGTCAGGGCACGTGTACTACCGCGGCAAGGATGTCTACTCCATGTCGCGCAAGGAGCTGAAGGACTTCCGCAAGCACGCGCAGGTGGTGTTCCAGGACCCTTTCGAAAGCCTCAACCCACGCAAGACTATCGGCCAGATCATCGCCGAGCCCTGGACGATCCACCGCGGCCTGGTGCCGAGGGCACAGTGGCGGTCCCGTGCGGCCGAGCTGCTGGAGCTAGTAGGGTTGCGTCGCGACCACATCGACCGCCACCCTGGCCAGTTCTCGGGCGGCCAGCGCCAGCGCATCGGTATCGCCCGCGCGGTGGCCGTAGAGCCGGACCTGTTGATCTGCGACGAGCCGGTGTCGGCCCTCGATGTGTCGGTCCAGGCCCAGATCCTCAACGTCATCCAGGACATCCAGCGCGAGTTCGGCCTCGGAGTCATCTTCATCTCGCACGACCTCGGCGTGGTCCGGCATATCTCCGACAAGATCGGCGTGATGTACCTCGGCAGGATGATGGAGTACGGCTCGGAGTCGGACGTGTTCGAGCGTCCCCGCCACCCGTATACGCAGGCGCTGATCAGCGCGGTGCCCGTGTCGCGGAGCGAGCGGGAGACAGCCCTACCACGGCGCATCCTGGCCGGCGACCTGCCCAGCCCGGTCAACCCCCCTTCGGGATGTCGTTTCCGGACCAGATGCTGGCAGGCCGAGGCCATCTGCGCCGAACGGGAACCCGCGCTTGAGACCCACCATGCCGACGAGCGCACCCGGGTGGCCTGCCACTTTCCGGCCAGCTCCATCGCTCTGAGCACTGACCTGATTCCCGGTCCCTAACCACAGGAGGAGAAGCCACATGTCTGAACACGAGGCCGAGATCAACGAGGTGGTCGGGGCCATGAACGAGCTGGTCGCCCGTGACGGCGGCAAGGTCAGCGTGCTCGGCTACGAGGAAGCAGCCGCCCGACTTCAGCTGGACTACGACACCGGCCGCAACGCCGAGTGCGAAACCTGCCTCATCACGCCGGATACCCTGCGTGACTTCGTCAAGGAGGGCCTCCGCTCCCGTGGCGTGGCGGTCGCGGACGTCGTGGTCCACCCCTCGTGACTCTGGGAATGCCCAGGCCGCGCTCGTGGTACCGATCGACCGCCTGATTGGAGGCACAGATGACGCACTCCCTCCCCTACGACGTGAACGCGTCGATCCTGTTCACTGAGCTTCCGGTCCTCCAGCGCCCGGCAGCCGTCAAACAGGCTGGCTTCGACGCCGTGGAGTTCTGGTGGCCGTTCGCCCAGTCGGTACCCCGGGACTCCGAGGTGGACCTCTTCGTCAGGTCGGTGGCCGATGCGGGAGTCAAGCTGGTAGGCCTCAACTTCGCGGCCGGTGACATGCCCGCTGGTGAACGTGGACTGGTCTCCTGGCCGGCTCGCGCCCAGGAGTTCGTCGACAGCGTCGACATCGCGGTTGCGATCGCGGAGCAGCTCGGGTGTCGCTCCTTGAACGCTCTCTACGGCAACCGAGTGGCCGGAGTGGAAGGCGAGGAGCAGGACGATGTCGCCGTCGCCAACCTCGTCCTCGCCGCTCGGGCGGTCGAGAAGCTGGGCGGTACGGTTCTGGTCGAGCCGATCAGCGGGTCGGACGCATACCCCCTCCGCACCGCCGCAGACGCACTCGCGGTCATCGACCGCGTCCATGCGGAGGCAAGCGTCGACAACCTTGCCGTCCTAGCGGACCTTTACCACATGGCGGTCAACGGCGACGATGTGGGCGCCGTGATCGCCACTCACGCCAGCCGGATCGGCCACGTGCAGATCGCCGATGCTCCGGGGCGGCACGAGCCCGGATCGGGGGACCTACCCCTCGAGCACCAGCTGCACGCCCTCGAGCAGGCCGGCTACTCGGGCTGGGTCGGCCTCGAGTACAAGCCCCAGACAACCACCCTCGCGAGCCTCGACTGGCTACCCCGTGAACGGCGTTCCCGACGCTGGGCCGGAGGGACCAGGACAGCAGGACTCACCGAAAGGACGATATGACCACCATCGCCTTCATCGGACTCGGTGTCATGGGCAGCCCCATGGCCGTGCACCTGGCCAGGGCCGGGCACCGGGTCCACGGGTTCAACCGCAGCCCAGGAAAGTCGGCTCCGCTGGTCGCCGCCGGTGGCCACGCAGCCGGGTCTGTCGCGGAGGCGGTTCGGGATGCCGACGTCATCGCCGTGATGGTCCCGGACTCACCCGACGTCGAGAAGGTGCTCGCCGGTGATGGCGGAGTGCTCGCCCATGCCAAAACCGGCGCGCTCATCATCGACTTCTCCACCATCCGTCCCGACGTGGCGCGAAGTCTGGCTGCCCGGGCCGCAGCGGACGGTTTCCGGATGCTCGACGCCCCGGTGTCCGGCGGCGAGGTCGGTGCCGTCAACGCCGCTCTCTCCATCATGGTCGGTGGTGAGCGGCGCGAATTCGAGGCGGCCAAACCCATTTTGGGCCTTGTCGGTAAGACCGTGGTGCACGTCGGACCCAGCGGCGCTGGCCAGACGGTGAAGGCGGCCAATCAGCTGATGGTGGCTGCCCACCTCCAGGCACTCTCGGAGGCGGTTGTCTTCCTGGAGGCCAACGGGGTCGATACCAAGGCTGCGCTGCAGGTCCTGGGCGGTGGACTTGCCGGATCAAAGGTCTTGGAACAGAAGTGTCACAACGTCCTGGGCCGGTCCTTCCAGCCGGGCTTCCGGATCAACCTGCATCACAAGGACCTTGGCATCGTCATATCGGCCGCACGTCAGGTGGGTGTGGTCCTGCCGATCGGCGCGCAACTGGCTCAGTTGATGGCGCATGCTGTGGCAGTAGGTGATGGTGACCTTGACCACTCCGCGCTGCTCCGGGGTGCCCTGCGCATGTCCGGGCGCGAGGTGGACTGACGGGAGGAGACGTGTCCCGCATGGCCGTCGCGTACGACAAGTTCAAAGGACACCTCACCGGGCCGGAGGCCTGCACTGCTGTGGCAGCCGGCATCGCCTGCGGGCATCTCGAGGGCGACGTCGTGGAGCTGCCGGTAGCAGACGGCGGCGAAGGCGCCGTGACTGCCGCACTCCCTGTGAGCTTCACCCCCGTGGAGGTGATAGTCGGCGGACCCACCGGTGAGCCCAGGCTCGCCAGATACGCCCGCCACGGAGACCTGGCGGGCGTCGAGCTCGCTGAGGTTCTGTTGGTTCACGCTCCCTCCGGTGGTCGACTCGCGCGGATGGCGGCCTCGAGTCGAGGAGCCGGTGAGGTCCGTAGCGCCGTCCCGGGCTCCGCACGTGGCGGCGGAAACAGTTCTTTCCCAAGCACCGGCGGTGGAGGGTCGAATGGGCGAGCAAGCCTCAAGGACCGTGACCTCCAAGGTCCTCGCGATACTGCGTGCATTCGACTGCAGCGAGTCAACCCTGACGCTCACCCGGATCGCCGAGGTGGCCGGCCTCACCATGCCGACGGCGCACCGACTGGTGGGAGAACTCGTCGAGGGAGGAGCACTGAAGCGGGACGGGCGGGGGTGCTACCGCGTGGGCAGGCTCATCGGGAAGGTCGGCGAGAACGCCGGCCCAGAGCTGCGCGCCACTGGCCGTGCCCACCTCGTCGAGGTGATCCGCCTGACGGGCGAGGCCTGTCACTTCGCCATTCGGGACGGGGACCAGGCTCTCATCCGGGATCGGCTCTACGGCCCCGAGCAGGCCCTTCGGGCCAGAAAGGTCGGTGACCGGTTGCCGTTGCACCTCACCGCCGTCGGCATGGCGCTTCTGGCATTCGACGGGGAGCACGTGCGCGAGGCGTATCTGGCGCGTGAGGTGGATGGCACTGCCAGGTTCACTGGGCGGGAGAGGAAGCGGCTGGCGCGGGAGCTCGAGCAGGTCCGCGAACGCCGCTACGCGATCATGATGCAGGAACCGCAGGCCGGCCCCTGCTCGGTTGCCGTACCGGTTCTCCTAGGCGAGGACTACGCAGTCGCCGCGCTCGGGTTGATCATGAGCGCCACATACCCTCGCCAGCTGATTCGGCACACCGCGGCCCTGCAGGCCGTCGCGCAGAGAATGGGGCCCGAGACCAGGCGGTGGATCCACTTCAACGAAGTCATCGAGGCGCTTGAGCGCGGCCTCTGACCAAGCCTTGACTGCTGGTGTCCGGCGGCGGTGTGCGCCGGCCCGCCGGCCCACTTTCTGCTGTCCAATTCTGGAGGTGCCCCCGATGGCCGATGCTACCCCTTACCTGCTGCCAGGCTTGGCAGAGCCCAGCGACCGCCCCGCCGTGCGCGTCGGTGACCGCGAGCTGTCCTACCGGGAGCTGGCGGCTGCCGCACAGGCAGTATCGGTCTCGCTTTCCTCTCGTGCGCGCGTCGCGGTCTGGGCGACGCCCACGATGGAGACCGTTGTGGGGGTCGTGGGCGCGCTCCTCGCCGGCGTCCCGGTGGTGCCGCTGAACCCCCGCAGCGGCGAGCGAGAGCTCATGCACATTCTGGCCGACGCCGACCCGGACCTGGTGCTGCACGGGGCACGCGACGATCTCCCGGCGGCAGTGCGGCACCGTCCTCATTCCATCATTGACTTGTCGATCCCTGGCGGTCCTGAGGCCGTGACGGCGATTGCCGAACCGTCGCCGGAAACCCCTGCGGTCATCGTCTACACGTCGGGAACCACCGGGCCGCCGAAGGGAGTCGTGCTGCCCCGGCGTGCCATCGCCAGCAACCTCGACGCGCTGGCGCAGGCTTGGATGTGGACCGCGGACGACGTGGTGGCGCACGCTTTGCCGCTCTTTCACGTGCACGGCCTGATCCTCGGCGTCCTCGGCCCGCTGCGGCGCGGCGGCATGGTGTATCACCTTGGCCGGTTCTCGGCGTGCGCAGTCGCCGAGGCGCTGCGTGGCCCAGCGAACGTCCTGTTCGCCGTGCCCACCATGTATCACCGACTCGCCGACGAGGCCACGGGCGATTCGACGATCGCCCACGCGCTTGCCGGAGCCCGCCTCCTGGTGTCTGGATCAGCCGCATTGGCCGAGGTCGACCACGAGCGCATAGCGACAGCGACTGGTCAGCGTGTGGTCGAGCGATACGGCTTGACCGAGACCATCATGAACTGTGCGGTTCGCGTCGACGGGGACCGCCGAGCCGGTACGGTCGGGCTGCCATTGAACGGTGTCCAGGTCAAGCTGGTCGACGACGACGGACAGAGCATCGTGGTGAGTGACGACGAGACCATCGGGGAGATTGCGGTGCGTGGCCCAAACCTCTTCCTGGGTTACTTCAACCGCCCCGACGCAACGGCCGAGGTGATGCGGGACGGCTGGTTTCACACCGGGGACCTGGCGACCAGGGCTGCCGACGGTTACCTGCGCATCGTCGGGCGGCGCGCCACCGATCTCATCAAGAGCGGCGGTTTCAAGATCGGAGCTGGCGAGATCGAGAATGTGCTCCTCGAGCATCCCGGCGTGGTCGAGGCCGCGGTCACGGGTGCTCCAGATCCCGACCTAGGCGAGCGGGTCGTGGCCTGGATCGTGCCGGCCGAGGGACGCCGGCCGGAACCGGACGAGCTTGCCGAGTACATCGCGCTTCAGTTGACGCCGCACAAGCGTCCTCGCGAGTTCCACTTTTTGGATCGGCTGCCCCGCAACGACATGGGCAAGGTGATGAAGCGAGCGCTGCACCGGCCCGGGGTGGGCGACGAGGTGAACCGTGGCTAGCACTGTGCCCCGGGCGGCGGAGGCCGAGCACCCTCGTGGGGCGCGCGCCGCGATTTCCCTCGTCGCCGCCGGATTCGAGCCCTTAACCGAGCCTGATGCCGTGACAGGCGAAGGCGATGGCCCGCTGGACTGGCCGGGCTACGCCTGCGACCGCGTTCGCGCCGCAAGAGTCAGCGGCGAGGACGAGTCGGTGCTCTGTGGTACCGCCCGCATCGGTGCCCACACCGTCGTCGTCATCTCGTTCGACTTCCGCTACATCGGCGGATCGATCGGCCAGCGCGCCGGCGCACTGATATGCCGTGCGCTAGCCGAGGCCCGCGATCGGCGCTGCCCGGTCGTGTCGCTGATCGCCACCGGCGGCAGCCGAATGCAGGAGGGCATGCACTCCCTGCGCCAACTGCAACGAATCGCCGCAGAGTGCTCGCGCAACGCGATAATGGGCATCCCGCATATCGCCGTGCTCCGGAACCCCACCGTCGGGGGATTGTGGGCTTCGCTCGGTGCGGGCGCCGACTTCGTTGTCGCGCTTCAGGAAGCCACGGTGGCTTTCGCTGGACGGCGAGTGCGTGGCGACCATGAAGACACTGATGATTTCCGAGCTGAAGGCAAGTACCGCACCGGTCAGGTGGACCTGTTAGTGAATCCGGCCGATGTGCGGCGTGTCGTGGCGGACCTAGTCGAACTGCTCGCTCCTGCGGCCGGCCGGCGACTTGCCGACGGCGTTCCGGCCCCTGTCCCGCGTGCGCTGGGCTGCACTGACCTGCCTCGCGACGGCTGGACTGCAGTGCGGCACGCACGTGATCCCGATCGGCCACGCGCTGCCGCTTACCTCGACGACTATTTCACGACACGGGTGTCGATCAGCGGCGACCGTGCTGGTGGCGTGGACACCGGAATGCTGTGTGGCATCGGTCGCCGCGATGGTCGGATCATGGCGTACGCCGCGCAAACGGGAACGGCGAATACGCCTGCCGGGTTCCGTACGGCGACCCGGCTGGTCCAACTCGCCGACCGGCTCGGAATTCCGGTGCTCACCCTCGTCGACACGCCCGGAGCGGCAAACGACGAGTCGGCCGAGCTAACGGGCATAGGTCCGGCGATAGCAGGACTCTTCGCGGCGACCGCCAGCGCCCGGGTGCCGCTGACGACCCTCGTGATCGGGGAGGGCGGATCGGGAGGAGCCCTCGCCCTCTCCTCACCCGATCGACTGTGGATCACCCCGGACGGTTACTTCGCCGTCATTGCGCCGCACGCGGCCGCCGCGATCCTCAAGCGCGACGAGACCGACGTGCCGGCTCTGGCCGCGCAGTTCCGGCTGCGGCCGCAAGATCTCCTCGAAGACGGCATGGTGAGCGGCATTGCCGGCTCGACCGTCGTCGCCCTCAACCAGACCGATGAATATGCCACCAACATGGGGGCGGCTACGCCCGGAATGGAAGGCCTGTGATCAATATGCCATATTGTCCTGGCATCGGCCTCCTCTCGGGGCTGATCGCACTTGCCGCGCCGCCGTCGGGACGCCTGCACGGCTAGCGTTCGCTTGGTTTCTGGGCGTTCGCCTGGTTTCTGGGGTTTGACGGTTGAGCCAAGTTTCATCCGGCGGCGGCAGGCCTGTTCAACGAGCCCCGCGCCCAGTCGTTCCTCAACCCCGAGGACCTGGCGGGGATGATGCCCGGTGCGCAGAGCAAACCCTGATCTGTGGCCGCTTGGTCGGCCGGCCTCGGGCGCCCAAGCGCTATTCGGCGTCTGCGCACCGCGCCCCACTCAGCCCAACCGCCGAGCCGTACCGACAGGCGAGAAGATCCCGCAGCCCCCTTGACGCTCACGCCCACCGATGTTCCTATCAGCCTGTCATACAGGATGACACCGTTCCGGACGAGGTACTGCTGGAGGGCGAAATATGCAAATTTTCCGTCGCAGCGGACGAGCCCGGTTCTCATTCGCAGCGGGAGTGCTGTCCATGGCACTGGTTCTCGCCGGCTGCGGGTCGGACGCCGGAGTGTCCGCCGACAACCCGTTCGTCGGCGATCCCAAGTGGGATGAGCTGATCTCCGCTGCGCAAAAGGACGGCGAGCTCGTCATCTACGGTCGCCCGGACCCCGGTCTGCGTGCGGTGGCCGACGAGTTCCAGGAACTGTTCGGCGTCAAGGTCACCACCACCCTCGGCCGCGAGGAGCTCCAGACCCGCATCGAGAACGAGCGGAAAAAGGGCATCTACAGCGTGGACGTCATGGTCGACGGCAACTCCGGCATCTACAGCTTCTACAAGCAGGGCTTCCTCGCGCCCGTGGAGCCGATGCTGCTGGACGAGGTGAAGGACCCGAAGTTGTGGAACTGCGTCGGGTGTGACCTCACCGGGCCGCTGCCGTTCATCGACCCCGAGAACTCGCACGTGCTGCGGCTGGTCAACGCCAAGGTCCCGATCGGGATGTACAACACCAAGCTGGTCAAGCCCGAGCAGCTCAAGAGCTTCGACGACCTGATCACCCCCGACCTCGCCGGCAACATCGGGCTCAAGGACCCACACGGCGGCTCCGGCGCCTTCAACGTCGACTTCCTGCGCGCGATGGTGGGCGACGACTTCGTCGGGAAGCTCTACAGCCAGAACAGCTCCACCGTGATCAAGGACTCCCGGCAGCTGGAGGAGGAGGTGCTGCGAGGTACCAGCTCCCTGATCGTGGCGCCCACCGGCACCACCCCCGTGGACGTGGAGCCGCTGAAGGAGCAGGGCCAGCCGGTCGAGTACATCTGGGACCTCGACGGCGCCAAGTACGACGGCGGGGTGTTCTCCACCGGCCTGCTGATCGAGTACTTCAAAAACGCCCCCAACCCCGGTGCGGCGGCGCTGTTCTTCAACTGGCTGATGACCAAGCAGGGGGCGCAGAGCTTCGCCGAGAACCTCAACTTCCCCTCCACCCGCGCCGACCTCGACAACTCCTGGATCGCGGCCAAGGAGTCGATCCCCGAGGACGGCAAGAAGTACATCGACCCCGCCAGCTGGAAGTCCACCGAGAAGCTGATGAGCGACGGCTATTTCCAGGAGCTCATCGGCCTGACCGGGATCAAGCGCTGACCCGTTGCGAGGCAGCGCCCGCACCAGCGAGCAGGCGGGTCCGGCGGCGCATGAGATGGAGATTCGAGACGTGAGTACGAGGACGACGACAGTGGTCGGAGCAGCACAGGAGGCGACGCCGGCGACAGGAGCGTCCGGCACGGGCCAGGCCGTGCTGGAGCTGCGGGGCCTCACCAAGCGGTTCGGCGAGACCTTCGCCGTGGAGGGTGTCAGCCTCGACGTGCAGCCCGGGGAGGTGTTCACGCTGCTCGGCCCCAGCGGCTGCGGCAAGAGCACCACGCTCCGCCTCATCGCCGGTCTGGAGCATCCGGACGGCGGCGAGATCCGACTGCGCAACCAGCTCATCGCCTCGGCCCGCTCCATGGTGCCGCCGGACCGCCGGGGCCTCGGCATGGTGTTCCAGAGCTACGCCATCTGGCCACACATGACCGTGGCCGAGAACGTGGCGTTCCCGCTGAAGGTCCGCCGCTCGACCCGGCCGTCTCGTGCCGAGATCCGGCGTCGGGTGTCCGAGGCCCTCGACATGGTCGGGCTCTCCGGGCTGGAGGAGCGCCCCAGCACCCAGCTGAGCGGTGGCCAGCAGCAGCGGGTGGCGCTCGCCCGGGCGATCATCAACCGGCCCGACGTGCTGCTGCTGGACGAGCCGCTCTCGAACCTGGACGCCACGCTGCGGGAGCAGATGCGCGGCGAGATCAAGCGGGTCCAGCGGGAGCTGAACATCGCGGTCGTGCTCGTCACCCACGACCAGACCGAGGCGCTGATGCTCTCCGACCGGGTCGCCGTCATGAACGCCGGGAAGGTCGAGCAGCTCGGCGCGCCTGCGGACATCTACGAACGCCCGACCTCGCCGTTCGTGCGCGACTTCCTGGGCCGAGTGGCCGTGTTCGAGGCCACGACCACCCCCGGAGCGGGCGCCGGCAGCCTGGAGATCGCGGCCGAACGGTGCCGCCTGCAGCTCACCGAGAGCCAGGTCGACGGGGTCGGCTCAGCCGGCAGGCCCGTGCACGTGGTGTGCAAGCTGGAGGACCTGCGGATCGACGAGGCCGCGCACGGCGCAGCGCACGCGATCGACGTGGTCGTCGAGGACGTCCTCTACCTCGGGGACCGGCTCGAGTACAAGGTCCGCACCCCCTCGGGCAGAGAGCTCGCGGTGTTCGGTCCGCGCCGGGGCGGCCTCGCCGCCGGCACGCGGGCCGGCGTCGTGATCGACCCCCACGGCGTAACGGTGTGGGACTCATGACCGTCCTGCAGGAACGCCCCACGAAGCAGCCCGCGAAGCGGCGCGCCACCCGCAGCAGGGGAGGCGGCGTCGGTCGTGCCTTCGTGCTGGTGGTGGCCGCGATCGTCGCCATGCCGCTGGTGCTGCTGGTACTCAACAGCTTCAACACGGCCGCCGGGCCGACCGATGCGAACGACTACGGGCTGTCCAACTGGACGGCGGCGTTCGACAACGCCGGCATCCGCGACGCGCTGTGGAACAGCCTCACGCTGAGCATCACCCGCGTGGCCATCTCGCTGCCGCTGTCCTGTCTCATCGCCTGGCTGATCGCCCGGACCGACCTTCCCGGCCGCAGCTGGCTCGAGCTCGCCTTCTGGGTGGGCGTGTTCCTGCCGGTGCTGCCGCGGGTCTTCGGCTGGATCCTGCTGCTGTCCCCCGACTACGGCGTGGTGAACGTCTGGCTGATGGAGACCTTCGGCCTGGACTCGGCACCGCTCAACATCTACAGCTTCTGGGGGATCACCTGGGTCCACCTGACCTCGGTCACCGTGTACATCCAGGTGGTGCTGCTGGTGCCCACCTTCCGGCGGCTGGGCGCGGCGCTGGAGGAGGCGGCCCGGGTGGCCGGCGCCTCCACCGCCCAGATGCTCGCCCGGGTCACCCTGCCGCTGCTGTCGCCGGCGATCATCGGCGTCGGCATCCTGGGTTTCGTCAAGTCCCTCGAGGCGTTCGAGGTCGAGCTGCTCCTCGGGACGCCGGTGGGGCTGGACGTCTACTCGACCGAGATCTACAACCTGCTCAACGGCGAGGTCCCCAACTACGGCCAGGCGACCGCGCTGGGCAGCCTGTTCCTCGTCATCCTGATCCTGCTCGGCATCGCCTACGCCCTCTACATGAAGGTCCCGGGCCGCTACGCCACCGTGACCGGCAAGGGCTACGTCGCCCAGCGGATGCGCCTCGGCAAGGCGCGGTGGCCGGTCGCCATCGTGGTCTACGGTGCCCTCATGATCGGGCTGGTGGTGCCGACGGTGCTGCTGGTGCTCGGCTCCTTCATGACCCGGTACGGATACTTCGACCTCCCGGACACGTACACGCTCGCACACTGGCAGGACGTGCTCGGCCAGAGCATCCTGCCGGAGTCGCTCACCAACAGCCTGACCATCGCGGGTGCCTCGGCCGTCGTGGCGGTGTTCCTCTACTCCGTCGTGAGCTTCCTGCTGGTGCGCGGCAACTCCCGCTGGCACCGGGTGGCCGACGTCTTGATGTGGGTGCCGTGGGCGGTCCCCGGCATCCTGCTCGGACTCGGGATCCTCTGGCTGTTCCTGGACACCCCGCTGGGCAGCGTCTTCTACGGCACCATCGGTGGCCTCGTCTTCGCGATCGCGCTCAAGGAGTCGCCGATCTCGACGATGCTGTTCAAGTCCAGTATCCAGCAGCTGGGCCCCGAGCTGGAGGAGAGTGCCCGCGTCTCCGGCGCGTCGTGGGGCAGGACCTATGCGAAGGTCGTGCTGCCGCTGATCGCGCCCGCGGCGATGACCGTGGGGACCTACGTGTTCCTCAACGCCATCGGCGAGATCAGTACCATCATCCTGCTCTACACGGGAGACAGCCGGCCGCTCTCGATGCTGATGCTGGAGTACTCCTTCCTGGGTTCGATGGAGGCCGGCTCGGTAGTTGGCCTGCTGATCACCGGTATCGTCCTGGTCGTGGTCGTGCTGTCCCGGCTATGGGGCGTCCGGCTCACGGGGGAGAAGCAGCCGTGACCGCTGACCCAGCCGCCGCGGCCCTCTCGCTGGTCGACTTCCACGTGCACGCCGGACCGGACGCGCGCCCCCGCCGGTGCGACGCCTTCGACCTGGGCCGGGCCGCCATCGAGCACGACGTCGTGGGTCTGGTGCTCAAGTCGCACTCGCTGAGCACCGTGGGCACCGCCGCCCTGCTGGAGCGGGCCCGGCCGGGCCTGCGGGCGGCGGGCGGCGTCGCGCTCAACCACGCCGTCGGAGGCATCAACCCCGCCGCGGTCGAGGCGTCGATCGCGGCGGGCGGCAAGGTCGTCTGGTTCCCGACCCAGGACGCCGAGAACGACCGCCGCCGGACGGGCGCCCCCGGACCCGTGGTCACGATCCGGGACGCCGGGAGCCTGACCGAGGACGTCCACGAGGTGCTGCGGCTCTGCGCGGAGACCGACCAGGTGGTCTGCTCCGGTCACCTGGACCCGACCGAGGTCGACGCGCTGTTCACGGCCGCCAAGGCGCACGGCGTGGAGCGGTTCGTCGTCAGCCATCCGGACCATCGGCACGTCGACGTACCGCCGTCGCTGCAGCAGGAGCTGACCGCCCGGGGGGCGCTGATCGAACGCATCATCCCGCGGGAGCACACCAGCACGATCGGCCTGACCGAACTGGTGGCGCGGATCCGGGCCGTGGGCGTGGAGCGGAACATCCTGGCCAGCGACCTGGGGCAGCCGCAGAACCCGGTGCCCGCTGAGGGATTCCGGCGCTTCGCCGAGGCGCTGGCGGACGCCGGACTCACCTCGCAGGAGATGCGGACCATCGGCTGCCGGAACGCCTGCGAGCTGCTCGGCTGGGAGGTGGCCTCGTGACCGACGCGACGCTCCGGGTGGCGGTCGTGGGCGCTGGGAACGCGAGCCGGCACCATCTCGCCGGGTGGCGACGGCTCGCTGGCGTGGACCTGGTCAGCGTCGCCGACACGGTTCCCGAACGCGCCGCCGGCCTGGCGGACGAGTTCGCCATCGCCCACAGTGGAATCTCGGTGCGCGACCAGATCGAGTCCGGCGCCATCGACGCACTGGACGTGGTCACCCCAGCCCACACCCACGCCGACTTCGTCGAACACGCGCTCCGACACGGCGTACACATGCTGTGCCAGAAGCCGATCGCCGAGACGCCCGCGGACGTGGCCCGCATCAAGGTGGCGGTCGACCGGGGCCCGGGCAGGCTCATGGTCCACGAGAACTGGCGCTTCCGGAGCTGGTTTCGTGCGCTGCGCCGGCGACTGGACGCGGGAGAGCTGGGGGAGGTGTTCCACCTGGGATCGTCGGCACGGTTCGCCGGCACGGTCCCCACGCACAGCCATCCCAAGGTGCCGTTCAGCCTGGGGCGCCAGCCGTTCTTCGCCGAGATGGAGCGGTTCCTCATCCTCGAGTCGACCATCCACCAGCTCGACGTCGCCCGGTACCTGCTCGGTGAGCCGACGGGCCTCTACGCCCGCAGCCACCGCGTCAGCGATCTGGTTCGGGGCGAGGACGTCGCCACCGTGGTGCTCGCCTATCCGGACGCGACCGCGGTCGTCGACCGAAGCTACGCCTCAAAGGGGCATGCTGCGCCGCCGCTGCTCAGCGAGACCGTCGTCGTCGAGGGGACGCGGGGCTCGGCGTTCATCGACGCCGAGGGCCGACTGCGGGTGGTGGTCGACGAGGGCGGGCACCGGTACGAGGACGTCACCGAGCCCGAGCCCGACGCGTACGCCGGCAGCTATGCGCGGGCGATCGCGAGCTTTGTGCACGCACTGCGGCACGGGGAGCCGTTCGAGACCGACCTGGCCGACAACCTGAAGACGCTGCGGCTGGTATTCGCCGCCTACGAGTCGATCCGTACCGGGCAGGCGCTCGACCAGCACGAGATCGCCGCGCTGCTCCCGGCCGGGTCGCCGACGGAGGAGAGAGTCTCATGAGGATCGGGATGCTGCACGCCACTCCGCTGGCGCAGACCCCGGCAGCGCTCGCCTGCGCCGAGGTGATGCCGGACGTCGAGCAGTGGCACCTGCTGGACGATCGGCTGCTGCCCGACCTGAAGCGGGAGAGCGGGCTCACGCCGCGGCTGCGGCGGCGGTTCCTGGGGTTGCTCGGCGTGCTGCTTGAGGGCGGTGCCGACGGCGTCCTCGTCACCTGCTCCAGCTTCTCAGAGCTGACCGACGTCGCCGAGATCTACCACGGCGCACCGGTGGTCAAGCCGGACGCGGCGATGTATCGCCGGGTCGCCGCCGACCGCCCCGACGCCGTGGCCCTGGTCGCCTCGACCGAGTCCGCGTTCCCCCCGGCGCTGACCCAGCTCCGGTATTACGACGCGGCCGACGTCACCGTCCACCGCGTCCTGGTCATCCCGGTCCCGGTCGGAGGCGAGCCCGACGTCGCGTCGTGGCGCGACCCGGTGGCGACGGCCATCGACCAGGGTGCGAGCGCGATCGTGCTCGCCCAGTACTCGCTCGGCCCGGCCGCCGACGCGCTCGCCGACATGTTCGGCGTACCGGTGCACTCCGGAGCGCACGCGGCGGCCCTCGAGCTGAAGAACCGGCTCGGTCTCTCGGACCGGTCCGACTCCGAAGCCACGGATACGGCAGGAAAGGTGTCACGTTGACGACGATTGGAATCATTCCCGGCGACGGGATCGGGCCCGAGATCACCGAGGCGGCGATCCAGGTGCTCCGTGCCGCGGCGCCCGGGCTGACCTACGAGTACCTGCCAGTCGGACACGTGGCGGCCGCCGGCTCCGGGGACCCGTTGCCGGACCAGGTGATGGACCGGCTCCGCGAGCTGGGCGTCGTCCTCAAGGCCCCACTCGAGGCACCCAAGGGGACCGGCCGGATCGTGAAGCTGCGCCCGGACGGACACCGGGTGTACCCCAGCATCAACAACGCCGTCCGGCGGGAGTTGGAGCTCTACGCCAACGTGCGTCCCGTCCACGCCGTGCCCGGGGTCGGCCGGCCCGGCGCCGAACTCGACCTGATGCTGGTGCGCGAGGTGTCGGAGGGCATCTACTCCGGCATCGAGCACCGCATCGGCGACGTGGCCCAGGCCATTAAGATCGCCACCCGCCCGGCCTGGGAACGGATCGCCCGGTTCTCCTTCGAGCTGGCCCGGGAGCGCGGCTACGACCGGGTGCTGCTGGGCCACAAGGCCAACGTCCTCAACCTCACCGACGGCCTTGAGCTGGAGGTCGTGCGGACGATCGCCGCCGACTACCCCGATGTCGAACTGCAGGACATGATGGTGGACGCTCTGGGCCAGGCGATCGTGCGCGGCGATGTCCCACGATCGGTGGTCCTGCTCGACAACCAGTACGGCGACATCCTCTCCGACGTGGCCGCCGCCGTCATCGGCAGCGTCGGGCTCGGCCCCGGCGCGAACTACGGCGCGGACGTCGCGGTGTTCGAGGCCTGCCACGGGGCCGCCCCCGACATCGCCGGCACCGGGAAGGCCAACCCGGTCGGCCTGATCCTCTCCGGCGCGATGCTGCTCCGGCACCTAGGCGACCACCGCGCGGCCGAGGCCGTCGAGGCCGCCGTCCGGCTCGTGCTCGGGGAGCGGCGTGCCCTCACGCCGGACCTCGGCGGCTCGGCCACGACCGGCGACGTCACCGCCCAGGTGGTCGCCGCCCTCGACGAGGTCGATGAAGCTGTGGCGGTGCGGGCATGAGCGACCGCACTCTCGAGGTCCGACTGGCCTACACCGTGATGTCGCCCGAGGTGGAGATCCGGCAGCCGCTCGCGTACCCGGCGCCGTTCGGCGAGGCACTGCGGCGCCTCGCCGCGATCGGGTACGACGGCGTCGAGCTCCAGGTCGGTTCACCCCGGGACTTCCCGGTGCAGCAGGTGGCCGACCTGCTCCGGGAGCACGGTCTCGCGATCTCCGCGTTGGCGACCGGGCCGATGGGTGCTCAGGGTGCGAGCCTGTGCGACCCGGACCCTGAGCGGCGGCAGCAGGTGGTCGCGGATCTCCAGGTCCTGGTCGACCACGCGGCGACCCTGGGGACGCGCGTCTCGTTCGGCAGGATCATGGACGGCGCGGCGAACCCGGGACGGTCCCGCGAGGAGCGGCTCGCCACCACTGCGGGCTCCCTCCGGGAGCTGGCGGACTATGCGGCGAGCCGGGAAGTGGGCCTGCTCGTCGAACCGCAGTGCTCGGAGTCGACCGACCTGGTGAACACCGTCGACACCGCGCTGGAGCTCATCGCCGGAGTCGGCCGCCCTCACATCGACGTCATCGCAGACACCTTCCACCTCGACCTGACGCACGGTTCGGCTGAGCAGGGGATCCGAGCCAGCGGGGACCGGCTCGGGCACGTCCAGTTCGGCGACAACCCCGGTCGAGGGCGTCCGGGAACCGGTGCGCTGCCGTTCGAGAAGATCATCGGTGCCCTGGCAGACCTTGGCTACCAAGGTTGGATCACGCTCGAGCACGCTCAGGATGCCGGTGAGCGTACGGCGGAGCTCTCTTTTGACTACGTCAACCGGCTCACGTCAGCTACTCACACGAAGGAACCTCAGCATGTTCGGTAACGGTGACTCCTGGCGGCCCGAGGACGCGACCGTGCTTCCCGGGCCCACGCTCGCGGAGCAGGTCGCCGACCAGATCCTGAGCAAGATCCTCGGCGAGCGCCTGGCCCCCGGCGCCCCACTGCCCTCGGCCAGGGAGATGGGTGAGGAGTTCCGGGTCTCCCGCACGGTGATCCGGGAGGCGATCAGCTCACTCGCGGCGCGAGGGATCGTCGAGACCCGGTCCGGCGTGGGGGTGCGCGTGGGCCAGGTGAACTCCGACCGGGTGACCGATGCGCTGTGCCTGTTCATGCGCCTCAACGGCGGCTTCGACTACAAGCACGTCCACGAGGTGCGGCACCTGCTGGAGCTGGAGGTGGTCGGTCTGGCCTGCGAACGGGGGACCGACGAGGACCTCGAGCGGATCCGTGACGCCCACGCCCGCATGGTCGAGGGCCTGTCCTCCCCTGACGCCATCAGGCTCGACGTCGCGTTCCACCGACAGATCGCGGTGGCGACCCACAACCCCCTGTACTGCGTCGTGCTCGACTCGCTGCAAGGCGTCCTGCTGGAGGCGCGACGCGGAGCGGCCCACTCCCCGAGCCGCGGCCAGCATGCCGCCGAGCTCCACGAGCGCATCCTCGACGCGATCCTGCAGCGCGACCGTGACGCCGCAGTGCTCGCCATGACCCGCCATCTCGACGACGTGGCAGCGCACTGGGCGAGCATGCAGCACAACTCCATCGCCAAGCCGATCGGAGCGGGCAGTGCCGGGGATGCCTGAGAGCAGGGGGCCGGTACTCGGGGTCATCGCGGACGACTACACCGGGGCGACCGACGTGGCCACCGCGCTCCGGCGAGCCGGGCTCCGGCCGGCGGTGGTCTTCGGCGGCGAGCCGAACCAGCCGATCCGGCTCGACGGTATCGATGCCGTCGTCGTCGCCCTCAAGATCCGCACCGTCCCGGCGGCGGACGCCGTGCGCGCTGCCCTGGCCGCGGCCGACTGGCTTCGCGGCCTCGGGGCGGAGACGCTCTACTACAAGTACTGCTCGACCTTCGACTCGACCGACAGCGGCAACATCGGTCCGGTGGTCGACGCCCTGCTCGACCGGACCGGCGCCGGCTCCACCATCATCTGCCCGACCTCACCCCAACACGGCCGCACGGTGTACGGAGGCCTTCTGTTCGTCCACGACCAGTTGCTGTCGGACTCGCCGATGCGGTTCCACCCGCTGACCCCCATGACCGACGCCAACCTGGTGCGCGTCCTTGGTCGCCAGACCGCGCACCGGGTGGGGCTGCTGCCGCATGCCGTCGTCAGGGCGGGCAGCGATGCGGTGCGGGCGAGGCTGGCCGCCATGGCGGCCGACGGGGTTCGGCACATCGTGGTCGACAGCATCGACGACGCCGACCTCGACGTCGTCGCCGCGGCCTCCGAAGGACTGCCCGTGCTGACGGGTGCGGCGGGCCTCGCCGGTGCTCTCCGCCGGCCGGGGCAGCCACCGCATCCGGCGGCGAACACTGAGGTGGGACCCTCCACGCCGCTCCCCGTCGGGCCCTCGGTGGTGCTCGCCGGCAGTTGCTCGGCGACCACCCTGCGACAGGTCGCCCACGCCCGCGACCGGATGCCATCGCATCGGCTCGATCCCCGGCACACCCCGACCCCCGCCGAGATGCGTGACAGCGCACTCGCCTGGATGCGAGACAACGTCGCCGCCGGCCCGTTGCTCGTCTATTCGTCGGCACCGCCCGAAGACCGCGCGCCGGAGGAGGTCGACAGCGTCGTGTGGTCGGACGTGTTCGAGCAGATCCTCGGTGAGGTTGCCAGCCTGGCCCGCGAGCTGGGCGCCCGGCGCATCGTCGTCGCCGGCGGCGAGACCTCCGGCGCGGTGATCCAGAGCCTCGGCGTGACCGGCGTCCGGGTCGAGGGGGAGGAGGCCCGCGGCGTCCCGTGGTGCGTCACGACCGATGCCACCCCGATCGCCCTCCTGCTCAAGTCGGGAAACTTCGGTGAGCAGGACCTCTTGAGCCGCGCCGTCGTTGGCGAGGGAGCCCTGCGTTGACCAACCCGGATCGCGACATCATTGCTGCGGGACGATCGCTGTTCAGCCGTCGTCTCACTCCCGGACGGACCGGAAACATCAGCGTGCGCTGCGGAGAGCTCATGCGGGTGACGGCGTCCGGATCGTCGCTGGGGGACCTGGCCGGCGACGACATCTCCGAGGTCGACCTGGCGGCCGGCACCTGGACGGGCAAGAAGCCGACCAAGGAGGCGTCCCTCCACCGTGCGATCTATGCGGTGCGCCCCGACGCCGGCGCCGTCGTCCACCTGCACAGCACCTACGCCGTCGCGGTGTCCTGCCTCGCCGACGTGGATCCGGAGGCGGTGCTGCCGCCGCTGACCGCCTACTTCGAAATGCGAGTCGGGCGGCTGCCGCTCGTCCCCTTCTTCGCCCCCGGCGACCAGGCCCTGGCAGACGCGGTCCGATCGCTCGCCGTCGACCATCACGCCCTGTTGCTGTCCAATCACGGACCGGTCGTGGCCGGCCCCGACCTTCCGTCCGCCCAGGATGCGATCGAGGAGATCGAGGAGACCGCCCGGTTGTACCTCCTCCTCGATGGGCGGCGCGTGCGACCCGTGCCGCGGACACCCCGTGACCCTGACCCCACCATGGAAAGGAGCCGGCGGTGACCACCGTCGTCCACATCGACCGGGACCGCTTCTACGTCAACGGCCGCCCGACCTATGAGGGTCGCGAGTACGACGGGTTGCCGGTCGAGGGCCTGCTGTTCAACGCCCGCCTGGTGCAGGGCCTGTTCGACGACGTCAATGAGGAGACCCGGTCGCGCTGGGCGTACCCGGACACCGCCGAATGGGATCCGGAGCGGAACGTGCGGGAGTTCCTGGCGCAGATGGCCACGTGGCGGCCCCATGGCCTGCTCGGCTTCACCCTGAACCTGCAGGGCGGCAACCCGGTCCGTGGTACCGGGCCTGGCGGGCCGGTGCCGATCGAGCAGCCGTGGCACGTGTCGGCGTACAGGGAGGACGGCTCGCTGCTGCCCGACTGGCTGGACCGGCTCACCCGGGTCCTCGACGAGGCGGACCGGCTCGGGATGGTCGTGATCCTCGGGCTCTTCTACTTCGGCCAGGACCACCGGCTGCGTGACGAGAAGGCGGTGCGGACCGCGGCCGAGAACGTGCTGGGCTGGCTCGCCGACCAGGGCCGCCGCAACGTCATCGTCGAGGTCGCCAACGAGTGCAACGTGCCGCGCTACTCCCACGACCTGCTCACCCCCAGCGGCATCGTGCCGTTCATCCGCGAACTCCGGGCGTCCACCCGCACCGAGGTGCCGTTGTCGGCCAGCTATGCCGGCTTCCCAGAGGATGCAGTGCCGTCCGAGGAACTGCTGGAGGTCGTCGACCTGGCGCTGCTGCACGGCAACCTCATCCACGACCCGGAGGTCTTCGTGAGGGTGATCCGGGAGACCCGCGACAACCTGCGGGGTCGGCCCATGCCCCTCGTCTTCAATGAGGACAACCACTTCGACTTCGACGCCCGCGACAGCCACCTGCGGCTGGCGCTGGAGAACTACGCGTCCTGGGGCTACTTCGACCCCGGCGCCGCCGGCAACTACCACGACGGCTACCAGTGCCCGCCCGTCAACTGGGCATCGACGACGCAACGGAAGCAGGATTTCTTCCGCACCATCGGCCAGATAACCGCGGACACCGGTGCCCCAGCCGCCCAGTTGGCGGAGCAGGTACACGGGTGACCACATCGACCGAGACACAGCGAGCACAGAGAGCCGAGCACATGACCGACTTCAGCCAGCACGTCCACGGATCCGACCAGCTGCACCTGGCCTGGGTGTACGACACCGCCACCACCATGACCGTGATCTGGAGGAACTGCGAACCGTCGTCGATCCCCACGCTGGCGTACCGGGCTGCCGGCGACGGCGAATGGATCACGATCCAGGGCGCGCATCGGATGACCGACGACCGGGGTGCGCTGGAGGAGGTCACCCTCTCCGGCCTGGCGCCGTCGACGCGGTACGCCTACCGGGTCCGGTGCGGCGAGGGCAACTGGGGAGAGGTCCACGAGTTCACCACCGGCCCCGAGCGCGACGGGTACGCAGCGATGGACATCGCCTACGTCTCCGACACCGGCCTGGTCGGACGCGCCGACGGGCTCTCCGACGGCACCGCCCAGGTGATCCAGGAGATCGCCCGGCATGACCCGCTGCTGGTTCTCCACGGCGGCGATTTCGCCTACTTCGACACTGACCGGCGGTTCCAGTGGCTGGAGGAGGCGATCGACTACTTCTTCAACCAGATGGTGCCGGTCGCGTCTCAGGCGCCGATGATGCCGACGTACGGCAACCACGAGCTGATGTACGTGCTCCAGGAGCGCTTCGAGCCGTGGGCGGAGCGGTTCGCCACCCCGGAGGGCAGCGAGGGCCGCCTCAACTACTCCTACGACGTCGGCCAGGTCCACTTCGTGTCGATCTGCGCCTTCGAGTTCGACGACCCGCTGCCGGAGGAGCGCCTCGCCTGGGTCGTGGACGACATCAAGAAGGCGCAAGCGGCCGGGCGGCCCTGGATCATCCCGGTGCTGCACGTGGCGCCGTTCGCCGAGGGGCAGAACCACCCGTCCAACCTGGCGCTCCGGGCCCAGCTCGGCCCGGTCTTCGAGGAGCTCGGCATCCGGCTGGTGCTGACCTCGCACGACCAGTCCTACGAGCGCACCTTCCCCCTGGTCGACGTACCCACCGCCAACACGCCGACCTCCTCCTCCCTGGACGAGTACCACCCCGGCGACGGCACCCTCTGGATCAAGGTGAGCCCCGGCGGGAAGCGGAGCAACATCAACAAGTCCTTCTCGGTCTTCGCGACGGAGGAGGCACCGCACTGGACGGCGGTCCGGAGCAACACGTTCCACTGCTTCGCGCTGCTGCACTTTGGCGACCAGGGCGACCTGGAGGTCGAGGTGCTGGGCGTCACGGGCGACGGCAGCGAGCCAGTGCAGGTCGACCGGTTCCGGCTTTTGGCGCCGGCCGGGGCGTGACCGCTCCTTACCGTCGCTGATCAGCGCGGGGTGCCGCCCCGCCGGACCGGAGCGTTTGCCAGAGCAGGGCCAGGGCGGTGAGCTGGAGGACGGCGATGCCGGCGGCTAGCGTGTCGGTACCGCCGATCGTCAAGGCGCCGCGGGGTGGGTGCCGCGCGCGAGTCATCCGCCAGTAACGGCCCAGCCGTAGCCTGGCCGACTAGGCCAGCTCCGCGCTTCCCGGTTGCTCGGCTGGCGGCGTCCCCCGGAACGGAGTCGGCTTACCCTGTACTTAACGGACATGGCCCCGGTTATCGCCGGGGCCATGTCGTTCAAGACGGTGATCCGAACACGCGGATCTTGTCGAGGATTAGATACAAGTCGATGATCGGTCGGTATGGGGAATTAGTTTGTGTCGATCAGCCGACACGAACCCCCATGCCTACGGCGGGCGGGGTTGCGACGGGCAGACGCAGGTCCTCCTCTTGGTGACGGAGGTCCCGGTGGCGGGGGAGTGGGCGCGGCGAGACCTGACGGCGTTCTGTCGGAGCCTGTGGGGCTCGTAAAGCCGGCGGGTGGCGTGCTCGATGACAGCGAACACGTACAGCCGCGCTCCGGTCAGCGTTCGGGTTTCGAAGAAGTCGGCGGCGAGGATCGCACGAGCCTGGCGGCGCAGGAAGGCGGCCCAGGTCTGATGGCCACGCCGGGGCGCGGGTTCGATCCCGTTGGTCTTGAGGATTTCCCAGACGGTGGAGGGGGCGATTTTGATGCCCAGGCCAGCCAGTTCGCCGTGGACTCGCCGGTAGCCCCAGCTCGTGTTTTCCCTCGCCAGGCGCAGGACGAGCGTCTGGATGCTGCGGACGGTGGGTGGCCGGCCGGGCCGTTTCGGCCGGGATTGTTGGCGTGATGGCGTCGGAGCAGGTCGCGGTGCCAGCGCAGGACGGTGTCGGGGGAGACGATCAGGTGGAGCTGGCGCAGCCTGGGGCGGGACAGCTGGTGCAGGAGGGCGGCGAGGTACGCCCGGTCGGGCGGGGTGAGGCGGGGCTTGTCGATCTGGCGCTGCAGGATGGCGAGCTGGTGGCGCAGCGTCAGGATCTCGATGTCTTTGTCCGTGTCGCTCGTGGGCAGCAGGCGTATGAAGGCGAAGACGCTCGTGAGCGTCAGGTAGGGCAGTCGCAGCAGCACGATCGACCATCCTGGCGTACCCCCAGCGGCCATCAGGCGCCCGCGAACTGGCAGGTCACGTCCTATGGATGGGATTTCGGCCCCCACATCATCACGGCGCAGCGTATCGCGGGTCCCACTGCGGTTCGCGGATCTCTCCGCGTGGTCCCATCGCGGTGAACCAAGGTTTGATGTCGATGACGGGTGTGCCATCGACGGCATGGAGATCCTCGACATGATGATCCACCGCCGGCTCGCGGCCGGCGCGGGCCGTGTGACCATCGCTGCGTGTCAGGTACCGGTCATCGGTCTCCTTCGCGGGTCCTATCCAGGAGCGGCACCTCGAGAAGACGCATCAGCTCGTCGAACGTGCAGTCGAACAGCTCCCGTACTGCCACGCCCTCGTCCTCGATGACGAACACCGCGAGGTCGGTGTAGACGCGGCTGACGCACCCCACACCGGTCAGCGGGTAAGTACATTCCGGCACCAGCTTCGGAGCCCCGTCCCGAGACAGCAGATTCATCATCACGAACGTCTGCTTGGCCCCGATGGCAAGGTCCATCGCGCCGCCGACGGCCGGGATGTCGTCGGACCGGCCGGTGTGCCAGTTCGCGAGGTCACCGCGGGCCGACACTTGATAGGCGCCGAGCACGCAGACGTCCAGGTGGCCGCCGCGCATCATGGCGAAGGAGTCGGCGTGGTGGAAGTATGAGGCGCCGGGCAGTTCGGTCACGGGAACCTTGCCGGCGTTGATGAGGTCGAGGTCGACGATATCCCCTTGCGCCTCGGGTCCCATGCCCAGCATGCCGTTTTCCGTGTGCAGCATGACGCCGCTGTCCGGGGACAGGTGGTTGCTGATCCGGGTCGGGAGCCCGATACCGAGGTTCACGAAGGCTCCGCGCGGGACGTCGCCCGCGACGCGGGCGGCGAGTTCGTCGGTGCTGAGCCCGCGTCGGGTCACCCCGGTCACTGACCTGCTCCGACCGGCTCAGGCGCCCGCGCGGGCGCCGGCACCCGGACGATGCGGTCGACATAGATGCATGGTGTGACGATGATCTCCGGATCGAGTGCACCGACCGGCACCACCTCCTCGGCCTGCACGATGGTCGTCGTCGCGGCCGCCGCCATGATCGGCCCGAAGTTGCGGGCAGTCTTGCGGTAGACCAGGTTGCCGAGTTCGTCGGCTCGGTGCGCCTTCACGAGGGCGTAGTCCGCTCGCAGCGGGTACTCCAGCACGTAGTGATGGCCGTCGACCTCTCGGGTCTCCTTGCCGTCGGCTAAGGATGTCCCGTAGCCGGTGGGCGTGTAGAAGGCTCCGATGCCGGCACCCGCGGCGCGAATGCGCTCGGCAAGGTTGCCCTGGGGAACGAGCTCGAGCTCGATCTCGCCGGCCCGGTACTTCTGGTCGAAATGCCAGGAATCCCGCTGGCGGGGGAAGGAGCACACGATCTTGCGAACGCGGCCCGCACGGATCAGTGCCGCCAGGCCCACGTCCCCGTTTCCGGCGTTGTTGTTCACCACGGTGAGATCGGTGGCGCCCGATGCGATGAGCGCGTCAATGAGCTCGACCGGCTGACCGGCCGTGCCGAATCCGCCAATCATCACCGTGGCGCCGTCAGGGATCCCCGCCACCGCCTCGGCCGGGTTGTCCAGGATGCTGACCACCGCTCAGGTATCCAGGTTCTCGAGGACCACGGCGAGCCCCTGCCCGACACCGATGCAGATCGCGGCGACCCCCCACCGCTTGCCCGCCGCCTGCAGCGAGCGGGCGAGCGTGCCGAGCACGCGGGTCCCGGATGCGCCCAACGGGTGGCCGATGGCGATGGCGCCGCCGTGTGCGTTGACGATGCCGGGGTCGACGCCCCAGGCATTGATGCACGCCACGGTCTGCGCGGCGAACGCCTCGTTCAGCTCGACCGCGCCCACATCACCCCAGCCGATACCGGCACGCTTGAGCGCCGTGTTGGCGGCCTCCACGGGCGCGAACCCGAAGTACTGCGGGTCGTTCGCGGCAGCCCCGCGACCGGCGATGCGCGCCAGCGGCGGCCGACCGACGATCCCTTCGGCGGATGGGCAACCCAGCAAGACTGCGGACGCGCCGTCGTTGAGGGGCGAGGAGTTCCCGGCGGTCACGGTGCCGTTCTGCGGGCGGAACACCGGTTTGAGCGCGGCGAGCTTCGCCAGGCTGGTGTCGGGCCGGATGGACTCGTCGCGGGCAAGGTCCACCCCGGGCACGCCGACGAGGTCGTCGTAGAACCTTTCCTCCCAGCCCCGGGCAGCCGCGTGGTGCGAGCGCAGCGCGAAGGCGTCCTGCGCTTCGCGGCTCACCTGCTCACGTATCCCGAGCAGCTCGGTGGCCTCGCCCATCGAGACCGTCCATTCCGGATTCATCCGCGGGTTCACCAGCCGCCAGCCCAGGGTGGTGGACACCAGCGTCGCATCGCCGGCCGGGTACGCCTTCTCCGGCTTGGGTAGCACCCAGGGCGCCCGGCTCATTGACTCCACACCCCCGACCAGCACCACGTCCGCCTCGCCGAGGGCGATCTGTCGGGAGGCAACGATGGCGGCGTCCAGGCTGGAGCCGCACAGTCGGTTGACCGTCGTGGCCGGTACCGACGTTGGCAGGCCGGCCAGCAGGCCGGCCATCCGGGCGACGTTGCGGTTGTCCTCCCCGGCGCCGTTGGCGTTGCCCAGGACGATCTCGTCGACGCGGTCCGGTTCCAGCGCGGGCGCGCGCTCGACCAGCGCCCGCAGCACGTGCGCCGCCAGGTCGTCCGGCCGCACACCGGCCAGCGCACCGCCGTACTTCCCGAAGGGGGTGCGTACGGCGTCGTACAAATACACGTCGGTGGGCATGGGTCAAGCCTCCTCGTGAGCCGCGGCCGCGGGCGCCAGGACGATGTCGAAGCGCACCTGTGACCACGCGCGGTCTCCCAGGTCGCGGCCATCGGGGGTGGGGGATCCGGCCAGCTGAGGCTCGAAATCCATAACCAGCGAGTCCCGTACTCCGAAGACGCTGTCGCGGTTCAGCAGCTCATCCCCGCGGACGAAGATGTGCGTCACCAGGGTCCTGAATCCCTCCGCTTGGACCATGAAATGCAGGTGCGAGGCCCGCATCGGGGACCGGCCGGTGGCGGCCAGCAGCCGGCCGACCGGGCCGTCGTGCGGGATCGGGTACGGCGTCGGGGCGATCCCCCAGAAGCGGTAGCTCCCGTCCCCGTCGCTGTACAGGTGGCCACGCGCGGAGACCCGGTCGTCGCCGTACTGGACGTCGTAGAAGCCGTCCTCGTCGGCCTCCCAGACCTCGATCCGTGCATGCGGCACCGGGTTGCCGTGCGTGTCGGTGACCGTGCCCTCGACCCAACACGGTTGCCCGGATGCCCCGGCCCCGATGTCACCGCCGAGCTCGATCTCCGGCGAGCCCTCGACGAAGAACGGGCCGAACACCGTCGCCTCGGTGGCGTTGCGGTACGCCTCGTGGTTGAGGGTGATGGTTTGCATCGAGGCGCCCAGGACGTCGGAGAGCAGGATGAACTCCTGACGCCGGTCGTCGGTTATGTGCCCGGCGGCGGTGAGGAACTCGATGGCGCGCTGCCACTCCTGCTCGGTCAGCCGCACCTCCTGCAGAAAGGCGTGCAGGTGCCGGGTGAGCGCCTGCATCAGCTCCTTGAGCCGCGGATCCGGCGTGTTGTCGAACGACGTGACCACGCGTTCGACGAGCTGTGACTCGCGGTTCTGCTGCTCCATGCTCATCGTGGCTCCCCTCCGTCCCAGGCTCGGCGTAGCAAGTCCTCGAGGTTCGCGCGGGTGACCGGGGCCGGGTTGTTCGGCGGCACGGCCGCCAGGACAGCGTCGACGGCAGCCGGGATGTCGGTCTCGCGCAGCCCGTAGTCCCGCAGGGCGCGAGGTGCCTCCACCTGCTCCCGCAGGCGCTGCAACCCGTCCAGGGCGGACGCCTCGCCGAAGGCCGCCGCCATCCGCTGCTCGCTGTCGGGGACCGACGGTGCGTTGAGCGCGAGGACGTACGGCAGCACCACGGCGTGGGTCTGCGCGTGCGGGAGGTTGTACATCCCGCCGAGCACGTGGCAGATCTTGTGGTGCAGCCCGGAGCCGGCCGAGGCGAACGCCACCGCGGCCAGGTAGGCGCCGTACAGCGTCTGCTCGCGCCCGTCGATGCCCCGAGGATCGCGCACGACCTCGGGGAGTCCCTGGCGAAGGGCGCGGATGCCGTCCAGCGCGAGCGCCTGGTCGATCGGGTCAACCCGCGGCGCCCACATCGAGTCGACACAGTGCGCCAGCGCGTTCAATCCGGAGGCCACGCTCAGCGGCACCGGCAGGGACAGCATCAGGCTGGCGTCGTAGACGACGGACCGCGGCAGCACGCGGGCGTCGACCCCGGTGGTCTTGCGGCCGCCCTCGGTCAGCCCCCAGACGTTGGTGGCCTCCGAGCCCGCGTACGTGGTTGGAACGGCGACGATGGGCAGCCCGGTGGTCAGCGCCACCGCCTTGGCCAAGCCGGTGGTGGAGCCGCCACCGATGCTGACGACGACGTCGACGTCGTGCTTCTCGGCGGCCATGCGGGCCCGCCCGGCAACGTCGGTGGGCACGTGCATCACCACCTCGGTATGGCGCACCGCGGCCGGCAGGGCGGCCACCAACGGGTCGGCCAGCGCGCTGTCGGCCTCTGCGGCGATCACCATCGGGCGAGCGGCGCCGAGCCGAGCTACCTCGTCGGCCACGTGACCCGCGGCCTCGTACGACGCGAACACCACCCGCTGCGGCAGCGTCTCGTGTGTGAAGCTGACTCTCATGCCGCAACACCCCGGCCGAGGATCGCCGACATCGCCTCGTGCAGCGCCCGCTCCGGATCGGCGGGCAGCCGCATCGACCGCCAGCCGATGTGCTTGTCCGGGCGCACCAGAAGCACGCCGTCCTCCTCGACCTCCCGCACCCGCGCCCAGTCGTAGTACAGGTCGGTCACCCGACACCCGGGGCCGATCACCACGGCCTCCAGCGGCACGCCGAGCTCCTGGCCGACCTTCTCGGCAGCCGCCACCCACGGCTCCCCCGCGATGCCGGTCAACAGCGTGAACCGGGTCATCGGCGCCAGGTCGAGCGTGGAAACCTTGTGCAGGGCATCGCCCACCCAGACATGCGGCAGCCGGGATCCCGGGACCGTGGACGGCTCGTAGTACAGCTCCGGGTCCCGGCTCGGTTCCGGCCGCCGGGTGCCGTCGGAAACCACCGCGTCGGACTCGTAGAACTGCCCCAGCTCGACACCGTGGGCGTTGAACTCGTAATGCTTCAGCTCCATGGCCGACACCAGCGCGGCCCGCTTCGCCGCCCCCTCGGGAGTGTTGGCTTTGCGCTCCTCGATGCGCGCGGCCATCTCGGCCTCGTCCTTGGCGTCGAGCAGGCCCAGTACCTCGAAGAACTGGACGAACTCGCGGCTGGACTTGTTCGCGCGCTGAACGATCTGCTTGGCCACCGGCGCCCGTTCCACCGAGAAGGTCTCCAGCAGCGAAGGCGCGGCCTGCCCACGGAGGACGGCTGCCAGCTTCCAGGCGAGGTTGTAGGAGTCCTGGATCGAGGTGTTCGACCCCAGTCCGTTGCTCGGCGGGTGGCGGTGGACCGCGTCCCCGACACAGAACACCCGCCCCGACTGCAGATGCGTCGCGTACATCTCGTTGTTGCCCCACAACGACGTGCCGGTAATCTCCACCTCGATGTCGGGCAGCCCCAGCAGGTTGCGCACGATCTGGACGGCGGCGGCCTCGTCGACGACCGGTGGGGGTTGGCTGATGTCGTAGCCCCACACGATGAGCCACTCGTTCCACGGCCGCACCATCCGCACCAGCCCGGCCCCGATTCCGCCGACGTTCGAACCGGGCTGGATCACCCAGTAGAGCACCGACGGCCGGTGCCCGACGTGCGCCGAGATGTCGGCCTTGAAGGTGATGTTCATCGAGCCGGCGATGTCCATCGCACCCTCCACCGGAAGGCCGAGGTCGGCGGCGACCTTGGAGCGGGCGCCGTCGGCACCGATGAGGTACTTGGCCCGGATCGTGTGCTCCTCGCCGGTGAGGCGGTCTCGAACCTCGACGTCGACGCCATCGGAGTCTTGCCGGTGCCCCAGGTGCTCGGTGGAGAACCGGGCCTGGGTTCCCCGCGCTGCGGCGTTGCGCACCAGGATCGGTTCCAGGTAGGTCTGGGGAATGTCGACCGGCAGGCACGGTGACGCGAGCTGGTAGTCGGCCCGCCGGGCGGGATGCGTACCCCAGGTGAGGATCCGCCCGATCTCCTCGCCGGCGATCGAGGTGCAGAACACGGTGTCGCCCATCAGCTCGTGCTGAGTGGCGTCGGCGAGCACCTGATCCTCGATGCCCAGGTCCCGGAAGGTCTCCATCGCGCGCTGGTTGGTGATGTGCGCCCGCGGCGTGTTGGCCGTCCAGCGGTACTTCGTGATCATGACGTTCGGGATCCCTAGCGTGGACAAGAACAACGCCGCTCCTGCCCCCGCAGGACCCGAGCCGACGACCACGACGTCGGTCGTCACCATCGATCCTTGGGGAAGCGGCGTCTCGGCCATCCCGTCGCTGAACTCTGCCATCAGCTCACCCACTCCACTGCTCGGCGTGTGGTCCTGGCCACTCGCGCGACCAGTGTGGGGGGGTGCTCCGCCGCCAAAGCAAGGGCTGAGGCCGTAACACGGCGGAAATACAAAGCTGTGGCGGAATCAGGAAACTAACGGAGCCGGCCTGCCCGGGCCTGCCGACGCATGTCAGTGGCGCGCATGCCGAAGCGCGCCCGGAATGCCTGCGAGAAGTAAGTAGCCGACCCGAAGCCGCAGCGCGCCGCGACCTCACCGACTGGAATCTGCGGCGAGGACGCAAGCAGCGCACGGGCACGTTCCAGCCGCCGCGCCAGCACGAACTGCGGAACAGTGGTGCCAGTGGAGGCGAACGCCCGGGACAGGTGGCGTTCGCTGATACCGATCCCGGCCGCGACCCGGGCAGCAGTCAGGCCACTGTCGGTCAGGTGATCCTCGATGAACGTACGCGCGTTGGCCAGATGCACCGTGCCGAGGTGGACCGGACGGCTGCCTGCCATGCTCGCGAGCAGGTCGAGCGCGATTCGTTCGTCGACGTGCTCGCCTCCCTCGACACGCAGGGCGCGGTCGATCAGCCTCGCGAACGTCCGTGCCGGCACATCCCCCCTGGCGAAGTCGCGCACCAGCGGGGTGCTGAGCGAACCGACGCCGGTCAGCTCCCGGAACAGCGGCCGCGGCACCTTGATCGCGAGTTCCTCCAAGCCATGCGAGAAGCCGCGCATGAATGGACGATCTGCATCGCAGATCAGGACCTGTCCCGGTCGCAGGGTGAGCACGCCGTCGTTGTGGTAGAAGAAAGCCTCCCCGACGAGCGTCAGGTAGACCGCGACCGCGTCCGCCGGATGCTTGCGGATCACTTCGGCCGGACGTTCGACGACGTGCGCGTTGCTGCGGACGCGGGCCAGGTGCATCTGCTCGAGCTGAAGGTTGAGCTCGGTCCCGTCGAACGGCGCCGCGCCCAGCGTGTGACACCGCAGGCCGATCAATGCCTGCGCGTTGTGGTCCTCCCACAACGCGATCCTCTGAGCCTCCGGGAGCCCCCCGGTGCTGAAGCTCACCGGGCGTCGGGCCGTCGCCGAACCCGTCGTCACGGTCACCCCCAACTGTCGGCCTTAGATACTACAGCCACCGCACTGTAATGAATGACACATCATGCACTTCGCGGACGCCTAGCTCGTCGTGCAAGTTGGCGGATGTCGATAGAGCGCCGCCATCCAGCCGGGCGGGAATCCGCGAGCGTGGGCGGGAACCGCATACCAACTCCGGTGGGCGAACACAGTACGACGACGGCAGCACCCTGCCTATCCCTTCCGGCGCGCTGGGCGAGGGTACCGCTGGTCGCAACCTGCCGCTTCCGGTCCACCGTCTCGCCGCGCCGTGGCGGCTTCTCGCCACGGCAGGTTGCGTGCCTACTGAGCCGCCCGGGTGCGCGGTCACCACGGCGACGTGGGACTGGCGGGCGGCAATCTCGACGACGAACGTCGCCCAGAGCCGCCGCAGGAACACGGAATCGACCGTGAAAGAGTCGCAGCCCAGGATCGCGTGCGCGTGCGCGGGGGGGGGGGGGGGGGGGGA
>NZ_QGGF01000240.1 GCF_003857015.1 Micromonospora globispora | reverse complement strand
TGTCTCGCCCCGGCGCCGCTGCCGGGCAGGCCAAGGACCTGGCGGCGAAGGTCCGGCGTCGCGGTGGCGAAGCAGGCCGGTTGAGGCTGCGCCTGTTCACGATCATTCTGGTCGTCGCAGCTCAATGTGGGCTTGCCGCCGCGTTGTCCTGGGGGCTGGCGCACGAGGTCCTGGGTCGCCCTGCGCCGATCTTCGCGCCCAGCGCGGCCGTCGGCACGATCGTCGCCGCCCTGGGGCAGCGCGCCTTACGTACCGCCGAGATGCTGCTCGGCGTCGGGCTGGGCCTGATCGTCAGTGATCTTCTCATCCGCTTCCTCGGGTTCGGGCCCTGGCAGATCGGCCTGGTGGTGATGCTGTCCATCGCTGTCGCCCTGTTGATGACCGGGCGCAGCGGTGCGCTGGTCGCTCAGGCGGGCAGTACCGCTGTACTGATCGCCACCTTCTCCCACGTGCAGCAGGGCCTCGAATGGGCGCGGATCATTGACGCGGGAGTGGGCGGCACCATCGGGCTGGCGGTGGTGGCGTTGCTGCTACCGATCAACCCGATGCGCATTCTTGAGCAGGCCGCCGGACCGGTCGCCGAGACCCTCCACACGCAGCTTCGGGAGGTTGCACACGCACTCGCCGAGCGTGACCCGGACCGCGCGATACGGGCGCTGGACCAGCTGAGCGGAATGGAACCCGACCTCGCCCGGATGCAGGAGGCCCTGGCTGGCGCCGAGGAGGTAACGACCATTGCGCCGGCGCGCTGGCGACGCCGAACCGATGTCAAGCACTACCGGCGCGGCTTCCAGCACATCGATCGGGTCAGTGCCCAATGCCGGGCGCTGGCCCGCTGGGCCGCGACCACGCTGCAGTACGACGAGCCGGTGCCGGAGGAACTCACTGCCGCCGTGAATAGGCTGGCCGAGGCGATCCAGATGCTGAGGCGGGAGGCACGAACGGGTGGGCCGTTCGATCAGACCCGCAACGCGGTGTTGGACGGGGCGCGCCTGGCCGGCCAGGCGTACCACAGGGGCCTCAAGCCGTTCTCGGACGCTATGGTGATCCAGCTGCGCACGATGGCGAGTGACCTGCTCCGGGCGACCGGGTGTGAGCCGGAGACGGCCAACCGGATGGTGCGCGAGGCGGCCACTTCCTAGGAGCGGCCCGCTTGGGGACATCGGCCTACGGGCGAAGGCCGTCCAGGTCGGGCAGCGGGCGTTGACAGATCTCGTGGGCCTGGTCGGGCGCGAGGCCGAGCATGCGCAGCACGTCCTCGGTGACCTGGTCGGTGGCTGCGGCATCGTCACGCTCAGGGTGGTCGTGCAGCAGTTGGCCAAGGCACAGCGCGGCTCCGGCCACGATCACCATCGCCAATTCGGGCTCGCGCACGCGGAACCGGCCGGCGCGTAGGCCGTCTTCGATGTCGCGCCGGGCTCGCGGCGCGAGTCCCCTGTCCGAACCGGCCAGGGCCAGGCCGTTGTTGAGCAGGACTTTGCTCAGTTCGGGAGTCCGGCGGTGGAGGCGTCCGGTCAGCCGGAAGCTCTGCGCGAAGACGTGAGCCGGGTCGTCCAGGCCGACGGTCAGCTCGTCGAGCAGGGCGCCGTAGCGGTCGAGCGCGTCTTCCACCGCGGCCTGGAAGAGCTGTTCCCTGCTGTCGAAGTGGTTGTAGAACGAGCCCATACCGACGTCGGCGGCCTGGGTGAGCTCGAGAATCGGGACGTTCAGCTTTCCGGCGGCGAGGAAGGTCTGGGCGGCGCGAACGAGCGCCGAGCGGGTGCGGGCTTTGCGCCGTTCCAGGCGGTTCGGGGCGTGCCTGAGCTGCTGGTCCATGCCTGCTCGATCACCTTCTCCCAGGTCGGTCTGCGCTCACTTTAACGCCGGCGAGCTTCAGAGGTGACGGAATCGTCAGGCGGGGTTGACTGAAGCTACTCTCGTAAGTGACGATTTCGTCATCGCCTGGAAAGGAGCGGGACATGATCGACCGGCACGACCCCCACACCGGCCTGCACAGCGAGCAGGGTGCGTTGCCGGGCGAGCATCCCGGGCGGGCGCGCAACCCGATCGTCAAGGTGCACGACCTGGCCTGGCTGGAGTTCCAGAAGCCGGATCTGGAGCGGGCCGAGCTCTTCGCCCGGGCCTTCGGCTTCACGACCTCGCTGCGTACGCAGGACGAGCTGCACCTGCGGGGCACCGACCCCGGATCCCCCTGCGTGCTCATCCGCCGGGGTCCCCGGTCGCGGTTCATCGGCCCCGCCTTCCGGGCTGCCGACCCGAAGGACGTGCTGCGCCTCGCGGAGGCGACCGGGAGGACGATGACCTCGCTGCCCGAGAGTCTCGGCGGGGTGACTGTGGATCTGGTCGACCCGAGTGGGGCGCAGGTGCGCGTGGTGGCGGACACACACGAGCTTCCCGCGCTGCCCACCCAGCAGCCACTGACCTTCAACATCGGACACGACGTGGCGCGGGTGAACGCCACCCAGCGACCGCCGCGTGAGCCGGCCAAGGTGCAGCGACTCGGTCACGTCGTGCTGCAGACCACCAGATACCTCGCGACGCTCAACTGGTATCTCGAGCACCTGGGCCTGATCGTCAGCGACTTCCTCTACCACCAGGGACAGCGCGAGCGGGGCCCGGTCATGAGCTTCATCCGCTGCGACCGCGGCAGCACGCCCACCGACCATCACACCCTCGCGATGACCCTCGGCCCGGCGAACCGGTACGTGCACTCCGCCTACCAGGTCCCCGACCTCGACTCGCTGGCCGCCGGCGGGGAGCACCTGCTCGACCGGGGCTACCAGCGGTCCTGGGGGATCGGCCGGCACATCCAGGGCAGCCAGATCTTCGACTACTGGCGCGACCCGGACGACTTCCTGGTCGAGCACTTCACCGACGGCGACCTGTTCGACCGCACGCTCGAGCCGGGCTGGGCACCGATGACCGCCTCGGGGCTCGCCCAGTGGGGTCCGCCCGCCACCAAGGACTTCCTCGGCATGAAACCCGGCCTGGAAACACTTCGCGAGCTGCGCGCGGTCGTCGGCGCGCTGCGCGAGGACAACAACGAATTCGACCTCCACCGCCTCCGCGGCCTGATGAAAGCGTTCACCTCATGAGCACCTCCGTCCTGCGCACCGCCGACGCCTGGTGGGTGCTCACCCCCACCGGCGCCGCCAAGGTGCACACCAGCGCCACCACCACCGCAGAACTGCTGGCCGACCGGCCGGCGATCGTCGCGGCCGCGACGAGCAGCGACACGGTGCCGGTCGACGACCTTGCCCTGGTCTCCCCGGTGACAGCGCCCTGCCGCGTCGTCGCCCAGATGACGAACTTCGCCTCGCACGTCACGGACAGCGGCGGAGATCCCGCAACCGTCCCCTTGACCTTCTTCCGCAAGACCTCGGGCTCGATCAGTGGGCCGTTCGCCGACGTGGTCCGCCCCGCCCACGTGCGTCTGCTCGACTACGAGGTGGAGATCGGCCTGGTCTTCGGCCGCGAGATGCCGGTCGGCACGACCGTCACCGACGACAACCTCGCCGACTACGTCGCGGGCCTGGTGGTCACCAACGACATCTCGGCACGCGACGTGCAGCTGCCCAAGACCCAGTTCTACGAGGGCAAGTCCTACCCGACCTTCACCCCGGTCGGCCCCGCGCTGGTGCTGCTCGACGCCGACGAACTCAAGCGGTTCATCGACCTCCGGCTGAAGCTGTGGGTCAACGGCGAGCTCCGGCAGGACATGACCGTCGCCGACATGATCTACCGCCCGGCCCAGGCGCTGCAGGCACTGACTCGCTTCCAGCGGGTCGGCCCGGGTGACCTGCTGCTGACCGGTACCCCCGTCGGGACCGCCCTCAGCGCGCCGCCGAAGCCGGTCATGTTCCTCGTCTCGCTGCTGCCGCCCGCGGTGAAGTGGAAGATGTTCTTCAAGGGCCAGGCGCGCAACCCCAAGTACCTCAAGGACGGCGACGTCGTCGAGGCCACCATCGCCACCGACGACGGCGCGATCGACCTGGGCCGGCAGCGCACGGTCGTGAGGTACGCCTGATGACCGAGGACCTGCTGTGGCCGGACTACGCCGCGCCGACCGACCTGGCCGCGATCGAGGCCGTGCCGCTTGCGGCGCGGGGCCTGCCCGAGTCGACGTACGCGCTGCTCGCCCGAGCGGCCACGCGCTGGCCGGACCGTACGGCGGTCTTGGCCCTGCCGGACGCCGCCCACTGGCGTGAGCCGCTGCGGCGTACCTATGCCGAACTCCTGGCCGACGTCCACCGGTACGCGAACCTGTTCCACGAGCTCGGGGTGCGGCGGGGTGACGCCGTCGCCCTGATGTCACCCAACTGCGCCGAGCTGATCACCGCGACGCTGGCCGCGCAGCTCGCCGGGATCGCGGCGCCCCTGGGCGGCGGCCTGTCACGGGCGCACCTCGCCGAACTCCTGCGGCGCTCCGGCGCCCGCGTGCTGATCACAGCCGGGCCCGACCTCGCGCCGGACACCTGGGACACCGCGCAGTCGCTGGCCCGCGACGGCCTGCTCGACGCGATCCTCGTGCTCCGGCCCACCGGCGCCGCGGGCACCCCCGAGCCGCTGCCCGCCATCCGCGGCGTACGCGTCGGCTACCTCGGCGAGCTCGCCGCGGCCATGGATTCCTCCGCCTTTGACGGTGACCTGCCCCGGTCCGCCGATCTGGCCGCGATGTTCCACACCGGCGGCACGACCGGCGCCCCGAAACTGGCCGCGCACACGCACGCCAACGAGGTCGCCGACGCGTGGATGCTGTCCGCCAGCAACCTGTTCGACGAGGAGACCGTGGTCTTCGCGGCCCTTCCGCTGTTCCACGTGAACGCGCTCGTCGTCACCCTGCTGGCGCCGCTGTTCAAGGGGCAGGCGGTGGTGTGGGCCGGTCCGCTCGGCTACCGCGACCCGGCACTGTACGGGGCGTTCTGGAGGATCGTCGAGCACTACCGGATCGCCGCCATGAGCGCGGTGCCCACCGTGTACGCCACGCTGGCGCAGTGCCCGGTCGACGCCGACATCAGCAGCCTGCGGTTTCCGATGGTGGGAGCCTCACCGCTGCCCGCCGCGGTCCGGGACAGCTTCCAGGCCCACACGGGCATCACGCTGGTCGAGGGCTACGGCCTGACCGAGGCCACCTGCGCCAGCGCGCGCACCTTCCCCGACGTGTCGCGGCCGGGCTCGGTCGGGCAGCGTCTGCCCTACCAGCGGGTGCGGGTGGTCCGCACGGACGGCACGTGGGAGGACGTAGCCTCTGGTGAGGCGGGCCTGCTGGCGATCAGCGGCCCCACGGTCTTCCCCGGCTACGTCATCGACCGCGACGGGAGCGGCCCGGTCCTGGATGGCCTCGGCAAACTCGCCGACGGCTGGCTGGACACCGGCGACCTGGCACGCATCGACGAGGACGGCTTCATCTACCTCGCCGGCCGGGCCAAGGACCTCATCATCCGCGGCGGACACAACATCGACCCCGCCATCATCGAGGACGCGTTGCTGTCCCACCCGCAGGTCACCGCCGCCAGCGCAGTCGGACGCCCCGACACGCACGCCGGCGAGGTACCCGTCGCCTACGTCACCCTCGCCCGCGGCGCCACGGTGACCGAGGACGAACTTCGCGACTGGACAAGCGAACGGGTGCCCGACCGCACCGCCGCACCCAAGACCGTGACGATCCTCGACGAGCTGCCGGTCACCGCCGTGGGCAAGCTCTACAAGCTCGCGCTGCGCACCGACGCGATCCGTCGGGAAGTCCGCGGCGCACTCGACAAGGTCCCGGGGGTCCACGACGTCGAGGCCACGATCGAGGGTAGCTCCATCGTGGTCACCGTCACCGTTTCTCCATCGGCCGACCAGGCGGCCGTCAAGGCCATCCTGGGCCGTTATGCCATCGAATGGCGATTGGTGGTCATGTCATGACGCTCGCTGCGGCCATCCTCGCCGTGCTACTCGCCCTGATCTTCCTCGCCCTCGGCACGGCCAAGATCCTGGCCGTGCAACCCATGCGCGAGCTGGCCACCGAGGCCGGTTTCTCGGTCGCGGCCTACCGCCGCATCGGCCTGCTCGAGGTCGCCGGCGCGATCGGGCTCCTCATCGGCCTGATCGAGCCGCTGATCGGCACCCTCGCCGGCGCCGGGCTGCTGCTCCTGCTCGCCGGAGCCGTCGTCGTCCACCTGCGCAAGGGTGACGGCCCGCGGAAGTTGGCCCCCGCCGTCGTCTGCGGACTCCTCGTCGCCGCCTACCTCGTCCTCCATCTGGTGGCGGCCTGATGAAGACCATTCCCGTGGTGATCGTCGGCGCGGGCCCCACCGGGCTCACGGCCGCGACGCTGCTCGCCCAGTACGGCGTCGAGTGCCTGATCCTCGAGCGCTGGGAGTCGGTCTATCCCCAGCCCCGCGCGGTCGCCCTCGACGACGAGGTGCACCGCATCCTGGCGCGGCTCGGGCTCCGGGACGAGTTCGCCGCGATCTCCCGGCCGCACCTGGGTCTGCGCCTCCTCGACCGGGACATGCGGGTGTTGACCGAGTTCCGGCGCGACGTCGCGCAGAGCCGGCACGGCTACCCCCAGGGGAGCATGTTCGACCAACCGGAGTTGGAGGCGATCCTCCGCCGAAATCTCAAGCAGTACGGCACCGTCACCCTTCGTGGCAACGCCGAGGTCACCGCGCTGACCCAGGACGCCGACGGGGTGCGGGTCGACTTCACCGACACCGCCACGGGCGAGCACGAGTCCGTCCGGGCGGCGTACATCCTGGGGTGCGACGGCGCCAACAGCCTGACCAGGGCCTCCATCGGCGCGACCATGCAGGACCTGGGCTTCACGCAACGCTGGCTCGTCATCGACGTGGTCACCGAGGCCGACCTCGACCAGTGGGAGGGCGTGCACCAGCTCTCCGACCCGGCCCGGGCCGGCACGTACATGCGGGTCGGCAAGAACCGCTACCGCTGGGAGTTCCAGCTGACGCCCGGCGAAGCGGCCGACGACTACCGCGACATGGCCCGGCTGCATCCGTTGATCTCGCCGTGGACCGGGAACGTCCCCGTCGCGGAGCTGGAGATCATCCGCCTCGCCGAGTACACCTTCCGCGCGCAGCTCGCCGACCGCTGGCGTGACCGCCGGATGTTCCTGCTCGGCGACGCCGCCCACCTCACCCCACCCTTCATCGGCCAGGGCATGTGTGCCGGGGTGCGCGACGCGATGAACCTGGCCTGGAAACTCGCCTTCGTGCTCGACGGGACCCTGCCCGAGACCGTGCTCGACACCTACCAGATCGAACGCAGGCACCACGCCCGCGCCATGATCAAGCTGGCGAAGTTCATCGGTACGGCGATGACGGCCGGCGGCGAGGTGGGCAATGTCATCCGTCGCGCCGTGGCGCCACGGCTACACCTCGTGCCGGGCCTCACGGACCTCGCCACGGACAGCCGGACACCCCCGCTGCACCGCTCCGACCTCGTCGTGCGGCCACGGCTGCGCCGCGGCCTCGCGGGCGGGCTGTGCCCGAACGCGCTCATCGACGGCGGCCGACGTTTCGACGACGTGGCCGCCGGCCGGTTCGCGATAGTCACGTCCATCGAGCCGACCCCGGCACAACGAGCTGACATCGAACGGCGCGGAGCGGTGCTGATCGTTGCCCGACCGGGCAGCGATCTGCACCGATGGTTGAGGACCGGCGCTGCTTGCGCCGCCGTCGTCCGCCCCGACGGCACCGTTCTCCGGGCCAGCCGCAGGCTGCTTCCCCAGACGATCTCTGCGGTCCGGTCGGTTGGCAGGTGACTCAGGGCTCGGCGGCTCTGCGGTTGTAGTCGAAAGCTCCCGGTCCGCAATTTCGTGATTGCGCACCACCACCAATGGGGGTCTCGTTAAGCTCGCCCCCGGGGAAGCCAGGCCGGCCGCCGCGCTCGACCTCCTCAGCATCAAGTCCTGATGGGCCCCGGCCGAGTGGAAAGCGGTGGGCGGTGGTGACATGCGGGTCGCGCTGGCACTCGGCGGCGGCGGGGCGCGCGGCTACGCGCACATCGGCGTGATCCAGGTCCTCGAAGAGCGTGGGTTGGAGATCGTCGGCGTCGCCGGTTCGTCGATGGGCGCCCTCGTCGGTGGGCTGTACGCGGCGGGCAAGCTGGACGCCTACGTCGACTGGGTACGCACCATCGGCTACCGCGAGGTCCTGCGCCTGCTCGACCCCGCGGTACGCGCGCCGGGCGCATTCGGGGCCGACAAGGTGATGGCCCGGGTCGGCGAACTGCTCGACGGTGTGCGCATCGAACAGTTACCCGTGCCCTTCACGGCGGTCGCGACGGACCTGCTGGCCCGCCGCGCGGTGTGGTTTCAGCATGGCCCGCTGGACATTGCGGTGCGTGCCTCCATCGCGCTGCCGCCCGCGATCACCCCCGTCATGGTCAACGGCCGCCTCCTCGCCGACGGTGGCCTGATGGACCCGCTGCCGATGGCGCCGACCACCTCCATACCGGCGGACGCGGTCGTCGCCGTATCCCTCAACGGCGCCCGCGCCACCTCCCACCCCGCAGCGCCGGTGCGGGAGTCGGCCGACCCCCAGCCGGCGCGAGGGCGGTGGGACCGCGTCCGCGACCGCCTCCGCGCCCCCGGCACCCGTTTCCGTATGCCGGGGGACGGCGGGCCGGCGGCCGACGCCGCCGTAGAGATCATCACCACCGACGACCGCACGGCGGAGGCTCTGCCCGCCGGCCTGCGCGCACCCGACGTCGTCAGCCTGTCCATCGAGGCCGTGGAGGACCTTCTCATCCGGTATCGACTGGCCGGCCATCCACCGGACCTACTGATCGAAATACCGACGGACGCCTGCCGTGGCCATGAGTTTCATCGGGCGTTCGAGATGATCGAAGTGGGCCGGCGGGCAGCAGGCGACGCACTCGCGTCGACCGGATTCGCGCGCTGAACGCGTCACGTCCATCTCCACGCGGACCGCTTTTCCAGGGTGAACGTACCGTGATACCCAGCGGACCGGCATCAACCCGCGGCGGCGACGCGGAAACCGCACCGACCCGTCACCCTCGCTGCGACGTTTCGCCGCCGCGAACCACGCGTCGGAGAAGCGCCGCAGCACCGACCGGGCCCCGGTGGAGTCCAGTTCGGCGAATGTGCCCGGCCCGGACGCCGCCAACTCCCGACACAACTGCTGATAGCCGGCCAGCGGTGCGTCGTGGCGGCGCCGCCGCCACGCGTTGACCTCCACCACACACGCCCACACGTCACCAGCCGAGCGCAGCAACCCGAAACACCGGCGCCGCTGCCCCGGCGTCACCCGCAACCCGACACGAGCCGTGCGGTACACGACCCGCGGCGCGGCAGGATCCCGACGGCGAGGCACGAACCCCAGCCAACACCACCCGTAGCCGGTTTGATCGCCGCACTACCGGGAAGCCGGGATGACATGTCCTCTGATCCGGGCGCATCAGCGAAGCGCACGCTGGGACGGGCGCGAGAGTCAGTTCAGAAGATCCACCAGGCCGCCATCCGGCATCGAGACCCGGGCCTGCACCAACTGGCTGACGAGATCAGCGAGGTCGCCCTGACCTTGGGGCACGACGCCGGCCCGGTCCAGGAGTGGCGGGCCTGCCCGGTGTGCGGGGCCGAGCCAGGATCGAACTGCGTTCGTACTCCGGGTCACGAAGTCGTTGACGGGATGCATCCGGAACGGACCAGGCTATAGAAGGAGATTATCCGAGTAAGGAGTAACCGGTCTGGCCTGGTGATGCTCCAGCCACCGTCCACCACGAGGCTCGCCCGCGTTAGGTCGTTCCCGGGCCGGCGCACCCAGACCACGCCAGGCGTTCGGTGTCCACTGGGCCGGGCAGCACGGCGTTGATCCGTACCTGGGGGCCGTACTCCGCGGCGAGCTGTCGGGTCAGCGCGGCGAGCGCACCCCTGCTGGCGGCGTACGCGGGACTGCCCGGTAGGCCGAACAGCGGCGTGCACGCTGGACGTCACCACGATGCAGCCCCGGCGCTCGCGCAGGTCACCGGCGAGCTGGGCGGTGTCGCCGCCGTCGCGGATCTGCGCGGCGACCCGCGCGCCGTCCTCGTCGACGACATCGAGCAGCAGCACCGCGGCTCCCTCCGCCCAGTCGTCGTAGCGCTGGGACCAGAACGTCGTCCAGCCTCGCCCGACGGGGACGAGGTGGAGCGCCCGACGTCCGAACGGCTCCGGCACTAGGACGCGTATCGGGTCGTGATCAATGAGCGGGTTCTCCCCTCGTGCTGATCTTCGATCCGGTAGATCGTCTTGCGTGACCCGTGCGCAGCTGACCGATGTGGAGTTGGAGTTCATCGAGCCGTACCTGCCAATCGGCGAGTATGGCCCGCACCCCGAGCGGTTGCGCCAGCAGTTCGAGGGCGTGGTCTGGCGGTTCAGGACCGGCGGGCAGTGGCGGGAGATGCCGCAGGAATTCGGTGCCTGGTCGACGGTGTCCAATCGTTTCCGGCAGTGGCGTGACGCCGGCGTGTTCGAGGCCCTGCTGGAGGGCCTGATCGCGGAGGCCGCGAAGCGGGGTGAGGTGGATCTGTCGCTGGTCAGTATCGACTCCACCACCGTGCGGGCCCATCACGATGCCGCCGGGATGCAACACGAGCCAGGACGTGCTCGCCGCTTTGGAGAAGGCTGCCGCCGAAGAGGAGGAGGAGGCCAGGTCAAAGGGGGCCGGTCCCGAGGGGCGAAGCGGGCAGGACGGTGGTGCCGATCCCGAGCGGGACGAGCGGCGACGCGTCCGGCGCTGGCGCAGGGTCCGGCTGAAGGCCGCTCTGCTGGGGCGCTCACGGGGCGGGCAGACGTCAAAGGTCCATCTCGCCGCCGACCGCAAGTGCCGGCCGTTGGCGTTCGTCTTGACCGCGGGACAGGCGGCCGACAGCCCACAGTTCATCCCGGTGCTGGGGAGATCCGGGTCCGCGGCCCAGTGGGGCGGCCTCGCACCAGGCCGGACGCGGTCGCCGGGGACAAGGGGTACTCGTCCCGCGGCAACCGCGCCCACCTGCGCAGGCGCGGCATCAAGGCCGTCATCCCGGAGAAACGGGACCAGGCCGCCAACCGGAAGACGAAGGGCCGCAAAGGGGATGCCCCGTCGACCACGACGCCGAGTTCTACAAGGAGAGGAACACCGTCGAGCGCCTGATCAACAAGCTCAAGGCGTGGCGGGGCATCGCGACCCGCTACGACAAGACCCCGGAAAGCTACCTCGCCGGGCTTCGGCTGCGTGCCTCGGTGATCTGGATCAAAGACCTCACCCGAACCAGAGCCGGGAGCCGCGCAGGTCATCGAGGGGCGTAGTTTGTCGGGTTGTGGGCTCTAAGCGGCAGCTGCATTCCCGGATGTCGGGATTTGGGTGGGCCGCTGCCGCCCGGGGAGTGGGGATTGTGCGCCACCGGCGCGGTGTCGGCCCGCGCGGGGTCAGATGAGGGCGGCGACCAGCAGGGCGAAGGCGGCGATGAGGACGGCGACGCGGACGTAGTGGAGGCGGTCCCAGCGGTTCATCTGCTGCTTCCAGTCGGCGGGCCGGTTGTCAGGGGTCCACGTCTTGCCCCGGTTGTTGATCGGGACGAGCAGCAGGATCGACATGATCACGCTGAGGATCAGCAGCGCGCCGGCGGTGACGACGAGGCCGGTGCCGTGGTGGTGCCATCCGGCGATGGCCCAGACCGCAACGAGGACGAGCGAGGTGATGTACCAGACCGGCATCACGGCGCCGAGCATCCGGCCCCCGTGGGCGCGGCCGAGTTGGCCACTGTCACCGGGGAGTGCGTCGAGGATCGGGTTGATGACGAAGGCGACGGAGAACTCCACCCCCACCATCACGCCGACGACCACGGTGGTGAACACCTCGAGTGCGTTGAGCATGATGACCCCTCCTAGCATCTAGTGTTGCTAGCTGATGAGGCAACGCTAGCACTGCTGCCGCTCGCTTGCCTAGCGGTGCTAGGATCGAATCATGTCGGTACAGAAACGCAAGGAGCGCGAACGGGCGGAGCGCGAGCGCCTCATCGTGGCGACAGCCCGCGAGCTCGCCGAGCAGCAGGGCTGGGACGCGGTCACCACCCGCCGGCTCGCCGAGCGCATCGAATACAGCCAGCCCGTCCTCTACAGCCACTTCCGCGGCAAACGCGAGATCATCGGCGCCGTCGCCCTCGACGGCGCCGCCGAGATGGCCGCGGCGCTGCGGGCCGCGACCTCCGCCGCGGACGGACCTCGCGCCCGGGTCACCGCCCTCGCCCGCACCTACCTCGAATTCGCCGCACGCAACCCGGCGGTCTACGACGCCATGTTCGAGCTCGACGGCGGCCTGGCCTTCGCGAACGAGGACACCCCACAACCTCTTAAGGACGCCTTCGCCGCCCTGCTGGAAAGCCTCGGCGAGGTCGCCGGGGACGGCGTCCACCCGGGACTGTTCACCGAGGTGTTCTGGGCGGCCCTGCACGGGCTGGCCACCCTGACCCGAGCGGGACGGCTGCCGCCGGAGGACACCGAGCCGAGGGTGGAGCTGCTGGTGGACCGGCTCGCCATGGTCTGACACACCATCCCGGCGGGCACGCAGCCAGGGCCCTCGGGCCCCGCCGCTGCCTGCCTGCGGCATCGCTTCCGGTCACTCGCGCCCACACGGCGCAGCCGCAGATCGCCGCGTCCCGTACCCCGGACGGGCACCCGCCCCGGAAGCTGCGATGCTCATTGATCACGACCCGATACGCGCCCTAGCGGCCAACTGTGCCCGGTTCGACCGCAACGGGGCTCGGCGCCGTCAGAACGGAAGGCACCCCGGCTGGGCAGCGGTTCCTGCTGCGCGACCGGGATACGAGATTCACCGAGGTCTTCGAAGCGGCGTTCACTGCCGAGGGCATCGAGGTGATCAGGGCTCCGCCGCAGGCACCTCGGGCGGATCTTCACCCGCGCAGTGGATCTCGCCTGACCAGGGGTCCGAGCGGCACGTGACACGGTGCCGGTGGAGCGGGCATGGATTGATCGAGGACCATCGCGGTGTTGATCAGCGCAAGGTGACTGAAGGCTTGGGGAAAGTTGCCGAGCTGCTCGCCGGTCGGGCCGATCTCCTCCCCGTAAAGACCGAGGTGGGTGCTGTAGGTGAGCATCTTCTCGAAGGTGATCAGCGCGTCGTTGAGACGTCCCGAGCGGGCCAGGGCTTCCACGTACCAGAAGGTGCACATGCTGAAGGTGCCTTCGCTGCCGGCCAGGCCGTCGGGCGACGCGGTGGGGTTGTACCGGTAGACCAGGCTGTCGGAGACGAGCTCGTCGTCCATTGCCCGCAGGGTTGACTGCCACATCGGGTCGTCGGGCGCGATGAACCCAACGGCCGGCATGGAGAGCAGCGCCGCGTCCAGGACGTCGTTGCCGTAGTGCTGCACGAACGCCCGGCGTCCGGAGTGGTATCCCCGGTTCATGATCTGGCGGTATATCTTGTCTCGCTCGGTGGTCCAGCGGTTGATTTCGGCGGGCACCCCGTGCCGCTGAGCGAGGCGGATGGCCCGGTCGAGAGCGACCCAGGACATGAGGCGGCCGAAGGTGAAGTCCTGGCGGCCGCCCCGGGTCTCCCAGATCCCTTCATCGGGTCTGTCCCAGTGCTCGCAGAGCCAGTCGATGAGCTTGACGGTGTTGAGCCACGCCTGATGGGAGCTGCGCAGCCCCTGCGTGTCAGCCAAGTGGATGGCGCTCAGCGCTTCGCCGTAAATGTCGAGCTGGAGCTGGTCGGCGGCGGCGTTGCCGATCCGCACGGGGCGGGAGCGTCGGTAGCCCTCGAGGTGGTCGAGCTCCTCCTCGTCGAGGGCTGTCGAGCCGTCGACGCGGTACATGTGGTGCAGCGGCGTTGCACGGTCTGCCGCCTCGCAGATCCGGTCGTTGAGCCATCGCAGATATCGCTGCGCTTCCTCGGTGAGGCCGAGACCGAGCAGGGCGTAGACCGACCACGAGGCGTCGCGGATCCAGGCGTACCGGTAGTCCCAGTTCCGCGTCCCGCCGATCTGCTCCGGCAGGCCGGCGGTGGGAGCGGCGATCAGGGCACCGGTCGGCGCGTACGTCAGGAGCTTCAGCGTCAGGGCGGAGCGCTCCACCGCTTCCCGCCACCGTCCGGCATAGCAGGAGCCGCCGAGCCAGCCCCGCCAGAAATCCCGGGTCTGCTCGTACATCGACCGGATTTCCTCAGGCGCGATCAGGCGGGGTGGTTCGCTCGATCCGGTTTCGACGAGGAGTCCGCCGGAGGCACCCTGGCGCAGGGTGGCGAAGGCGCGCACCCCGTCGCCGTCGCGTTCGATCTCGACTTCGTCCGGGGGCTGGTCGGCGTGGCGGACCCGATGCAGCGTGATGCTGAGCGTCGGGCTGCGGAAAACGGCGCCGTCGGTGTACATCTCGACCTCGTGCGGGTCACGCCCATAGTTGAACCGCGGCTGGCAATCGATCCGGAACCGCATGGTGCCCCGAACCACGCTGATCAGCCGAACGATGCAATGACGATCGGTCGCCGTATCGCCGGCAACCGGCATGAAGTCGATGATCTCACCCACACCGTCGGGAGTGAGGAAACGAGTGATCAGGATCGGTGCCCCAGGCAGGTACAACTGCTCCTTTCTGACGTAATCGGCGCCATGGGGCGCGATGCGGAGATACCCGCCCTTTTTGTGATCGAGCAGTCCGGCGAACACGCTGGGCGAGTCGAACCGGGGCGCGCAAAACCAGTCAAGGGTGCCGTCGTCCGCGATCAGCGCCGCCGTCTGCATGTCGCCGATCAGGCCGTGTGACTCGACGAATGGATACAACTCCAATCACCGCCCTCCTGCAACATGCTCCTCACCGTAAGTGCTGGCGGGAACTCAGCGGCGCACATCGGTCAGACCCAGCGCCAGAATCACGGTGCATGTCGCCGCGAACAGGCCGCCTGGTACGACGTCGCTGTCTTGTCTCAGCGGGTGGCGACGCTGCGGCACTGCTTGAGGCCGTTGAAGCAGCGCTCCGCGGAGCTGCGGTGCTTGTAGAGCTGCCTGTCGAACACCGGCCGGGGTTCGCGACTGCCCCGTGGGCGGCGGTTGGCCTGCTGATCGGCGCGTTCGGGGATGCTGTGCCCGATGCCCCGTCGACGAAGGTCAGCCCGGATCGCCTTGGAGCTGTAGCCCTTGTCGCCGATGACGTGGTCCGGACGGACCCGGGGTCGGCCCGGCCCCGGCCGCCCGACACGGATCGCGGCCATGACGTGGGCGAAGCGGCTGCAGTCGTTGACGTTGCCGCCGGAAAGCACGAACGCCAAAGCATGCGGGCCCTTGCAGCCGTTACTCCGTCCCTGACCCTGAGCCCTCGGTTATCCGCCATGGGCGGCGTACCAAAGCCAGGCGGCGAGAGGCCGCCGGGTAGGGAAGGGCTTCTGCCAAGTCGGCCGCCCGTCGAAATGCGTCCGCCGCATCCCGCTCGCGGCCCAGCTCCGCCAAGGCGGCGGCATGCACCGTCCGCGCGTCCGTCTCCGCAAGCCGCTCCCCGGCCCGCTCCGCGCGCCCCACCTCTGCCGCGGCCACCTCGACGGCCTCCTGGACGCGCCCGCATGCCAACCACGCGCGGGCCATCAGGTGCGCCCACCTCGTCTGTGGGTCTGCGAGGAGCGCCAACGCGTCCTCCGGGCGCCCCTCCTGCAACGCCAACTCGGCCCGCACCGACCGCACCTCGTCCTGGGCCTGAAAGTCCCCCTGCGCGCGCGCCGCGCCCTCGGCCTCGTCCAGGAGCATGCCCGCACCCGGCATTCCCATCCGGATCCGCACCCGGGCGAGAGCTGCCAGAGCGTACGGCACGCACCAGCCGAGGCCCGGCCCCGTCTCCCGCGCCGCGGCCTCGGCCAGGTCCCGGGCCTCGGTTGTCTCCTCCATCATCAGGTGGATTTTGGCCAGGTTCGCCCGCTCGAAGACGGTCGCCGTCGGATCGCCGGACCGCTCGGCGAGGTCCAACGCCCGCCGTCCGGTTTCGATGGCCTCCCGTAACCGCCCGGCCCGAAGAGCGATCTCCCGCAGGACCGAGAGGACCAGGGCGAGTAGCTGCGGATCGCCGTACGCCTTCGCGTGCGGCAGGGCGCGTTGCGCGACCAGGCCCGTCTTCCGGAAACGCCCGGCCAAACCCAGGGACGTCGCGCGCATCGCCAACGCCCGGGCGAGCAGTCCCCGCCGTTCCGGGTCTGCCACGACCTGCGCTGCGGTTTCCGCCGCCCGCGCGGCCGCCGCTGACTCCTCGTACCGGCCGGCGACGAAACAGAGCACAGCCGTGGCCAGATGGTGGGCGCTCGCCGTCGCCGCCGGCGTGTCGGGAGCGGGCGGAGTGGCATCGAGCAGCCGGAGGCCCTCGTCGGTGCTCCGGGTCTTCGCCATGAGTTCGGCCAGCCGGGCGGCGGCGAGCACCCGTCCGTCCCGGTCGCCGTGGCGCTCCATCTCCGTCAGAGCCTCGCGGAGCAGCCGGGCCGCGTCCTCGAACCGGCCCATCCGGCGCAGCACGGCGCTGTGGTCCATGCGTGCGCGCGCCGATTCGGCGGCCAGCGCGTCGAGCCGGTCGGTGAGCTCCGCGTAGTAGCGGTCTGCGGTGTCGTTCGCGTGATGGGCCGCCGCGCGTTCCGCCGCCCGCCGCAGATACCCGGTGGCGCGCGGGTCGTCAGCGTGCGTCAACTGGACGGCGAGCGTGTCCACGGCATCCGGCCGGCGCCGGAGCACCGCCTCCGCGTACGCCGAGTGCAGGAGCCGCCGCCGGGCCGCCGACAGCATCTGGTAGCAGGTCATCCGGATCAGGGGATGGCGGAAGGCGAGCCCGGCCACCGGACGGCCCTCGACGGCCACCGGCCGCTCCTCCAGCACCGAGGCGGCGACGGCGGCCTCCACGGCCTCCGTCGCCTCGGCGGCCGACAGCTGCGGCTGCCCGCAGCGCCCGGCGACGTCCAGGACCTCGGCGAGTGCCGCGTCCTGACCCGCCACCGCGACCACGTCCACCACTCGGCGGGCTGTCGCGTCGAGTCGTCCGAGCCGCTGGGCGACCACCTGCCGGATTCCCTCGGGTGCTCCCGAGACGCCCACGACCCCGTCCCGCAGCGCACGCGCCAGTTCGAGGGCGAAGAGCGGATTACCGAGGGACAGTTCCCACACCCGTTCGGGTACGGCTGCGGCCGAGGAGCCGAGGGCGTCGGCCGCGAGCTCGAGACACGCCTCCCGGGGCAGGCGGGGTGGTGCGACAGCCCGGGCGAGCGACTGGCGGACCAGCACGTCCAAGGTGTGGCGGCGGGGATCGGAGTCCGGCAGCTCCTCGGGGCGCAGCGTGGCGAGAAAACGCCAACCCATGCCGTTCTCCCGGGCCCGCCGGGCGAGATAGCTGAGGAGCTGGAACGAGCCCGCGTCCGCGGCATGAAGGTCGTCCAGCACCACCATGACGGGCCGCTCCGCCGCCAGTTCCCCGAACAGCGCGGCCGCTGCCTGGAACAGCCGGTCCCGCTCCTCCTCGGGGCTTCGCCACGACCTCGGCTCCACCCTCCCCAACGGCAGGAGCCCGGCCAGTTCCGGATACTCCGCGCCCATGCTGGCCCGTTCCTCAAGGGAGCGGTCCGCCAGCCACCCCTCAACCGCCTCCGCGAACGGGCCGTACGGCCGGTGCCCTTCCGCGTCGTGGCCGGCGCCCCACAGCACGGCCGCCCCCTTTTCGGCAGCCCGGCGGGCCGCCTCGGCAACGAGGCGCGTCTTGCCGAGGCCGGCCTCGCCGGTGACGAGGAGGACCGGCATCTTCTCGACCTCCAGCAGCTCGGCCAGCACGTCATCCCGGCCGCGCAGCGGCAGGGCGGGTGGTAGCCGCACCGCCGCTGGCAGCGCCGGCTGTCCCGACCGGGCGGCCGAGGTCGGCGCGGCGAGGGCTTGGCGGTACAGCGCTTCCGTCTCGGCGCCCGGCCGCACCCCGATCTCCGCGTCCAGTGCCTCCCGGCACAGGTGGTACTGGTGCACCGCCCGGCGGCGAAGCCCCTGCCGGAGGAACGCCTCGATCAGGACGCGGTGGGCGTACTCCTCGGCGGGTGAGGCCGCCAGGACCTGCTCGGCTGCCTCCACCGCCTCCCCGCTGGCGCCGGCCGCAAGATGTGCGGCGGCCAGGGCGAGGAGGCTCTTTTCCCGCAACGCCGCCAGTCGTTCCCGGCGGGTGTGAGACCACGGCGCGTACCGGTCCTCGGGTAGAAGTTCGCCGGTGAACGCGTCGAGCGCTGCCGTCAGTTCCGCTCGGCCGCCGTGCGCCAGCGCCGCCTCCGCGAGCCGTTCGGCTTCGTCGGCGTCGATCCACACGGTGTGCGGAGCCAACCGCAGCAGCGCCCCCTCGCCGATCAAATAGGACGAGGTGGCCCGGGGCGCGAGTTCCGGTTCGACGGCCCGGCGGGCGGCGTGCAGCGCCACCCGCAGGCTGCGCAGCGCTGCCTGGGGATCGGCGTCCGGCCAGCAGATCTCCATCGCCTCCTCGCGATGGAGGCGATGGTCCGGGGCGACTGCGAGCAGCTTGAGCAGCGTCCGGGCGCTCGGCCGCGGCCACCGCTCCACGAGCGGTGGCCCGTCGTTCCGGTGGACCCGGAACCCGCCGAGGAGGTGCAGCCGCAGCACCTGGGTCTCCCTACGCTGATGAGGGCTCCCACCATAGCGGGAGCCCCCATCAGCGGTGTCAAGTCAGGAATTGGTCACAACGCCCGTCACCATGCCGTGAATCCGGTTGTCGACCCCCAGCTCGTACCGGCTGCCGGACAGTTCGGCCATCCGGTCCTGCCCGAGGTTTTCGTTGTGCAGGCCGATGATCTCGTCCACGCCGTCACCGGTGAGATCCGCGATCAGCACGTTCTGGGTGTTGTACCGCTGCAGCCGGGCCTCGTGATCCGGGTAGTGACCGCCCTTGAGTACGCCGGAGTCCCAGATGTAGAACGCGCCTTCCGTCCCACCGACGAGCAGCCGGCGCCCACCGGGACCGGTCGCGAAACCGGCTCGGTGAATGGTCGGCAGCGTGTAGATCAGGTAGTCGTTGCCGTCGGCGCCGAAGGTTTGCAGCGAGGCCGTTCCGGTGAGGATCAGGCCCTCGTCGCCGGTGAACCAGTTGCCGAGGGTGAGGGTTCCACCACCGATCGCGGTCTTCACCACCGCGCCCGTGCGGACGTCGCGGAACTCGAAGAACTCCCGCCACCAGCCGTTTTCATCGCGCACCATCCAGGTGGCCACGGCCGCATGCCCGTCCGCGTACGGGATCGCGCGCGAGGCGTACACGCCGTGGAAGAGCTGCGCACCGTAGATCTTCGGGTCGTCGCTACCCGTCCACACCGGGCTGCCGGTCCAGGCGACCGTACCGGTCCGGGCGTTCAGAGCCAGCTCCCCGACCGTGGCGGGCTCGCGCTGGTGGGCCGTCTGGTATGAGCCGATCACCCGGCCGTCGGCCATCGCCAGGTCCGAGAAGGCAACCGGCGCCGTGCCCGGGGGAGCGTAGGACCACAGTGGGCGGCCACTGCCCCGGTAGGCGCGGACGGCGTCGGTCGGAACAAGCACGTCGTCAGCGCCGTCGCCGTTTAGATCGGCCACGGTCACCGAGTGGACGAACTGCCCCGGCTGGTCGATGGTCGCGCTGACCCGACCGGTGGTGGCGTCGATGATCACCGCGGCGGTCTCGGCGGCCACCACCAGGTCGTCGCGGCGTCCGTCACCGTCCGTGTCACCCAGCACGATGTCGCCGTACACGGCGCCGGGCAGGGTGGCCTGCCACAGCACCCGCGGCTTGCCCGCGGCCAGCGACGGACCGTCGAACGCCCACAGGCCGCGCGACTGGCCGCCAACCACCACGTCCTTGCGGCCGTCTCCGTTCACATCGACCGCGACGCCGGTCGACAGGTCGGCAGGGAGCGGTACGAGCCCCGCCGACGTGCCGTTGTCCAGCCGGTAGAAGTGGATGTTCTGGTCGTTGTCGATGGTGCGCACCAGCCAGTCGTCGCCGGCCTGGTACGGCTCGGCGTAGATCGGGGAGGCGACCACGCCCTTCTGCGACCACCGCACGGAACCGTCCGTGCCGCTGAGCACGGTGATCGTGCCGTAGCGGCGGGTCCCCGAGTTGATGGCGTGTTCCTTGTCCGCGGTCGTCACGTACGAGGCGATGGCCTTGCCGTTCGCGATCCGCAGGCCGAGGACGCTGTCACCGTCCCGCACGTTCGACTCGTCCCGCTTCACCGTGTACGACCAGAGTTCCGTCCCGCCGTCACCGCGCAGGCCGCGCACCGTCGCCGCGTTGATGTCGAGGTCGTCGTCGAAGGTGGCTTCGGCGACCGCGTACTCGACGCCGCCGCCGCCCTTCAGCTCGCCGACCGCCAGTTCGGTACCGACCGCGTTGATCCGCTCATCGAGCACGGTCCGGACGCCGTCGGCCAGGTCGTAGCCGACCAGCTGGTACAGCACCCCGTCGGTGTAGTCGGACTGCTCGATGGCGACGAGCCGGTTCCGGGACGGGTCGACGACCGCCTCCCGCCCGTACATCGTGCCGGCGGTCTGCCAACGCGGCGCGCCGTTCGCCGTGTCGATCACGAGGGTCTGGCTCGCGGCCGGGTCGGTGTCGGTCTTCCGCACGTACCAGGAGAGGGCTGCCGCGGTGTCGGAGAGCGCGGTGACCGAGGCCCACCGGCCGTAGCGCTGGCCGGTGTCGTACGACCAGGTCGCCGCCGGGGTCAGTCGCCCATCCCCGAACGTGAAGCGGAAGCCGTACAGCTTCGTCGTCAACGTCCGGTCGGCGCCGAAGTTGTTGGACGGCTGATCGGCGACGAGCAGGGTCTTGCCGGCTACGGCGACCTGCTGGGCATCGGGGAAGATCTGCGACCACAGGGTCGCCCCGGTCTTCCCGTCGAGGACAGTGACGAAGCTACCCGTCGTCAGGGGCGAGCCCGGGGAGGTGAACGGGCGATACGGGCTGGCGCCCACCTTCGCGGTGAACGCGACGTCAGCCACCCCGTCGCCGGTCAGGTCGCCCTGCGCGAAGCCCCGGTCGGCCAGGTCCGCGTACGGACTGTTGACCTCGTAGCCGACGGCGATACGGGCCGGGTACGGCTCCTTCTGCCACGGCCGCAGCGGCGTGACCTGCCAGTCGGCGTAGAGGGAGTCGCTACCGCGCTTCCACACCGTTTGGCCGCTCGTCGTGAGACGGGTGATCAGGCCGAGACTGTGCACGGCGACGAAGTCGCCCTTGCCGCCGCCGAGGGGGGCGGTTTCGGCGTGCCCCCGGTACGTCTCGAACGCGGACGCCTCGGTGAGGGTGACCGGTGTCGCGTCCTGCACCTGCTCGGCCGGCGGTTCGGCGGTGTCGCTCGGCGCGGTCGCCTGCTGAGCAGAGGGGGCCGCCGTGAACCGACTTTCGAGTTCAGCGGCTTGGGCGTCGGTCAGAATCCGCGCCTGCGACCCGTCCTCGGCGTACGCCGGGTTGGTGATCACGGGGAGCGCGACGAGCGCGAGTCCGGGCGCGAGCAGGGCGGAGGCGAGGCGCACGGCGCCTCTGGATCGGTTCTTCATCATGCCGCCTTGAGGGTGATACGGAGGGCGCTGTGGTCGGTGAGGACCGGTTCGTTGAAGGAGTACTGCAGGGCGTCGACGCCGGCCTGGTTCTCGATGCCGACGGTCGCTGATCCGCCCTTCTCCAGCGCCGAGGCGCCGTCGATGGACTGGTACTGCAGGACGACCGCACCGGTCGCCTCTTCGAAGACCGCCTCGAAGGTCACGCGCCGGCTCGAATCGGCAGCGAAGGCCGCGTTCTCCCAGACGATCGCGAACTTCCGCTGTCCGGCCGTTCCGGTGACAGCGGTCTTCACGGCCGACCTCTTGTCGAGGACGAGGTCGTCCCAGTAGGCAGCGACGATGCCGTTCGGCTGCGACGCCGCCGGCAAGGCGCTGTTGAGGTAGTCGCCCAGCCGCGGGGCGAGGAAGTTCACCAGCCCGTTGGTCGTGACGCTCGCCTGGTTGTACGAGACGCCGTAGAAGGTCACCGGGAACGGCAGAGCGACGCTCTTGGCGTTCTCGTCACCGGAGAGGGCGACCTTGGTGGCGCCGCTGACCCAGGAGTACGCGGCGGGCAGGCAGCTGTTGCCGAAGGCGTCGCTGTGGGCGGGCAGTCGGATCGCCACGCTCTCATCGCCGTCCACGGTCAGGGCCTGCTGGTAGGTGCCGTCGCACATGACCGGCGCGGCGGGCGTCGCCACCAGGGTGAAGGATCCTTCGGCGACGGCCGGGAAACGGAAGGCGCCGGCGGCGTCCGACACGACCGGGGCGAGCGGCGCCTCGACGATCCGTACGCTGGCACCGGGGAGCGGCTTGCCCGTCACGTCGTACACCGTGCCGGTCACGGCGTGCCGGGGAACGGCGTCCAGCGCGATGTCGTGGGTGAGGGCCTGGCCGTCGGTGACGGTGAGGTTCTCCGTGACCGCGCGGTAGCCGTAGCTGGCGCTGGTGAGGGTGTACGCGCCGGCCGCCAGGACCAGCCGGTAGGCGCCCGAGGTATTCGTGGTCACGGTGCGCTGGCCGCCCTGGCCCATAGCGGTGATGGTGATTCCGGCCAGGCCGGCGCCGGTGACCCGGTCGGTGGCGGTGCCGGTGATGGTGGCCGCGGTGTGCGGGGCCCGGTCGACGGCGGCGAAGACGTCGAGCTTGCCCTCGCCCCAGACGTTGTTGGCGTCGGCGGTGCCGCCGCAGTGGGTGTCGTCGACGTCCCGCGCGGAGGCGTTCAGAGCTGCCCGGGTGGCGTCGATGTCGCCGACGAGGGAGGGGGCCGCGGACCAGAGCAGGGCGACGGCACCGGCGACATGCGGGGTCGCCATGGACGTACCGGAGATCGCCCGGTACCCGCCGCCCGGCCAGGCGGAGCGGACGTTGACGCCGGGCGCGGCGATGTTCGGCTTCATGGAACCGTCGACGAGGGAGGGGCCGAAGCCGGAGAAGTACGCGATGGCTCCGGTCGCGTCGTACGCGCCGACCCCGTACGTCGGGGCCTGGGCACCCGGCGCCTCGCTGGTCGAACAGGTAAATCCGTTGCCGGCGTTGCCGGCGGCGAACGCCTCGAAGATGCCGGCCGCGTTCCAGGCCTCGATCATGTCCTGGTAGAAGGTGGTGTTCCCGCCGCCCCAGGAGTTGTTGACGACGTCCGGGGCGAGATCGGGCCGCGGGTTCTGCCCGTTGTGATCGGTCGGCGCGAGGATCCACTGGCCGGCCTTCAGCAGCGAGGTGTCCGTGCAGTAGTTGGCCTCGCAGCCCTTGGCGGCGACCCACTTCGCGCCCGGAGCGACGCCGATGCCGCCCGCGCCGACCATGGTGCCCATGGTGTGGGTGCCGTGGCCGTTGTTGTCGCAGGGCGTGCCGCTGTCGGGACACTCGCCGCTCGCGTCGTACCAGTTGTAGTCGTGGTTGTAGGTTCCGTCGCCGAGGTTGCCCCGATAGTTGTCCGCCAGGGCCGGGTGGTTGAACTCCACGCCCGAGTCGATGCTGGCGACGACGACGCCCTCGCCGTGGTCGGCGTACTGGGACCAGACCTGGTCGGCGCCGATGTCCTTGACGCCCCACTCCGGGTCGGTGACCTCGGTCGTGGTGACGGCGCCCATCGCGACGGTGGCGATGGCGTAGCGCTGCTCCCGCCGCAGGGCGGCGACATCGGGCCGGGCGGCGAGCCGCTCGACCAGGTCCCGGCCGCCGGTGACCTTCACGGCGTTCGCGATCCAGTACGACTCGTAGCCGATCTTCGCCTGGTCCAGGTAGCGGGCCAGCGAGCTCTGGTCCCGGGTGGCCTCGGCGCGCAGCGCCTGGTACGCGGCGATCTTCCGGGCCTTGCCCCGCTGACGGGTGGCACCGGACAGGTCGGGACGGCTGTCCAGGACGACGAAGAAGGTCGCCTCCTGACCGGCGGCAACGGCGGCGGCGAGACCCGGGTCGACGGCCGCATGGTGCCGGGGTGCGGCGGTCGCGGCCGGCGCGGCGAGTACGCCGACGACGGTGACGGCAACCGCCGCCCAGGCGGTGGCCGCGCGCCGCAGGGGTGAACGGGGCAAGTGCATTTATACGGCTCCTCGATCGCCGATACAGGGGCAGGCCGGTAACTCGGCTTCACGGGAGGCCGCCGGGTGGGGCGATCGGGAAAGCACGGAGCTGGCCTGGTCGGGCAGGCTACGGCTGGACCGTTACTGGCGAATTACTGACGCGCGGCACCCACCACCGCCATACCGGCCGACGCGCTCGTCGCCGTATCGCTCACGGGCGTGCCGAATGCACGAGTTCCACCGCGCAACCGAGATGGTCGCAGTCGACCGGCGGGCAGCGATCGGCGCGAGGGGCGTGTGCCGAGTCCTCGTCGTTCGTCTGGTGAGCCGGTGCTCCTCATCAACGCCTGGCAGGGCTTCTGGATCGCGTACTTCGGCATCCCGGCCTTCATCGTCGGCGCAGATGCTTCGTCGCCGTGGTCCTGGCGCCGGAGCCGCTCGATCGCGTCCAGGATGGAGGACCGGACGAGGGAGCGGAGGCTGCCCGGCTACGCCTTCATCGCCTGGAACGGTCGGTTCACCAGCCCGGCGCAGCTCGGCCCGCTCCTGATCGTCATCGTGGTCAGCCTGGTGTGGGCCGTGACCCGCGCGTCCCCGGCCTCGACACCGGCCAGCTCAAGACGGCGCTAGGGTCCGAGCGTGCTGGCAAGGCACGCAAGACGCTCGTCCGACGGCTGGAGGCGGAGCTCGACCGGCGCTGACCAGCGGCCCGGAGCGGTCAGCCCCCGCTGGGCACATCCGAGTGCGGGCGCGCGCAGTCGCCTGCGGTCCGCGGACCTCTTGCGGACCGGATACGGCCTCCCCTGCCGATGGCTTAACGGAGCCCGAGAATGTGATTCGGTCGTCGCCGGGTCAGGTGCCGGAGGCTCGGACCGTTCGGAGCAGGAAGCCGGGCAGAGAGAGCTCCCGGCCGCCCACCTCCGCGGCCACGTCGATCTCCTCGACCTGGGTGTCGACCCACTTCGGCTCGGCGAAGCCCGCCCGCAGAAACTTCTGGGTCACGCCCCAGCCCTGGCCCGCCCCGAGAGACACCGCCAGTACGAAGACGGTCGCGCCCGGCGCCGCGAGGCCCGGCAGCAGCGCAAGGTAGTCGTCCGCCTCGCCACCGCCGCGCCGATGCAGGCTGTGTAGCAGACCGGAGTCGAACACCGAGTCGAACGGCGCCGACGGCAGCGAGAGTTGCGTGGCGTCCTGGACCTCGAAGTGCACCGCCAGGCCCTCGCTGGCGGCTTTGGCCCGGGCCATGTCGACCGCTACCCGTGAGATGTCGATCGCCGTTACGTTGTAGCCGCGGCGGGCGAGGGCGATCGCGAGATGACCTGTGCCGCAGCCGACGTCGAGCACCTTCGGGCCCTTCACCCCGTCGTCGAGTACCTCCGCGAGTGCCGGCTGCGGGCTGCCGATGTCCCAGGGCGGCCCGCCCGAGTCGGCAGTCTCGCGGTAGAGCTCGTCGTAGTCGATGTCATAGGGCTCGTCGCCGTCGACCTCGGCGTTGCGTGCGGTCACCGCAAACCCCCTGGACAACCAGCTCGCCGGCATGGCACGAGCTCGACCAGCACAGTCATGCTCTCGGAATAACGCGGGTAGGAGGCGATCCTAGTCGCCGGATGGTGAAGCAGCCTGCCCCTCCTGGCCTGCGCTGTCGGACGCATCGCCGCGCCGCCGGTCAGCCTCGATCTGGCGCTGCGGGCGGCCGCCGAACATTTACCAGTCAGGCATCGCGGGGCCGGCCCAGGTCAGCCGGCGGATCGACGAGGACGCCCGGGTTGAGGATCCACGACGGGTCGAGCGCGCTCTTGGCGGCGCGCAATGCGAGCGCGACGGGGTCGGGACGCTGCCGGTCGTACCACGGTCGGTGGTCGCGGCCGACGGCGTGGTGGTGGGTGATGGTGCCGCCGGCGGCGAGCAGCGCGTCGGAGACGGCATGCTTGATCTGGTCCCACTGGCCGACGGTGGCGCCCCAGCGGCCGGTGGCGTACACGCCGAAGTAGGGGGCGGGGCCGTCCGGGTAGACATGGGTGAAGCGGCAGGTGACCACGCCGGTCGCGGCGACGGCGCGGAGCGCGTCGCCGGCCGCGTCGAGCACGGCGGCGCGCAAGGCGGGGAATCGGTCCCAGGTGCAGGCGGTCTCGAACGTTTCCACGATCATCGACCGGGCGGCGAGCGCGTCGCGCTGGTACGGCATCCGCAGGAACGCTGACCGCCAGGCGTCGGCGGCGGCGGTGCGCTGCCGTGGGCCGGACGAGTCGTCGCTGCGGGGCGGCTCCGGCAGGGTTCCCCCGTGGTCGCGGCACAGCTCGACGGCGCGGTCCAGCCACGGTGTGACCGGATGGTCGGCGGACTCGAATCCCAGGACGAGCACGCCGCCGGTGGTGGCGACGCCGGCGTTGAGGAGCGCCTCCGCCGGGTCGAGCAGCCGGCAGTTGCTCGGGTGCAGCGCGGACTGGGCGATGGCCCGGGTGGCCGCGACCGCTTCGCCGTAGTCGGTGAAGTGCACCGAGGCGTCCGCCCGCCAGCGCGGCCGGTCCTGCAGCCGCATCCACGCCTCGGTGATGACGCCGAGCACGCCCTCCGAGCCGAGGAACAGTCGGTCCGGTGACGGCCCGGCGCCGGAGCCGGGCAGCCGGCGCGACTGGCTGGTGCCCGCCGGGGTGATCACCCGCAACGACTCCACCAGGTCGTCGATGTGGGTGAGGACGGTGGCGTAGTGACCGCCGGCGCGGGTGGCCAACCAGCCGCCCAGGGTGGAGAACTCGAACGACTGCGGGAAGTGCCGCAGCGTGAGGTCGTGCCGCCGGAGCTGGTCCTCCAGCGCCGGGCCGAACACGCCGGCCTGGATGCGGGCCGCCCGGCTGGTCGGGTCCACCTCCAGCACACGGTCGAGGCGTCCGAGGTCGAGACTGACCGCCGCGGGATACCCGTCGTCCAGCCGCGGCTCCACTCCGCCGACCACTGACGAGCCGCCGCCGTAGGGGATCACCGCGATGTCCCGGCCCGCGCACCAGTCCAGCACGTCGACAACGTCCTGCTCCGTCGCCGGCCGGACCACCAGGTCCGGCGGGTCGTGGACCTCCCCGTGCAAGTTGCGGACGACGTCCCGGAACGCCTTGCCGTGGGTGTGCGCCGCCCGGTCAGCCGGGTGCGTCGAGCACAGCCGGGCGAGTGACGTCGGCGGATCGACCCGCGGCGGGCGCAGGCCGAGTTCGGCCACCGGCGGCGCGACATGCTCGGTCAGGTCGACGTCGGGCAGCAGGGTACGCACCCGGTCGGCCAAGGCCGCCGCCTCCGCGCCGGTCACTGCGTCCTCGACGTACCCCCAGCCCCACCACGAACGGTGTTTTCCGGCCACGCAGCCTCCCCGCCGTCCACCATCGCCAGATCGACTCGCCGGTAACGTACTCGACGGCCGGCACCCCGTCGATGCCGTCGTGGTAGGCGTGGACTGCCTGCGCCGCGAACCGGTATGTGCTGGCCCTCCCGACGGTCACCGCCTACCGGTTGCGGTACCGCTGGCTCGCTTCTGCGGATCTCGTCGCCGGGACCGAAGGCGGCCGTATTGGTTCACCCGGTTAGGTGAATGCTGTCGTCCACCTACCGACGATGCGCACTTACGGCTTGCCGGCGGGATTGGCTAGACCACAGTAACCGCATGCCGGAGCAAGTTTCTGCGTGCCTTTGTGAGGAGGTGAGCACCGTGCAGACCCAATGCCCCACCGCCGTGTTCGACGGCGCCGAGGCAATCGCGGATGCGATCCTGTACGAGGGATACCTGCTCTACCCGTATCGGCGTTCATCGGTCAAAAACCGGGTCCGCTGGCAATTCGGTGTCCTCGTGCCCCCCGCGTGGGGGGAGGCTCACGGCCTGGTCGACAGCAGCGTTGCGGGCTCGGCCGAGTCATCGTGGCAGCAGACCGAATGCCTGATGGAAGCGCAGGACACGGCGATCGTCCGGATCCGGTTACGGTTCCTGCACCTACAACGCAAGGTGACCGAGCTACGCACGACCGACGGCGGGTACCGACCGGTCGACCGAATCGAGGTCGGTGGCCGCACGGAGCTCAGCTTCGACGAGGCGGTACCGCGGGAGTTCGACATCGAGGCGTCGGTCGGCGACCTGCGGCGTGGCCGACGCCTCGACGTCCACGTGCCCGGCGGAGAGGACGTCGAGCCGTTGGCCGACGACCGGGGCGAGCCGCTCGGGCGGCTGGTACGCCGGCGGTGGCCGTTGTCCGCCTCGGTCGCCGTCTCCGCCGTCCCGTCTCCGGCGCCCTTCCGGTTGCTGCGGCTCGCGGTGCACATCGAGAACACGGATCGGACGACGCCGGCGGACAGCCCTCGGGATGAGGCATTGCGCTGCTGCCTGCTCGCGGCGCACACGCTGGCCACCGTCAGTCGGGGGCGTTTCCTGTCCCTGCTCGACCCGCCCGAATGGGCGGCGCAGGCGACCCGGGAGTGCCGCAACGTGCACACGTTCCCGGTGCTCGCCGGCGCGCCCGGCACCGCCGACGTCGTGCTCTCCGCACCGATCATCCTCTACGACCATCCCCGGATCGCGCCGGAGAGTCCCGGCGACCTGCACGACGCGACCGAGATCGACGAGATCCTCTCGCTGCGAGCCCTCACGCTCTCCGATGCGGAGAAACGGGAGGCCCGAGCCACCGATCCCCGCGCCGCTGCCATCCTCGACCGCGTCGATGCGATGCCGCCCGAGGTGCTCGAACGGTTGCACGGCGCCATTCGGTCCCTGGAACCCGTCTACCGGCCGGGCGATTGCGACACCGGGTTGAAACCGGACCGCTCGGGGTTCGGCACGGATGTGGGGATCACGCCGGAGACGGAGACCGTCCTCGTCGCGGGAACCCTGCTGTCACGGGGTAGCCGGGTCCGGTTACGCCCGCGCCGGCGCGGCACCGACGCACACGACATGTTTCTGGAGGGCCGTACCGGCCGGGTGGAGCAGGTGCTGCTCGACATCGACGGGACGCGGTTCCTGGCCGTGACCGTGGATGACGACCCGGGCGCCGAACTGCACCAGTGGTACGGGCGCCTGCGTCACTTCCGGCCGGAAGAGGTGGAGCCCCTGCCCGGCGAGGTGGAAGCCCGATGAACAGCGCCGGCAACGGTCGGGTCCTGGTCGCCGGCATCGGCAACATCTTCCTCGGCGATGACGCCTTCGGCGTGGAGGTCGTCCAGCGCCTGCGGGACGCCGTCCTGCCAGCGCGGGTGGATGTGTCCGATTACGGGATCCGCGGGATGCATCTGGCCTACGATCTGCTGGACGAGCAGCACGACGTGCTGGTCATGGTGGACGCGTTGCCGCTGGACGAGCCCCCCGGGACGTTGGCCGTCCTCGAGGTGGATCTCGACGATCCCGGCTGGGCACTGCGGCCGACGGACGTACTGGACGCTCCGGCCGCCGACGGGCACGGCATGGATCCAGAGTCCGTGCTGCGCCTGCTGCGCGGTCTGGGCGGCAGCGTCGACCGCATCCTCGTGGTGGGTTGCCAACCCGCCGTCCTCGACGAGCGCATGGGTCTGTCGGCTCCGCTCGCCGCCGCGGTCGACCAGGCCGTCCGGGTGGTGGTCGACATCGTCCACGAGGAAGTGGCACGGCTCGACACCGCACCGAAGCGGCAGGAGAGGTCACCGCGAACGGCAGATGAGAGGGGGGTGACCGCCGATGCATGAGACAGGTCTGTCCGAGGCGATCGTGGCGGCGGCGGTACGCAGGGCCGCCGGGCGCCAGGTCACCGGCCTGCGGGTGCGGATCGGCGGTCACGCGGTTGACCGTGATGTCGTCACGCAGGGCATCCAGGTGGCCGCGGTTGGCACGGTGGCCGCGGACGCCGTCCTTGATCTGGTGCTCGAACCGATGACGGTGCGGTGTAACGACTGTGGTCGTAGCGCGCGGGTCGACGACCACCTCGCAATGGTGGCCTGCCCGCGCTGCGGGGGCGTCGACATCGAGGTCACCGGCAGCGAGGACGTCGTGCTGGAGTCCATCACGGTGGACAGCGTCGAGCCGCGAGCTCTCTGATGAACGCCACCGAGCTGCTGCGGCACGACCACCGGGTAGTGGAACAACTGTTCCGGGACTACCGGGCAGCGGAATCGAATGCGCAGCGCCGCGGCGTCGTGGAAATCCTCGTCCGCGAGCTGTCGAAGCACGCCGCGCTCGAGGAGGTTCTCTTCTACCCGTTCGCCGCAAAGGTGTTGGCGGACGGGCAGGTCGACAGACACCTCGCCGGGCATCAGCCCGTCAAGGAGTTGCTCCTTGAACTGGACCGCTGCCGGGCCGGCGATCGCGCGCAGGACGAGGTGATGGAGCGGCTGGCTTCCGCCGTCGCTCGGCATGTGCAGGAGGACGAGAACGAGCTCATGCCGCTGTTGTGCGCCCGGGCCGACGAGCAGGCCCTCCGCGAGCTGGGCCAGGAAATCGACCAGGGCAAGCAGCGGGCCCCGACGCGCCCGCACCCGCACGCGCCGGACAAGCCCCCGGCGCTGGCCCTCGCGGCGCCGTTGGCGGCCATCTACGACCGGCTGCGGGATCGGTTGCAAGGGAGGCCACGCACATGACGCAGAACATGCGCGACACCGACGCGGTGATCCCGCAGGAGAACGGGTTCGACGAGATCACCATCCTCTGGATCTCCGAGGGTATGAGTTGTGACGGCGATTCCGTTTCCATGACGGCCTCTGGTCAACCGGCGATCGAGGACATCGTTCTCGGGCTCATTCCCGGTCTGCCGAAGGTCAACCTGCACAACAAGGTGTTGTCGCCGGCGGCCGGCGGCGAGGAGTTCCTGGCGCCGTACCGCCGGGCGGCCCGTGGGGAGATGACCGAGCCGTTCATCCTGGTCATCGAGGGTTCGATCCCGAACGAGAACATCAACGGCGAGGGGTACTGGACGTCGTTCGGCAATGACGAGAAGACCGGTGAGCCGCTGACCCTGAACTGGTGGATCGACCGCTTGGCGCCCAAGGCTTGGGCGGTCGTCGCGGCCGGCACGTGCGCTACGTACGGCGGCATCCACGCCATGGCAGGCAACCCGACCGGATGCATGGGCCTGGCCGACTATCTCGGGTGGGACTTCCGGTCCCAGGGTGGCCTGCCGATTGTGAACGTACCGGGCTGCCCGATCCAGCCGGAGAACTTCATGGAGACCCTGACCTGGGTGCTCTATCACGCCGCCGGCTCGGCGCCACCCCCGCCGCTGGACCACATGCTGCGGCCGCAGTGGCTGTTCGGCAAGACCGTGCACGAGGGCTGCGACCGGGCCGCCTATTACGAGCAGGCCGACTTCGCCAAGGACTACAACTCGCCCAAGTGCCAGGTGAAGATCGGCTGCTGGGGGCCGGTCATCAACTGCAACGTCCCGAAGCGCGGCTGGATGGGCGGCGTGGGTGGCTGCCCCAACGTCGGTGGCATCTGCATCGGCTGCACCATGCCGGGGTTCCCCGACAAGTTCATGCCGTTCATGGACATGCCTCCCGGCGGCAGCCTGTCCACGTTGCTCATCAAGCCGTACGGCGCGATGATCCGCCGCTTGCGCGGCATCACCAACGCCACCGCCAACCGGGAACCGAAGTGGCACCACAACGGTCCGGAGCTCACCAGCGGCTACAACCCCCGGTGGCGCCCGTACGGTCCGGCGGATCCCCGGCGCCAGGCCGCAATCGAGAGGAATCGACCGTGACAGCGACGAAGCCGAAGCCGGCCGCCGGCCAGAAACCCGGCGAACTGGTGGAGATGGCGTGGGATCCGATCACCCGGATCATCGGCAACCTCGGCGTCTACACGAAGATCGACTTCGCGAACCGCGTGGTCGCCGAATGCCACACCACGTCGTCGCTGTTCCGCGGCTACTCGGTGTTCATGAAGGGGAAGGACCCGCGCGACGCCGGCTTCATCACCAGCCGGATCTGCGGCATCTGCGGCGACAACCACACGACCTGCTCCGTCTACGCGCAGAACATGGCGTACGGCATCAAGACCCCACCGCTCGCGGAGTGGATCATCAACCTCGGCGAGGCCGCCGAGTACATGTTCGACCACACCCTCTTCCAGGACAATCTCGTCTTCGTCGACTTCTGCGAGGCGATGGTCAAGCAGACCAACCCCAGCGTCCTCGCCCGCGCGGAAGCCACCGCGGCACCCGGCCGGGACATCCACGGCTACCGGACGATCGCCGACATCATGCGGGCCTACAACCCGTTCGAGGGCGAGGTCTACAGGGAGGCGCTGAAGGTCAGCCGGACGACCCGGGAGATGTTCTGCCTGATGGAGGGCCGGCACGTCCACCCGTCCACGGTCTATCCAGGCGGTGTCGGCACCATGCCCCAGCCGACGCTGTTCACCGACTACCTGAGCCGGTTGATCAGCATCCTCGACTTCGTCAAGAAGGCCGTCGCCATGAACGACGACGTCTTCGACTTCTGGTACGAGGCCCTGCCCGGCTATGAGGAGGTGGGCCGCCGCCGGGTCCTGCTCGGCTGCTGGGGCGCGTTCCAGAACCCCGACGTCGTCGACTACCGGTACGAGACCATGTCGAACTGGGGGCGGGCGATGCACGTCACGCCCGGCATCGTCGTTGACGGCAAGCTGCTCACCACCGATCTCGTGGACATCAACCTCGGCATCCGGATCCTGCTCGGCAGCTCGTACTACAAGGACTGGGTGGGTGAGGAGGAGCCGTTCGTCAAGTACGACCCGCTCGGCAACCCGGTCGACATCCGCCATCCCTGGAACCAGACCACGCTGCCGGATCCGCAGAAGCGCGACTTCGACGACAAGTACAGCTGGGTGATGAGCCCCCGCTGGTTCGACAAGAACAGCGGAGAGCATCTGGCGCTGGACACCGGCGGCGGTCCCTTCGCCCGGCTGTACACGACTGCCCTGGCGAAGATGGTCGACACCCCGTACGTCAAGTCGACCGGTAAGAGCGTGCTGATCTCGCTGCCGAAGAGCCAGCGGCTGCCCGAGATGACGTTGGAGTGGACGATCCCGCGCTGGTCGAACGCGCTGGAGCGGGACCGCTCCCGGGCCTACTTCATCGCGTACGCCGCGGCGATGTCGCTGTACTTCCTGGAGCAGGCGATGGAGCGGATGCGCGGCGGCGACATGCGGGTCTTCGCCGAGTTCGACGTGCCGGACGAGGCCATCGGCTGCGGCTTCCACGAGGCCGTCCGGGGCACCCTGTCGCACCACCTCGTGATCAGGGACCGCAAGATCGCCAACTATCACCCGTACCCGCCGACGCCGTGGAACGGCAGTCCACGCGACAGCTACGGCACACCCGGTCCGTACGAGGACGCGATCCAGAACATGCCCATTTTCGAGGAGAACGGCCCGGACAACTTCAAGGGCGTCGACATCATGCGGGCGGTACGCAGTTTCGACCCCTGCCTGCCGTGCGGGGTGCACATGTACGTCGGCGGCGGCCGTACCCTCAAGAAGATCCACTCGCCGATGTTCGGCGCGTCCCATGGATGAGCAGCCGGACGTCCAGCGGCTCGACGACGCGGCCGTCGAGCCGCGGCTGGCCCGCCTGGACGCCGTGCTCGGCCAGCTCGAGCAGACCCCCGGCCGCACCGCGGACCTGGCGCTGGAAGCCGTCGAGATCCTGACCGAGGTGTACGGCGAGGCGCTGGCCCGGGTCACCGAGCTCGCCGCCGACAGCCCCCGCGCGCTCGACCGGCTCACCGGCGACGAGCTGCTGCGGCACCTGCTGCTGTTGCACCGCATCCACCCGGATCCGCTGGACCGGCGCGTGGCCCGCGCGGTGGACGATCTCCGGCCGCAGCTGCGCACGCAGGGCGCCGAGATCGCGCTGGTCGGTGTCCAGGACGAGGTGGCGAGGATCAGCCTGTCGGCGAGCTCGTGCGGCGGTGGCGGAGCCGCGCTGCGTGACCTGGTGCGGGAACACGTGATGACGTTCGCCCCGGAGCTGTCCGCGGTCGACGTGGTGGCGCCCGCGGCGGCTCCGGCGCTGATCCCGGTCGCCACCCTGTGGCAGCGGCCGGACCGGACCG
>NZ_QGGF01000490.1 GCF_003857015.1 Micromonospora globispora | reverse complement strand
ATGGGCTCCGGTCTCGTGGGCTCGGAGATGGGTATAAGAGACAGCTCGCGGACCGGCGGGCCGGCGGCCACGTCGCCGTCATCGCCGGCATGCTGGTGGTCGGCGCGTTGGGGTTGGGGCTGCTCGCCCTCGCCGGTCCGGCGGCGCTGATCGTGGGCGTGGTGCTCGGCTTCGGGCTGGGCTGGGCCTGGCCCGGGCTGCTGAACTTCGCGGTGGTCCAGCTCCACCCGCAGGCCCCGGCCGCCGCCACCTCGATCACCCAGACCGGGGTGTACGCCGGCGGCTGCCTCGGCCCGCTGGGCCTCGGCGCCCTCGCCGGCCACTTCGGCTACCCGACGATGTGGGCCACGGCCGCGCTCTCGATGCTGCTGGCCGCCGCGCTGATGCTGACCGGCAGCCGCCTCCTCACCCGCCCCTGACCCCCGGGCGGCTGGGGTGGGGTCAGCTGGTGCGGTCGGCGATGTAGTCGCAGAGCGACTCGAGGGCGCGCCGGGCCGGGTGGTCGGGGAGCGGGGCGAGCCGCGCGCGGGCGTCCTCGGCGTAGCTGCGGACGGTCTCCCGGGCCCGCTTCAGTGCCGGGGAATCGCGGAGCAGGCCGAGCGCCTCGGCGTGCAGCGCGTCGTCGACCAGCGGGCCGGCCGCCAGGATCTCCCGCAGCCGGACCGAGGCGGCGTCGGAGTCGTCCGAGGCGAGCGCGTAGAGCACCGGCAGGGTCGGCACCCCCTCGCGCAGGTCCGTGCCGGGCGTCTTGCCGGACTGCGTCGACTCGGAGGCGATGTCGAGCAGGTCGTCGGAGAGCTGGAAGGCCACCCCGATGGTCTCGCCGTACCCGGCGAGAGCCTCGATGTGCTCGGCAGACGCCCCGCTGAACAGACCGCCGAAGCGCGCCGAGGTGGCGATCAGCGAACCGGTCTTCTCGGCGATGACGTGCAGATAGTGGGCGACCGGGTCCTCGCCGGCCCGGGGGCCGACGGTCTCCGCGATCTGGCCGTGCACCAGCCGGGCGAAGGTACGCGCCTGCAGGCGTACCGCTTCGGGGCCGAGCTCGGCCGAGATGTCGGCGGCCCGCGCAAAGAGGTAGTCGCCGACCAGGATGGCCACCGAGTTGGTCCAGCGCGAGTTGGCGCTCGGGGCGCCCCGGCGCACCACCGCCTCGTCCATCACGTCGTCGTGGTAGAGCGTCGCCAGGTGGGTGAGCTCCATCACCACCGCGGCCGGTACGACCTGCGGGTTCTCTGGATCACCGAACTGCGCACCGAGCGCGACCAGCAGCGGGCGGAACCGCTTTCCGCCGGCCTCCACCAGGTGCCGGGCGGCCTCGGTGACGAACGGGTCGGCGCTTGTCACGTTGGCCCGCAGGTCTACCTCGACGGCCTCCAGCAGGCCCAGCACGGACGCCTCGACGCGGGGGTCGGCGAGGTAGAGGCCGAGCGCGTTGAACTGACGCGTGCCCTCCGAACCCCGACGACCGCCGGAGTCGGTGGCACCTGAACGCTCGCCAGCCGGAATCACCACGCCATCAACCATGCCACACCCGATCGACCTGCCCGGAGAGGGGGATACGGACCGGGGGCCGGTACGCCACGGCGTACCGGCCCCCGGTGGGAGAACCTCTGTCATCGCACGAATTCGGCGGCACCGTTGGCCAGGTCGAGCAGCGGCGCCGGCGCGACACCCAGCACCAGCGTGGCCAGCACGCCGATCACCAGGGCGGCCGAGGTGAGCGCGCCCGGCACGGTGACCGTCGGGGTGGCGTCGCCCGGCTCGGAGAGCCACATCATCACCACGACCCGCAGGTACGGGAAGGCCAGCACCATGCTGGTCAGCACGCCGGCGATCACCAGCCACGCCTGGTCGGCGTCCAGGGCCGGGGCGAAGACGGCGAACTTGCTGGTGAACCCGCTGGTCAGCGGGATACCGGCGAAGGCCAGCAGGATGAAGGTGAAGATCGCGGCGAAGAACGGCGACCGCCGGCCCAGCCCTGCCCAGCGGGACAGGTGGGTGGCCTCGCCGTCGGCGTCCCGGACCAGGGTCACCACGGCGAACGCGGCGAGCACCGAGAAGCCGTACGCGACCAGGTAGAACATCGTGCCGGAGAGCCCGTCCTTGCTCGGCGCCAGCACGCCCACCAGCAGGTAGCCGGCGTTCGCGATCGACGAGTACGCCAGCAGCCGCTTGATGTCGGTCTGGGTGACCGCCAGCACCGCGCCGACCAGCATGGTGAGCACCGCCACCGCGCCGAGGACCGGGGTGAAGTCCCAGGCGGCCCCGGAGAACGCGACGTGGAAGACCCGCAGCAGGGCGCCGAACGCGGCGACCTTCGTGCAGGCCGCCATGAACCCGGTGACCGGCGTCGGGGCGCCCTGGTAGACGTCCGGCGTCCAGACGTGGAACGGCGCGGCGGCCGCCTTGAAGAGCAGGCCGATGGCGAGCAGCGCCATGCCGGCGAAGAGCAGCACCGGGCTGGCTGGGGAGTCGGTGACCGCGGCGTGCACGGTGGCGAAGTCGACCCCGGCGACCCGGCCCGGGATGCCGGAGGTGAAGCCGTAGATCAGCGCCACGCCGAAGAGGAAGAACGCCGAGGCGTACGCGCCGAGCATGAAGTACTTCATCGCCGCCTCCTGGCTGAGCAGCCGCCGGCGGCGGGCCAGCGCGCAGAGCAGGTAGAGCGGCAGCGAGAAGACCTCGAGCGCGATGAACATGGTCAGCAGGTCGTTCGCCGCCACGAAGATCAGCATGCCGCCGATCGCGAACGTGGTCAGCGGGTACACCTCGGTGGTTCCGCTGACGCCCTCGGCCTGCCGCCGGTCGTCGAGCGACTCGGCGGTGACCGCGGCGTGGGCGACGAACGCCCCGCCCCGCTCCACCGAGCGCTCACCGATGAGCAGCAGCGCCATCGCGGCGAGGATCAGGATCGAGCCCTGGAGGAAGAGCGTCGGCCCGTCCACGGCGATCGCCTGGCCGGCGGTGAGCAGCCGGTCGTCGGCGTGGAGGATCACCATGGTCAGCGCGGCGAGCACCGCCACCAGGGCGAGCGCCAGCTGCACCGCGTTGCGGCGCCGCCGCGGCACGAATGCCTCGACCAGGACGCCGACCAGGGCGGCGCCCAGCATGATCAGGATCGGAGCGAGCGCCGCGTAGTCGATCGACGGCAACTTGAGCTCGGTCATTTTGCGGCCTCCTGGACGCTGCCGACCGTCGGGGCGGGATCGGTCCGACCGACGTCCTGCATGGTCGCCCGGACGGCGGGGTTGATGACATCGGTGACCGGCTTGGGGTAGAAGCCGAGCAGCACGATCAGCGCGATCAGCGGGGCGACCACGACCTTCTCGCGCAGGCTGAGGTCGCGGCGCATGCCGTCGGACTCGGTGAGGGCCGGGTTGAGCGTGCCCTGCGTGGTGCGCTGGATCATCCACAGCACGTAGGCCGCGGCCAGGATGATGCCCACCGTGGCGATCACCGCGACCGGCTTGTTGGTGGTGAACGTGCCGATCAGCACCAGGAACTCGGAGATGAACGGCGCGGTGCCGGGCAGCGCCAGCGAGGCGAGACCGGCGAAGAAGAGCACCCCGGCCAGCAGCGGGACCAGCTTGCCCGCGCCGCCGAAGTCGCTGATCAGCGCCGAACCGCGGCGGGCGATCAGCATGCCCACCACCAGGAAGAGCAGGCCGGTAGCGAGGCCGTGGTTGAGCATGTAGAGCACCGCGCCGGTGCCCGCCTGGGTGGTGAAGGCGAAGATGCCGACCCCGATGAAGCCGAAGTGGGCGATCGAGGTGTACGACACCAGCCGCTTGAGGTCGTTCTGCCCGACGGCCAGCAGCGCGGCGTAGATGATGCCGATCAGGCCGAGCGCCAGCGCCCAGGGCGCGAACCACTTCGACGCCTCGGGGAAGAGCGGCAGGCAGTACCGCAGGATGCCGAAGGTGCCGACCTTGTCCAGCACGCCGACCAGCAGCGCGGCGGCACCGGCCGGGGCCGCGCCACCGGCGTCCGGCAGCCAGGTGTGGAACGGGAAGAACGGCGCCTTGATCGCGAAGGCGAGGAAGAAGCCGAGGAAGAGCCAGCGCTCGGTGCCGGTGGAGATGTCCACCTGGCTCAGCGCCTGCCAGTCGAAGGTCTTCCCGCCGACGACCCAGAGGCCGATCACCGCGGCCAGCATGAACAGACCGCCGACCAGCGAGTAGAGGAAGAACTTCACGGCCGCGTACTGCCGCTGGTGGCCGCCGTAGCTGCCGATGAGGAAGTACATCGGCACCAGCATGACCTCGAAGAACACGTAGAACAGGAAGACGTCGGCGGCGGCGAAGACGCCGATCATCGTGCACTCGAGGATCAGCAGCAGGGCGAAGTAGACCGGCACCGACCGCTTGGACGACTCGGCGTCGTGCCAGGAGGCCAGGATCACCAGCGGCACCAGGACCGCGATCAGCATCAGCATGACCAGCGCGATGCCGTCGGTGGCGAAGGTGAAGTTGACGCCCCAGTTCGGGATCCACGGGTACGACTCGCGGAACTGGAACCGGTCACCGTTGGCCTGGAAGGTGATCCACATGATCACCGAGAGCGCCAGCACCAGCAACGACCAGCCGAACGCCACCTGCTTGGCCAGCTCCGGCCGGCGCCGCGGCAGCAGGGCCACGATCAGGGCGCCGACCAGCGGTGCCACGGTGAGCACCGAGAGGAACGGGAAGTTGGACATTATTCGGCCTTACCTCCGTCGTGACTGCGTGGCCCGCCGGCGGGGGCGGCCGGGAAGAGGTCGATCACGCCAGCCACCCCGCCTGCACCGCCAGGAACGCCGCCACCACGAGCAGCGCGCCGGTCAGGATCGAGGTCGCGTACGACCGCACGAAGCCGGTCTGCAGCCGCCGGAGCCGGCCGGAACCCCCGCCCACCGCGGCGGCAAGGCCGTTGACCAGCCCGTCGATGCCCCGGTTGTCGAGGTAGACCAGCGCCCGGGTGAGGAAGACGCCCGGCTTCTCGAAGACCGCCTCGTTGAAGGCGTCGGTGTAGAGGTTGCGGCGGGCGGCGGTCACCAGCACGCCGGCCGGCTGCGGCTCGGTGGCCGTGCCGTCGCGGAACAGCATCCAGGCCAGCCCGGCGCCGAGCACGGTGACCAGCAGCGAGAGCACGGTGATCAACCAGTGCGCGAGGACCGCCTCGTGCCCCTCCTCCTGGCCGCCCAGCCCGCCGGTGGCCTGCAGCCAGTCCGGCACCGAGGTGGCGAGCAGGAAGCCGGCCGCGACCGAGCCGATCGCCAGCAGGATCAGCGGGATGGTCATCAGCTTCGGCGACTCGTGCGGGTGCTCGATGTCCTCGGTCCAGCGGGCCGGGCCGTGGAAGGTGAGCACGAAGAGCCGGGTCATGTAGAAGGCGGTGAGCCCGGCGCCGAGCAGCGCCGCGCCGCCGAAGAGCCAGGCGGTCCAGCCCTCCCGCTCGAACGCCGCCACGATGATCGGCTCCTTCGAGAAGAAGCCGGAGAACGGGAACATGCCGATGATGGCGAGCCAGCCCATCATGAAGGTCAGCCAGGTGACCTTCATGTACTTGGACAGGTTGCCGAAGCGGCGGATGTCCACCTGGTCGTTCATGCCGTGCATGACCGAGCCGGCGCCGAGGAACATGTTGGCCTTGAAGAAGCCGTGCGCCAGCAGGTGCACGATGGCCAGCGCGTACGCCGCGCCGCCGAGGCCGACGCCGAGGAACATGTAGCCGATCTGGCTCACCGTCGACCAGGCCAGCACCCGCTTGATGTCGTCCTTGGCCGCGCCGATGAGGCAGCCCATCAGCAGGGTGACCGCGCCGACGCTGACCACCACGAGCTGGAGCGTGTGGTTGGCCGAGAAGATCGGGTTGGAGCGGGCGATCAGGTAGACGCCCGCGGTGACCATGGTGGCGGCGTGGATGAGCGCGGACACCGGGGTCGGGCCCTCCATCGCGTCCGGCAGCCACGCCTGGAGCGGGAACTGGCCGGACTTGCCGGTCGCGCCGAGCAGCAGCAGCAGGCCGAGCACCAGCACGGTGGTCGCGGTCAGCGAGCCGACCCCGTTGAAGACCTCGTCGTACTGGGTGGTGCCGAGGGTGGCGAACATGACGAAGATGCCGATGGCCAGGCCGGCGTCACCGACCCGGTTCATCAGGAACGCCTTCTTGCCGGCGGTGGCGGCGCTCGGCCGCCCGTACCAGAAGGAGATCAGCAGGTACGACGCCAGACCGACGCCCTCCCAGCCGAAGTAGAGCATCACGTAGTTGTTACCCAGCACCAGCAGGAGCATCGCGGCGACGAAGAGGTTGAAGTACGCGAAGAACCGTCGCCGGCCCTCGTCGTGCGCCATGTACTCGACCGCGTAGAGGTGGATCAGGAAGCCCACCCCGGTGATCAGCAGGACGAAGACCGCGGCCAGCGGGTCGAACAGCAGGCCGAAGTCCACCTTGAAGTCACCGACCGAGATGAACTGCCAGAGGTTCTGCTCGACCGACTTGTTCTCCAGACCACTCAGCTGGAAGAAGTAGGTCAGGCCGAGCACGAAGGCGGCGCCGATGGCGGCCACCCCCAGCCAGTGCCCCCAGCGGTCGGCCCGCCGACCGAGCAGCAGCAGGATCGCCGCGCTGACCAGCGGGATCGCCACCAGCAGCCAGACGCTGCCCAGCAGCCCGCTGGCCTGTGCGTATTCCACAGTCTCTTCCACCGCAGGGCCCCTTTAGTACTTCAGCAGGTTGGCGTCGTCGACGCTCGCCGAGCGCCGGGTCCGGAAGATCGACATGATGATCGCGAGCCCGACCACGACCTCGGCCGCCGCCACCACCATCACGAAGAACGCCATGATCTGGCCGTTCAGGTCGCCGTTGATCCGGCTGAAGGTGACCAGCGTCAGGTTGGCGGCGTTGAGCATCAGCTCGACGCACATGAACAGGACGATCGCGTTCCGCCGGACCAGCACCCCGACCGCGCCGATGGTGAACAGCACCACGGCGAGGACCAGGTAGTAGTTCGGCTCGACCGAGAAGAACTCGTTCATTTCTTGTCCGTCCCCTTCAGGGAGGTCTCCTCAGCGGTCAGCTCGCGGACCGGCAGAATCTCGGGGATGCTGCGGTCGGTCAGCCGGCCGTCCGGCAGGCGGGCCGGGGTGGCCACCGAGGAGGAGGTGGCGAAGACGCCCGGGCCGGGCTTCGGGCCGGGGTAGCTGCCGGGGCGGAACCGGGCCTTCATGGTGGCGACCTGGTCCATCCGGTCCTCCTTGCGCCGCTCGACATGCGCCAGCACCATCGCGCCCACCGCGGCCGTGATCAGCAGCGCCGAGGTCAACTCGAAGGCGAAGACGTACTTGGTGAAGAGCAGCCGGGCGATGCCCTGCACGTTGCCCTCGGCGTTCGGCTTGTCCAGGCCGATCGCCGTGACGCCGGCCAGCGCGCGGAACAAGCCCGTGCCGACCAGGCCGGCGAAGCCGAGCGCCAGCACGATGGCGGCGGTCCGCTGGCCGCGCAGGGTCTCGATCAGCGAGTCCGAGGCGTCCCGGCCGACCAGCATCAGCACGAACAGGAACAGCATCATGATCGCGCCGGTGTAGACGATGATCTGCACCATGCCGATGAACGGGCCCGCCTGGAGCACGTAGAACACGCCCAGGCAGAGCATCGTCAGCACCAGCCAGAGGGCCGAGTGCACCGCGTTGCGGGCCCACACCATGCCGATCGCGCCGATCAGCGCCAGCGGGGCGAGGATCCAGAAGGTCACCGCCTCGCCGCCGCCGACCGAGGCCGCCTCGGCGAGCACCGTCTGCGTGGTCATGCCGTGCCTCCCTTGCCTGCCGCGGCCGCCTGGCCCGCTTCGGCCCGCTGGGCCGCCTGCTCGGCGCCGGGGAAGGTCACCCCCGGGTGCTCGTCCAGCTGGTAGCGGCCGGGGCCCATCGGCGAGTGCTCCGCACCGGCCGAGGTGCCCGGGTTGGTCAGCCCGCCGACGTAGTAGTCCTTCTCGCTGTCGCCCAGCCGCATCGGGTGCGGCGGCTGCTCCATCCCCGGCAGCAGCGGCGCGAGCAGCTGCTCCTTGGTGAAGATCAGGTCCTGCCGACTGTCCCGGGCCAGCTCGTACTCGTTGCTCATGGTGAGCGAACGGGTCGGGCAGGCCTCGATGCAGAGCCCACAGAAGATGCAGCGGGCGTAGTTGATCTGGTAGACGCTGGCGTACCGCTCACCCGGGGAGAAGCGCTGCTCCTCGGTGTTGTCGCCACCCTCCACGTAGATCGCGTCGGCCGGGCAGGCCCAGGCGCAGAGCTCGCACCCGATGCACTTCTCCAGGCCGTCCGGGTGCCGGTTGAGGATGTGCCGCCCGTGGTAGCGCGGCGCCGAGACCGGCGGCTTGAACGGGTAGTCGGTGGTGACGACCTTCCTGAACATGTGCGAGAAGGTGACCCCGAAGCCCTTGAACGTTCCGGTGATCGCGCCCACGTCACACCTCCCTGGAGTCCGAGCCGGCGGCGATGTTGGCCGGCTCCCGCTCGGCGACCACGCGCTTGGTGCGCGGGCTCGGTGGTACCTGCAGGTCCATCGGGGGCAGCGGGAAGCTGCCGTGCGGACGGCTGTTCACCTGTTCCTGGACCGTCGGCTTCGGCTCCTTCTTCCGGCTCGGCCAGAAGAGCGTGGCCAGCAGCAGGACGCCCGCGCCGATGGCGGTGGCCAGCAGCCGGTCTCGGGTCTGCCAGTCCTCGATCGAGCGGAGCCCGGAGAGGACCAGGATCCAGACCAGGTTGATCGGGAGCAGGACCTTCCAGCCGAACCGCATGAACTGGTCGTAGCGGAGCCGGGGCAGCGTGCCCCGCAGCCAGACGAAGACGAAGACCAGGATCAGCACCTTGCCGAAGAACCAGAGCATCGGCCACCAACCCGAGTTGGCGCCCGACCACAGGGTGATCGGCCAGGGGGCCCGCCAGCCGCCGAGGAAGAGCGTGGTGGTGACCGCGGACATGGTCACCATCGAGACGTACTCGGAGAGCATGAAGAGCGCGAACTTCAGCGAGCTGTACTCGGTCATGAAGCCCGCGACCAGCTCCGACTCCGCCTCGGGCAGGTCGAACGGTGCCCGGTTGGTCTCACCGACGGTGGCGATGAAGAAGATGATGAAGCTGGGCAGCAGCAGGATCGCGTACCAGCCCGGGGCCGGGATCTCGGTGCCCAGGATGGTCAGCCGGGTGGCGTCCCCCTGCGCGGCGACGATCCCGCTGGTGGACATCGTGCCGGCGGTCATGAACACCGCCACGATGCTCAGCCCCATCGCGACCTCGTACGAGATCATCTGGGCGCTGGAGCGGAGACCACCGAGCAGCGGGTACGTCGAGCCGGAGGCCCAACCGCCGAGCACGATGCCGTAGATGCCCATCGACGAGCAGGCGAGGATCACCAGCACCGCCACCGACACGTCGGTGACCTGCAGCGGCGTGTGGTGGCCGAAGATGCTGACCATCGGGCCGAACGGCACCACCGACAGCGCGGTGACCGCGCAGATCACCGAGATGGTCGGCGCGAAGAAGAAGACCACCTTGTCGGCCGTCCGCGGGAGGATGTCCTCCTTGAAGGCCATCTTCAGGCCGTCGGCGAGGGTCTGCAGCAGACCGAACGGGCCGACCTGGTTGGGGCCGGGCCGGACCGCCATGCGGCCCACGACCCGCCGCTCGAACCAGACGCCCAGCAGGGTGGCCAGCAGACCGAAGACGAAGGCGAAGACGATCTTGCCGAGGACCAGCCACCACGGGTCCTTGCCGAAGTCGGCCAGCGTCGGGTCCTGCGCCAGGTAGACCGCGTTCACTGGGAAACACCCCCGGAGTTGAGGAGCGGACCCGGGCGACCCGCCACGTCCGCGGCGACCGGGCCGGTCGAACCGGGACCTGTCGCTCGGGAGGCAGCGATCCGTACGACCGTGCCGGACGTCGCGCCGAGGCTGCGCCGCACGGTCGAGCCGGGTGAGTTGGTCGGCAGCCAGACGACACCGTCCGGCATCTCGGTGATCGCCGCCGGCAGGGTGATCGCCCCCCGGTCGGTGCCCACCGTCACCGGGTCACCGTCGGCGACGCCGATCGCCTCCGCGGTGCCCTTGCCCAGCCGGACCACCGGCGGACGGGCGGTGCCCAGGAGGTGCTCGTCGCCGTCGGTCAGGCTGCCCAGGTCGAGCAGCTGGTGCCAGGTGGCCAGGACGGCCTCGCCGGCGCCGGGCTGCGGCACCGCGGCCGGCTCGACGGACGGCGCCGACGGACGGCGCACGCGGGTCGGCGGCAGCCCGCCCAGCTCCCGGCGGACGCTCATCACATCGCCGGTGCCGAGCCGCACGTCGAGCTGCGCGGCGAGCGCGTCGAGCACCCGGCCGTCGGTCATCGCGCCGGTCTCCAGCACCACGTCGAAGGGACGCAGCCGGCCCTCCCAGTCCAGGAAGCTGCCGGCCTTCTCGACCACCGGCGCGACCGGGAAGACCACGTCGGCCCGGCGGGCCACCGCGCTCATCCGCAGCTCCAGGCTGACCAGGAACGGCACCGCGTCCAGGGCCCGCTCGGCCAGGCGCGGGTCGGCCAGGTCGGCCGGGTCGACACCGGCCACCACCAGAGCGCCGAGCTGGCCGTCCGCCGCCGTGGCGACGATCCCGTCGGTGTCCCGGCCGGCCTGGCTGGGGATCACCCCGGCCGCGATGTTCCAGGCCTCGCCGAGCTCGGCGCGGGCGGCCGGCTCGGTGACCGGGCGGCCGCCGGGGAGCAGGTTCGGCAGGCAGCCCGCGT
>NZ_QGGF01000330.1 GCF_003857015.1 Micromonospora globispora | reverse complement strand
CGGCTTCGGTGGGCTCGCGTCGGCTCCAGGTCGCGGGGGCGGAGAACCGGGCGTTGAGCTGCTGTGCCCGGTACTCGGCGGGGGTGACCCCGGTGGCGTGGGCGAGGTAGTCGGTCAGGGCCTGGGCGAGCCGGCCGGCGAACACGCCCGGATCCGGTACCGGTGTCTGCGGCTGCAGGTGGGGGTCGATGCCGAGGATCCGGCACCACCGCCACGCCAGGTTGACCATGCTGTCGGCGTCGGAGTCGTCGGTGGCGTGGGCCTGCCGCCACAGGTCTCGCAGCTGCAGGAGGCGTTTGCGGCCGAGGATCGCGGTGACAGCGGCGCGGACGCCGCGGATGTCCTTGGCGGTGATGATGCGGGCGTCGACGCGGGCGAGGAGCAGTCCGGCGAGGTGTCCGGCGTGCCATGGGTCGTCGACGGGGGCGTCGCCGGGGCTGATCAGGGTGGTGACGGTGTGGCGCAGCCACCTGCGGTCCCCGCGCCGGCGTGTGCGTTGCCGGTACTCGATGCGGGACTCCTCGAGGACCTCGGCGACGGCGGCGACGACGGGTGGGGTGCCGGGCGGGGTGCGCCACTGGCTGTGGGCGGCGTGCGCGGCCTCGTGGACGAGCAGCCCGTAGGCGGTAGGGACGAGCCGCTTGTGGCCGGCCCGCTTCGGGTTGGCGGTGTCGGGGGTGCCGATGTGGGTGGCGTCGACTTCGATCCGGGCGCTGTCTGGGTAGAAGCAGGCGGGGGCGCCGCCGCCCGCGCCGGGGGCGACCGTGACGGTCAGGTCGGTGCGGCCGGTCAGGACCGGGATGTGCCGGGTCCACGCGTCGCTCCAGTCCTGCCAGTCCGGATCGCCGCCGGCCGGGGTGGTGTGGCCGGGCTGTTGGTGGGTGGAGGGATGGGGCATGTCCGTGCTCCTGTCAGCGTTGCTTGCCGAGGGTCAGCGCGGTCACGTCCGCGCCGAAGTGCTGTTGCAGGGCGGCGACGACGGCCGACCGGTCGTCCTCGGGGGCGCGGCCGGCGAGGTTGCCTATTGCCGCGGGCAGGCCGAGGGTTTTGCGGACGCGGGCGAAGCCGAGCAGCTCGCGTAGCTGCGGCGCCCACGACACCCGCCCCGCGGCCAGGTCGGCGTTGAGCGCGATGGCCGCTTGCACGGCGGGGGAGGGGACGCCGAGGTGGCGGGCGAGGTGCCAGTCGGTGGTGACCTCGATGTGCACGTCGAACCGCGATGCGAGGGCCTCGGTGAGGATGGCGCCGTGGACGCCGGGGTTGTGGCCGGCGATGACGTAAAACCCGTCGCTCGCTTCGACGCGTTCGTTGCGGTAGCCGGGGATGGTGATGACCCGCCGGCCGTCCATCGCCGGGTACAGCACGGCGAGGACCTTAGGCGGGATGAGGGTGGCGTCGTCGATGAGCAGCGCCCGCCCTTCCCGCATCGCCTGTACGAGGGGGCCGTAGACGAACTCGTAGCCGCCGTCGGGGAGGGGGATGAAGTTGCCGAGGAAGTCCTCCACGACGGTGTCGCCGGTGCCAGCCACCGTGAGCAGGTCGGGAAAGGCGGCTTCGACGAGGGCGGTCTTGCCGGTGCCGGGAGGCCCGTAGAGCAGCACGGGGATGCGCTTGTCGCGCAGCCGGCGCAGCACGTCCACGTCGGTGGCCCCGGCGAGCCGGCGGGGAAAGTACAGGTCGCCGTTCGGGCGGGTCACCGGCTGTCGCCGCCCCGCACCGCGGCCGCTGCCGGGGGTGCGCGGGGCCGGTGGTGGCATGGTGCCAGCGGCGTCGATGCCGGCCTTCGTGATCTGGAAGCGGTGCGGGCCGGTCTGGTGAGTCGCGTATCCAGCGGCGGCCATCTTCTTGAGGGCTTCGAAGACCGCGCCGGTGGAGCGGGCGGCGATCGCGGTGGTCACCTCGCCGACCTTCAGGACCTGGTCGGGGTGCCTGGCGAGGTAGGCGGCGACCTGTCGGTAGAGGTAGCCGGGCCGACGGTCACCGCCGGGTGCGGTGCCGTCGGCGGTGTCGGGTGAGGTGGCAGGTTCCATGCGGGCCTCCTGTACGTACGGGTCGGGCCCGCGCACCCGTCTCCGGAGTGCGCGGGCGGTGCGGCGATGTCCGCGCGGCGGAGACGGCGGTTGGCGGGCCGCTCCCGTGACAGGACGGCCGGCAACGCCGGTGAGGCGCTTGAAGGAGCAGCCCGAAGGGCTGCGGCTGGACGGATGCCGACGCCACCTGGCGGTGGGCGACGACAAGGAACGCATCCGACCCCGGTTCGATCAAGTCGAGCCGGGGGCGAGCGCGGCATCGGGTTAGTGGCGGCTGAGGGTGACCTCGCCGGTGGGGCGGCGGGAGATCTGCACGGTCAGGCCGAACACGCTGCCGTCGGACAGCTCGAGCCACACACCGCGGTCGAGGGTCAGGACCCCGGCGTCGCGGTAGGTGCGCGCCGAGGTGATGGTCACCGGCTGCCCGTCGCTGTGGGTCAGCTGGGGCAGGTCGGCGTCGTCGCAGAGCTGGTCGAGCTCGTCGCTGGTGAGCAGGTGCCGCACCAGGGCTTGCAGGATGTCCTCGTGGGCGTACTCGTCGAACTCGTCGTCGCAGTCCTCGCGCATGGGGATGCTCCTCAAAGTGTGGTAGGGGGGTCAGGGATGGGGCGGGTCAGGCAGCTGGCGTGGGTGGCTGCTCGACCGGGTCGGGGATGTCACCCGTGATGCGGTCGCAGTCGTAGGGGTGCACGGCTATCCACGTCCACGACCGGCCCATCACCGTGTACCGGCCGTCAGCGCCGGCGGTGATGCGGTCGACCGCGTCCGGGTCGCCGTGCACCCGGGTCTCGTCGACGTCGATGACATCGCCGTCGAAGCGCATCCGGGCCATCGACTCGTCGACCATCCGGTCCTGCTGCACGCCGGCGACGCCGTGGGCGGCGAGGTGCTTGCGGTAGCGGCCGCGGGCGGCCTGCTGGTCGGCGACGATCGCCTCCGCAACCTGGCGGGTGCAGGTGAACACCGCCCACCCGTTCCAGTTGTCGACCAGCGTCCCGGCGAACCCGACCGGAACCCGCATCTCGCCGTCGGCGTTCGGCGTCCACGCCCAGTCCCCGGCGAACACTCCCGGCCCACCAGGCCGCACCCTGTCCGGGTGTAGGTGGCTCAGGTCGCGGTCGTCACCGGTGGGGTGCAGGACGATCCGGCATTGCCGCGCCACCTCGTCGGTGACCGCATCGTCGAACCCGCCGCACCACGCCCACCGGGCCTCGTCCACCCGATGGGCGGTCAGCTCCTGCCAGGCCGGCCCGCCAGGCGGGGCGGCCTCCGCATAGCGGGCCTGGTCATCGCCGAGGAAGTACGGGTCGGCGGTGGGCAGCCCATCGAGCACCGCCGGGTCGCCGTCGTCGAGGGCGTCGAGGATCTGCAGTGCCGCCGGCCGGACACCGCCGACCGCCCGGCCGCCGAGAGTCTCCTGGGCCCACCACTGCGCGGCTGCTCGGCCGGCGGTGGCGCCCGCGGCGCGTAGCGCGTCGAGGACCAGCTGCCAGCCGGTGTCCGGCGGGCCGGCATGCCCGGCGCGGCGGACGCGGTCGCCCGCATCGAGGCACATGGACAGGTGGGAGCCGTTGTCCCCAGTCGACATCGAGAGTCCGCTGATCCGGCTGGTAGCGGCGGACGGTGCCTTCGTCACCGGGCCGCAGGAGGGTGTGCGGGTCGTCGCTGTGTACGAGCGCTACGCGCTCGCCCGGCTGGTAGGTCATCGCGTCGCCCCCTCGGCCGGAGCAGGCAGCAACCACCACGACCAGCCCGCCACGACGACGTCGAGCAGCAGGAGCCCGTTGGTGTCGCGGCGCAGCCGGTGGGGCCCCTTCGCCCGCCTGGCGGCCCACATCAGGTCGAACTCGGTGCCCGCGCCGCGAAGCCACGACGCTGCTGCCCGGCCTCGCCCTGCGTGGGGTGGTGGCGGCGGTGATCGTATGGGCGGTGGCGTCGGTGAACCGGAGGACCGGCGCCCCGTGCGGGTGCGCCGCCAGGCAGACCTCGGCGTCGAGCCCGGCGCGGGCGTCCGGCAGCCACAGGTGGGCCGGGTTCCAGCGGTGGCCGTGGTCGGTGTAGCCGCCGCAGCCGAGCACTGTGCCGGCCGCTGCCGGGTCGAGCGGGTGCTGGCTGTGCCGCAGCCACCGGCTGTGGCAGGTCGCCTCGTACACCAGCACCGTGTCGGTGGCGACGTCGACCAGGTACATCCACTCGAGGTAGCCCTGCGCCGCCTCGTCGATGCGGCCACGGCGGGTCCCGTCTTGCAGGTCGGTGCCGTAGCCGACGCCGGGCACCGGCCGCCTGCCGTGCCGCCGGCTGGCGCCGGTGGCCGAAGGGTCGAAAGTGACCCAGTCGTGGCGTAGGAGCGCCTCGGCGGTGGCGAGGGTGTGCCGGTTGAAGGTGTGCTGCCAGATGCGCCGCAGCGGCACGATGATCTGCTCGGGGTCGCCGCCCCAGTGCAACCAGCGGGCGGCGTAGGCGCCACCGGAAGCGGTGACGCCGATCAGGGTGGAACAACTCACGATGGGAACCTCCATCAACGGTGCGGGAACCCCGGCCCGGCGGGCCGAGGCGACAGGAAGCGGGTGGTGTCCGGGCCCTTGGGCGGGCCGAGTCAGGCAACGATGCGGCGGACGGCGGCGAGCTGGCCGCTCCAGGCCGCGAGGCGGCTGATCTTGACGACGTCGCCGGTGTGCGGGGCCTGGACGATCAGTCCTTGGCCGAGGTACATGCCGACATGGCCCGGCCTGCTCGGGCTGCCGCGACTGCCGGGGATGAACAGCAGGTCTCCCGGCCGCAGGTCGCGGTAGTCGGTGACAGGTGTCCCCGTGTGGACCTGCTCGCTGGTGGTACGCGGGATGCTGATGCCGGCGGCCCGGTAGGCCTGCTGCATCAGCGACGAGCAGTCGCACTGGTGCCGGGCGATGCCGGAGCGCGGGGCGGTGCAGTCCCCGCCGAAGGTGTAGGGAGTGCCGAGCTGGGCCAGGGCCCAGCCGATCGCGGTAACCACCGGCAGCGGCGTCCCCGGCGGCAGGGTGAACCCGGACGGCAGCGGGACCGCCTCGCCGCCGAACTGGCCGTCACCGCCGTCGGCCAGGCACAGCGGATTGCTCATCGCCTGCTCCAGGTCACCCGCGACCGGGCCGGCCGGGGTGCCGCCGGTCAGCACGCGGACCAGGGCGATCGCGTCGTCTTCCCATCTGGCGTAGGCGCCGGGGAACGCGGAGCGTTGCACCGCCTGCGCGGCGTCGGTGAGCGGCATGCCCTGCCACCCGTCCACGGCGAGCAGCGCCGCATAGAACTTGCCCGAGGCGTAGCGCGGATCCCGCAGCTGGGCAGGCGTGCCCCACCCTTGAGAGGGGCGCTGTTGGAACAGACCGACCGAGTCGCGGTCCCCGCCGGGCAGGTTCCGCAGGCTCGATTCCTGCATCGCGGTGGCCAGGGCGACGACCCAGCCCCGTGGCGGAGCCCGCAGCTCGGCGCCGACAGCGACGATCGTCGCGGCGTTGCCCACCTGCTCGCTGCTCCACCCGCCGACACCGCCGCCAGCGGGTGGCGACACGGTGATGCTGGGCAGCAGCGGCTGGCCGTCGGGCCCGACCGCGCTGAAGCATGCGGCCGAGGCGGTGCCACCGCCGGTGAACATCGCCCCGATCCCGACTGCGCACAGCACGAGCAGGGCGACCACGCCGCCTGCGATGGCGCCGAGGGTGCGGGCGCTCACCGTGTCACCTCGACTGGCGAACGCGGGCAGCGCGGGGACTCCGATGCCCTGTGCGTGGTGTGCGCCCGGTCGTGGGCGGTGGCGTGCGGGGTGCGGGCGTCGAGGCGGTACCGGGCGATGGGGTCCCCGTCGTCGGTGTGCACGGTGACGGTCGCGGTCGCCGGGTCGATCAGGTAAATCCACTCCGCGTCGAGGTGCGTGGCCTGGCACAGCGGGAACACGCTGACCGGCTCCGCCGGCTCGACGACGCCCCTGTTGGTGGCGAGAGTCATCCCGACGCCCGGCACCGGCTGCTGCCCCGCGAACGCGCAGGTGGTGGCGGCGGTGATGCCGGGGTCGAGGTATTCCCAGTCGTGGGCGAGCACCGCGGCGGCGAGCGCTACGGCGTCGCGGCGGCCGTGGTGGGCCCAGATGCGGGCGAGGGTGGGCACGACAGCGGCGGGATGGCCGTCGAAGAGCACGAACCGGGCGTGCACAACATGCGGGTTGGTGGGATCGGTGGTGCCGACGTAGCAGTGGGCGCTCACGGGTGGGCTCCTTCGGCAGGATGCTGGTCATGGAAGGGCGGACGAGTGCGGTCGAGTGGGCGGCGGGAACGGTGGACGCCCGGAATCGCTGCCGTCCAAGGCGAGGAAGGCAGGGCGAAAGGCCACGCGACTGACGGGCCGCGTGGCCTTTCGAGGAGCGCTCCGACGGACCGTGGAGTGGCTGTGGCGTGGACAGACGTGCGGCGGTTGCGGGCCGGGACCCAGCCCAGGTCAATGCGTCAGAAGCGCGCCGCGTCCCTGCAGGCCGGTCGCACCGCAACCGGAGAACGGGCCTTCGTCGGCGTTGCCTGCCATCGGTGCCCGCTCGGCAGATGCGATGGCCTCGCGGATGACCGTCACGACTGCTCGCGGTCGGTCATGGGCGGCCAAATGGCGGGCTTGGCGCGCCAGCCGAAGATGGGGTCGCTCAACTCGACGGACCCGCAGCGGGTGCACTGGGCGTAGGTGTCGGTGGCGTAGCCGGCCATGGACGGCACCTCGTCCCCGGTGACCTCGTCGACGGCCCCGCACACGCGGCAGCGCAGCGCCTCGCCGCCGGGCCCGGTAGGGATGAAGATCGGCTCGTCGTCGTGGGCGCTGCTCCCGGAATGCCCGCCGGTCATGAGGTGGCCTCGCCCGCGTGGACGTGGGCAAAGCGGGCGGTGGCGGCGAGCAGGGCGGCCAGCCCCGGCAGGGTGGCGGGCATGTCATCGGGGTTGGGGGTGTCGTCGGCGGCCAGCAGCGGGGGCTCCTCGCCGCGCAGATCGGTGAGGTGGTAGGCGCGGCCGTCGAGGTCGACGGCGTCGACACGGCGGGCCGGCCGCAGCCGACCGTGGAGGGTGTGGATGTCGTCGTAGATGGCGGCCCACGCCAGCAGCCGCGCGGCGGGTCTGGTGCCGCGGATCAGCCGAATGATGGTGTCGAGGGTGGCCTGGTAGGGCATGGACGCCGCCTCGTCGGTGTGGTGCAGGGCATGGGCGAGGCGCTGCAGCAGCGCGGGCAGCCCGGCGGGGTCGGTGAGCAGGTCGTCGGGGTGCAGCGGGAACTCGACGACACTCATCTCATGCAGCGTCGGAACGGTGAGTTCCGCTCGCAGGTGATGGATGAGCAGCAGTGTCGGCGGGGTGCCCCAGCCGGTGATCTCGGCCTCGGCGTTGGCGGTGAGCAGGCATTGCGACACGGTGTGGACAGCGGTGAAGGACAGCATCGTCGTCTCCTCGAACAGAGGGCGCAATGGGGAAGGACCCCGCAGCCAGCGGCTGCGGGGTCCTTAGTGGAGGCATGCGGGGCGGGTCAGCGGTGGTGGCGGTCCCGGCTGCGCCGGCCTGGCGGTGTGGTGAGCGGGCGGTGTCCGCAGACGCCGATGCCGCTGCGCTTGGCGTGGTACATGGCCTCGTCGGCTTCGGCGAGCAGCTGCCGGGGTGGAGTGCTGAGGTGGGTGTGGGTGTAGCCGACGGAGGCGCTGACGCTGATGTCGCCGCAGTCCAGGCCGATCGGGGCGGCGCCGATGGCGCGCCAGGCGGTATGCGCCACGGCGGCGGTTTCGTCGTGGTCGCCGCGCACGAGCAGCGCGAACTCGTCCCCGGAGAGGCGGGCGACGATCTCGACCGGGGCCTGCAGTCCGGCGAGGAGCCGCCCGACCTGGGCGAGCAGAATGTTGCCGGTGTCGTGGCCCAAGGTGTCGTTGACGGTCTTGAACCGGTCGAGGTCGAGCAGCACCAGCCCGCACGGCGCGTTCTCGGTGAGGGCGGCGCGCAGGCGGGTGAGCAGGAGCCGCCGGTTGGGCAGGCCGGTGATGTCGTCATGGGTGGCGTCGTAGCGGGCCGCTTCGAGGGCCTGGTGCTGGCGCCACAGCAGACCGCCGGCGAGGGCGAGGCCGGCGAGGATCCCGCCGACGGTGGTGACGATCGCGTGCAGGATGGGAGACACTCGGATCGCTCCTTGCGTGCAAAGGAGCACCGGGGGCGGGCGTGAGTCGCCAAACTTGAACGCCCGCCTCCGGGCTGCCGGACGAGGGGCTTACTGGCCGACGTTGGCGGGCGCGAGCTGGAAAGTGGCCGGTCGTTCGACGGTCTGCACGGCCTTGCCGGTGGCGACGAGTTTCGTGGCCGCGTTGGCAACAGCCCCCGGGCTGGCCTTGGCCGCGCCGCTGCCGGCGTTGCCGGCGTCGATAAGCTTCGCGAGCTCGCCGGTCTTGTACTGCCGGTCGGGGTGGGCTTCGAGGATGTCCAGGATCGTCCCGCGCAGCGATCCGCCGGCCCGGCGGGCCTTCGTGGAGCGGTCCTCGACCTGTGGTGTCGGCGCGGCGTGGCGACCGTCGGCTGTCGTCTCCTGCGGCGTCGGGCTGGCCGGTACGTCAGCGCTGCCGGTCTCGGCGGGGCTGGTCGCCGTCTCCTCAGGGGCTGCCGGCGCGTCGAGACCCGGCTCCTCCTCTGCTGGCTCGCCGCTGGCCGCAGGGTGGCCGCCGGCTGCGGTGGTGGCGGCTGATTCGTCACCGTCGCCGCGCTCGCCGCCGGCCACCGCCTCGACGGACCGATCGGACGTGCCCGGGGTGGTGGGAGGTTCCCCGCTGTCGGCGCGGGAGGTGGCGGTACGGCCGGCGGCAGTGAGTCGCCACAGGGTGCGGCCGTCGTCGGTGCGGAACCGCTGCGCCTGCCCGGACTCTTCCCAGGCGCGAAGCTTCGAGGTGGTCGTGGAGTAGCCGAGCCGGGCGTGCTCGGCCACCGCCGCGGCGGGCGCATCGCCGAGTTCGGCGAGCGCGGCCAGGACTTTGAGCGTGTTGTGCGCTGGAGCGGTCTGCGGTGATGCGTCGGTCATGCGCATGTCCTTCCTTGTGACCGGGATGGGGATGAGGTCCGCGCACTGATCCACGCTTCGAGCGCGGCGGTGATCAAGTGCAAGGACCGGATCTTGGGACGCGAGCAGGACGAAGCGAGTGCTTCCTGTCGACAGGGGAGCGGGAAGAGGAATAGGGCGGCCTGTCGCAGGCCGGCTGGGTGGGCGCCCCAGGCCCGGGGCGCCCGGCGTGCCGGTGTGCTCACGGTGTGGCCGGCAGCCGGAGCGGAGCGGGCTGGCGTGCGGCGGGCGCTGCCGCCAAGGGGCATCTGGTGCATGCCTGCTGGCGATCTCGCAGGGTTGATGGCTCCCGCCGGTGAGTGCGGCCGCCGTTAGGGCGACGGCACGGCGGCACGCAGCTCGGAGGGCGGGCGCGGCGGCCGGCGACGTCTGTCGGCCTCGGCGGTTCAGGCGACGGCGCAGGTGAGCAGGCGCTGCAGGCACATCGGGATGACGGTGGCGCGCACCGAGGCCGGCGGGTGGTCGAGGACCGTGGTAGTGGTGCTGGCCGCGCCGCGTACCCGCAGGATCTGGTAGTGCCGTGCGTCGGTGTCGCAGGCGATCAGCGCCCGCACCGGCAACCCATCGGGGTGAGCCGGCGTGCTGTCGGCATGGGTGTCGAGGCCTTCGCAGAGGAAAGCCATCCCGATCAGCCGCCGCTGTTCCGCCCGGGCCCACTGCCGCAGCGAGGCAACCGTGGTCGGCGCGGTGAGGTGCTCGGTGATCGCCGTGAGCCCTACCCAGTAGGGCAGCCTCAGGCCGGGCACGGTCTGCTCGTGCAGCCGCCACACCGCCTCGTCGACGGGCAACTCCCGCATACCGACCGCGGGTGCGTGACGGTGGCCGGTCGGGTCGAGCAGGCCGAGCAGCGCGGGCCGGGCGTCCCAGCCCCGATCGTCGGCGTCCTGTTCAGCGGCGGTGAGCGCCGCGGTGATGACGGCGGCGCGATCTTGCGGCCTCATTCGGTGGTTCCCTCCTCGTGATGGGCATGACGTGGTGTAGGTCTTCCTGCGGGATCGCCGCGTGCCGGGGCGGCGCACCTGGTGCCCCCGGGTTGAGGAGGGTTGAGGTGCGCCGGCCCCGCTGCTGTGGCGTGTGGCGTTAGAGGGCGACGGCGAGGAGCCGCTGGTCGGGTGCGAGGGCGTCGAGGTGGCGCAGGGCCTGCTCGATGTAGGTGGTGCGGTCGGTGAGGGCGTCGCTGGCGGGGGCGAGCTTGTGGCCGTCGGCGGTGAGCATGGCGTCGCCGGCCACAGTGGTGGCGGCGCTGTAGTGCTGGTAGGCGAGGGGGCCGGCCTGGTACATCTCCAGCTCTCCGATGCCGGGTTGCCCGGGGCCCGGGTTCGCGGCGGCGTGCAGGCGCATGGCGTTGACGCGGGGTTGGGCGTGGAAGTCCGCGATGGCGGCGTCGAGGGGGTACGTGTCGGGGTTGGCGAGGTGGCGTGCCTCGAACGTCGGCCAGGGGGTGGCGGGTCGGGTGCCGTGGACGGCGTGCTGCCAGATCTGGTGGCGGATGCCGGCGCCGACGGCGGCGGCGTGGCGCATGCCGGGAAGGTCGAGCAGCCGGACGGGTCCGCCCGCACACGGGGCGGGTTGGCCCTTGCGTAGGCCGATCAGGTGGTGGCGCTGCCACCGGCGCCGGCCGGGTACGGCCCAGAAGTGAGCGGTGAGGGTGCCCGGGACACCGAAGTGGATGGTGAGCTGGTG
>NZ_QGGF01000326.1 GCF_003857015.1 Micromonospora globispora | reverse complement strand
GTCCCGGGTGACCGGCCGGCCGGTGACCGCCGGCGCGAGCGGCCCGTCGACCGGGCCGACGGCGCTGGCGACCACGTTCGCCGAGGCGGACCGGTGCCTCACCGCGCTGGGCGCACTGGGCCGGGCCGGCCAGGGGGCGAGCACCGAGGAGCTGGGCTTCGTCGGGCTGCTGCTGGGCGCGGTGGGCGACTCGGGCGACCGGGACGTGGCCCGCTTCCTCCAGGCGACGGTGGGCCCGGTGGTCGACTACGACGCCCGGCGGGGCACCGCGCTGGTGAAGACGCTGGAGGCGTACTTCGGGGTGGGCGGCAGCCTGGCCCGGGCGGCGGAGCTGCTGCACGTGCACGTCAACACGGTGACCCAGCGGCTGGAACGGGTCGGGCAGCTGCTCGGCCCGGACTGGCAGAAGCCGGAGCGGGCGCTGGAGGTGCAGCTCGCGCTGCGCCTGCACCGGCTGCGGACGCCGGCCGCCTGAACCACGGCCGAGCAACCGCCGCTTGAGCGGTCGCGGTACGGGCGCGCCACCAGCGCGCCGGTCGAGGCGCGGCCGCGGTCAGCGGGCCCGGAGGCCCTCCAGGACGCCGTCGACGATCCGCTCGGGCAGGATCCGGTCGTCCAGCTCGGGATGCCAGCGCAGCACCCGCTGCAGGACCATCGGGCCGCTGAGCAGCGCCATCGCCAGGTCGATGTCGAGGTCGGCGCGGAGTTCCCCGGAGGCCACCCCGCGTCGGAGCACGTCGCGCATCAGCCGCCGGCGTGGCTCGATGATGGTCTGGTAGAGCTGGTAGTGGTCCGGGCTCCGGTTCACCTCGGGCACCAGACAGGGCATGATCTTCGCGGCGCGCGGGTCGACGTTGTGCCCGACGGCGCCGACCAGCAGCACCAGATCGTCGCGGACGGAGTGGCCGGCCGGCTCGGGCGGAGTGCCCTTGAGGGTGCGCAACGCGTCGAGCAGGAGCGCGTCCTTGCCCGACCAGCGCCGGTAGATGGTGGCCTTGCCCACCCCGGCGCGGGCGGCGATCGCCTCGATCGAGAGCGCCTCGATGCTGTTGCCCTCGGCGAGCAGGTCCAGGGTGGCCTGCACGATGGCCTCGTCCGCGCGGACGCTCCGCGGTCGCCCGGGCGACCGCGGAGCATCAGCGGTGGAAGTCACGTCAGACATTGTCGCCGAACCTATGCCGTTCCGGCCAACTCCCGTTCTGCGGTCTCTCGACCCACGGCGGGGCCGGCGACCGGGCGCCCGGGCATCCAGCGCAGCGCGATCAGGACGCCGAGCGCGGCCACCACCGCGGAGAGCCCGGCGGCCCAGTGCATCGCCGCGACGAACGAGTCGTTGGCCGCCGCGATCAGCCTGGGCGCCAGCGGCCCGAGCTGGGCCGCCGCCGCGTACGCGCCGGAGATGGACTCGTCGGCGGCCTCGCGGGCCGGGGCGGGCAGGCCGGCGACGGCCGAGGCGATGTCCTCCCGGTAGACCGCGGAGAGCACCGAGCCGAGCACCGCGACGCCCAGCGCGCCGGCGACTTGCCGGACGGTGTTGCTGACCGCCGAGCCGACGCCGGCCTTCTCCCGGGGCAGTGCCGACATGATCGACTCGGTCGCCGGCGGCATGATGTTCGCCATGCCGGTGCCCTGGACGAAGGTGAGGACCAGGACGACCCAGATCGGCGTGACCGCGTCGACGAAGACGAACGCGCCGAGCGCCACCGCGGTCAGCACGAGACCGACCACCGCGACCGCCCGGCCGCCGAAGCGGCGGACCATCGCCGCGCTGCGCGGCGCGAAGACCAGCTGTGCGGCGGCGAACGGCAGGAAGAGCAGTCCGGTCTCCAGCGGGCTGTAGCCGCGCACCAGCTGGAGGTAGAACGCGTTGAAGAACATCACGCCCATGGCGGCGAAGAAGACCAGCCCGACCAGCGCCACGGGTGCGGCGAACCGGGGCACCCGGAAGAGCCGGACGTCCAGCGACGGGTGGTCGCTGCGCAGCTCGTGGGAGACGAACCAGGCCAGCACCGCCAGGCCACCGACGATCGCGCCCCAGACGGGCAGTCGGTCGAAGCCGTGCTCGCCACCGTCGATGATGCCGTAGGTGAGGGCCACCAGACCGACCACCGAGAGCAGCACGCCGACCAGGTCGACGCGGCCCGGCCGGGGGTCACGCGACTCGGGCACCAGGAGCGCGACCAGCACCACGCCGAGCGCCACCACGGGCACGTTGATCAGGAAGACCGAACCCCACCAGTAGTGCTCGAGCAGGGCCCCGCCGAGGATCGGGCCGATCGCCACGGCGAGGCCGACCGCGCCGGCCCAGACGCCGATCGCCCGGCCGCGCTCGCGCGGGTCGAAGACGTTGGAGATGATCGAGAGCGTCACCGGCATGATGGCCGCGCCGCCGACCCCCATCAGGGCGCGGGCGCCGATGAGCTGCCCGGGGCTCTGGGCGTACGCCGACAGCAGCGACGCCAGCCCGAACAGCGCCAGGCCGACCAGCAGGAACCGCTTGCGTCCCAGCCGGTCGCCGAGCACGCCGAAGGTGAAGAGCAGGCCGGCGAAGACCAGCGTGTAGGAGTTGATCGCCCACTCCAGCTCGCCCTGGCTGGCGCCGAGGCCGTGCACCGGATCGGCGAGGGTGCGGAGTGCGACGTTGAGGATGGTGTTGTCGAGGACGACGACGAGGAGGCTGATCACCAGCACCCCGAGGATCGCCCACCTCCTCGGGTGTCCGGTGTTCTCGTGCGGTTCCATGTCCGGTTCTCCCCCCGGCTCACCCGCGTCGAAATACGATACGGGGCAGACTCGTAACGCTGCTGAGCCTAGGTGCGACGGTTTCGATACGGAACCGGTTCGTATCGTTTGTGTTCCAGGTCACGCGGAGACCCGGTGCGGACCCGCCCCGTGCCAGGTCCGCACCGGACGCTACGCCGGGGGACCGACAGCCAGCGCCGCCCGCAGCAGCGCGTCCCGCGCCGGCAGGAGATGCCGGGCCTGGGAGAGCCGTCCCGCCCGTCGGGCCGCCCGGGCGCTCAGCACAGACGTACCCCCGGGTAGCGGTTCACCACCCGGGGGTACGTCGAGTCGGCGCCGGTTGGACGCGCCGCGATCAGGATCAGCTGTCGGACTGCCTCCGCCGGGCCATCCGACGCTGGGCCAGGGTCGCCACGGTGCCCCAGATGCCCTTGCGGAACAGCAACACGGCCAGCACGAAGATGGCACCGGTGACCAGGCCGATCTGCTCGAAGCCGGAGAACGACAGCCAGTCCTCCAACCGCACCAGGAATGCCGCGCCGATCACCCCGCCCCACAGCGTGCCGATCCCGCCGAGCACCACGACGATGACCGCCTTGCCGGACGTGGTCCAGTGCAGCGCATCCAGCGCCACGGACTCGTGGTTCATCACGAAGAGGCCGCCACCCAGCCCGGCGAGGAACGCCGAGAGGACGAACGCGGTCAGCTTGTACCGGTGCACCGGGTAACCGAGGGCACGGGCCCGGGCCGGGTTGTCGCGGATGCCGACCAGCACCCGCCCGAACGGCGAGTTCACGATCCGCCAGGCGGCCCAGAGGCCGAGCAGCGCGATCGGCAGGGCCGCGTAGTAGAAGTAGTACTCGTCGGAGAGGTCGAGCCCGCCGAGCTCGCGCGGCACCGACGGGAGGCCGTTCTCCCCGCCGGTGACCGTGCTCCACTTGTTGGCGACGTAGTAGATCATCTGCGCGAAGGCCAGCGTCACCATGGCGAAGTAGATGCCGGTGCGCTTCACCGCGAGATAGCCGATCGGAACGGCGAGCACGGCCGCGGCCACCGCGCCGATCAACACCGCCACCGGGAACGGCAGGCCGGCCTTGGTCGCGACGATGCCGGCGACGTACGCCGACGTGCCCCAGAACGCGGCGTGGCCGAAGGACATCAGCCCGGTGAAGCCGAGCAGCAGGTCCACCGAGACCGCGAACAGCGCCCAGCAGAGGATGTCCACGGCGACCGGCGGGTAGAGGCTGTTGGGCAGCCAGAGGGCCACCCCCAGCCCCACCGCGAGCAGCGCGTACCGGAGCCACCAGGGGGCCCGGGCCACGGCGACCAGCCCGGAGCGGGCCGGGCCCGGCTTCGCCCCGGGCTCGCTGTCGACGACAGTCGTCATGCCGGTGCCTCCTCACGCCCGAACAGGCCGGCCGGGCGCCACATCAGCACGGCCGCCATCACGATGAACACCAGGGTCTGCGACAGGATCGGCCAGTCGGCCAGGTAGACCACGCCCCAGGCCTGGATCAGTCCGATGCCGAACCCGGCGGCCACCGACCCGAAGATCGAGCCGAGGCCGCCGATCACCACAACCGCGAAGACCACGATGATGAGGTCGGACCCCATCAGCGGGTTGACCGCCCGCATCGGGGCGGCGAGGACCCCGGCCAGTCCGGCGAGCGCGATGCCGAAGCCGAAGACCGGGGTCACCCACCGTCCGACGTTGATCCCGAACGCCCGGGTGAGCTCCGGGCGTTCGGTCGCGGCCCGCACCACCATGCCCACCCGGCTGTGGGTGAGCAGCCACCACACCCCGACGCAGATCGCGACGGCGAAGACCAGCACGAAGACCCGGTACGTCGGAAAGTCGAACAGTCCGAAGTCGACGGACCCGTTGAGTTCGGCCGGCGGGGCGTACGGGATGGACTGCACGCCGTACCGGGACTTCACCAGATCCTGCAGGATCAGCGTCAGGCCGAAGGTGAGCAGGAAGTTGTAGAGCGGATCGAGCTGGGCCAGCCGATGGACGAAGGCCCGCTCCAGCGCCATGCCCAGCACCCCCAGCACCACCGGCATGATCACCAACGCCCACCAGAACGGCACTCCGAGCTCGGCAAGCAGGACGTACGCCCCCATCGCGCCGAGCATGTAGAAGGCGCCGTGGGCGAAGTTGACCACGCGGAGCATCCCGAAGATGACCGCCAGGCCGAGGGCGAGCAGGGCGTAGAACGCCCCGTTCACCAGCCCGTCGAATGTGTGCTGAAGGAAACCGGTCATGGCCTCGTCACATCTTGCACTCGGCCGACGGGGGCGCGAACGCCTCGGCCGCCGGGATGGTCTTCAGGACCTTGACGTAGTCCCAGGGCTCCTTGACCTCGGACGCCGGCTTGACCTGGGCCAGGTACGCGTCGTGGATGACCCGGTGGTCCTCGGCGCGGATCTTGCCGTTGCGCAGGAAGACGTCGTTGATCTCCTTGCCCTCCAGCCCGGCGACGACCTTGTCGGCATCGTCGGTGCCGGCGGCCTGCACGGCCTCCAGGTACTGCATCGCCGCCGAGTAGTTGGCCGCGTGCGCGAAGGTGGGCCGCGTGCCCGTCTCCTTCATGAACCGGTCGGCGAACTCGCGGTTCTGCTGGTCGAAGTTCCAGTACCAGGCGTCGGTGTAGGTGGTGCCGGCCAGCGCCGCCGGGGTGAGCGAGTGGATGTCGGTGAGGAACATCAGGCCGACCGCCAGGCCGATGCCCTTGTCCCGCAGCTTGAACTCGTTGTACTGCTTCACCAGGTTGACCAGGTCACCGCCGGCCTGCATGGTGCCCAGGGTGTCCGGCTTCGGGTTCAGCGTCGGCGCCTTCAGCAGGAAGGTGGAGAAGTTGTCGTTCGGGAACGGCGTCGCGTCCTTGGCGACGACCTTGCCGCCCGCGCCCTCGACCGCCGCGGAGAACTTCTTCTCCATGTCCTGACCGAACGCGTAGTCCGGGTAGACGATGTACCAGTTCTTGGCGCCCTGCTGGGTCGCCGCCGTACCGGTGCCGTGCGCCAGCATGTAGGTGTCGTAGGCGTAGTGGAAGGTGTACTTGTTGCACGACGCCCCGGTCAGGGCGGTGGTCGCGCCGGTGATGTTGAAGTACAACTTCTTCTTCGCCTTGGCGACGTCGGCGACCTTCAGGGCGGCCGACGAGGTGGGCACGTCGAAGATCGCGTCGACGCCCTTGCGGTCGTAGAGCTCGGCCGCCTTGGTGTTGGCGATGTCCGGCTTGTTCTGGTGGTCGGCGGACTCGACGCTGATGTTCTTGGTGATCGCCTTGTCGCCGTACTTGGCCTTGAAGTCGGCGATCGCCATCTCCACGGCCTTAACCGAGTTCGGGCCGGACGCGTCCGCGTACACCCCGGACTGGTCGTTCAGGACACCCAGCACGATCTTGTCGTCGGTGAGCTTGGAATCTCCCGACCCGCTCGGACCACCGCCGCCGCACCCGGCGGCGAGCAGCACGGCGGCGGACGCCGCCGCCAAACCTGCGGTTCTGCGCATGCCGATCCCTCCACATCCGCGCCGAGGCGCGGCTCAATGTGCCGTTTGAAATTTCAGATGCCGAGGTACGCCAGCAGCTCGCGCTCCCGCGAGCGCACCTCGGAGTTGTCCATCGCCTCCGCGATCCGTCCCTCGGCCAGCAGGTAGTGCCGGTCGGCGACGCCGGTGGCGAAGTGCAGGTTCTGCTCGACCAGCAGCACGGTCACCCCGTGCTTCTTGGCCTCCCGCAGCAGGTCGCCGACCTGCTGCACGAGCAGTGGGGAGAGCCCCTCGGTGGGCTCGTCGCAGAGCAGCAGCCGGGCGCCCATCCGGAGCACCCGGGCCAGGGCGAGCATCTGCTGCTCGCCGCCCGACAGCATGGTCGCCGCCGAGTCGCGCCGGGTGTAGAGGGCGGGGAACGCCTCGTACACCCGCTCCAGCGGCCACGGGTCGGGACCGACCCGGGGCGGGAGGGTCAGGTTCTCGGTGACGCTGAGGCTGGCGTACGCGCCACGGTCGTCGGGGACCCAGCCGAGGCCGAGCCGCGCCCGCTTGTACGCCGGCAGTTTGGTGACGTCCCGGCCGTCGAGGGTGATCGTGCCGCGCTGCCCGGCGTGCAGCCCCATCACGCAGCGCAGCAGGGTTGACTTGCCGGCGCCGTTGCGGCCGACCAGGGTGACCACCTCGCCGGCGGCGACGTCCAGGCTCACCTCCCGCAGCACCTGCGCCTCGCCGTAGAAGGCGGAGAGGTTCTCAATGCGCAGCATCAGCGGCTCCCAGGTAGGCGGTGATGACCCGCTCGTCGGCGCGGACCTGCTCGTACGGCCCCTCGACCAGCACCTTGCCGGCCTGCAGGACGGTGACGGTGTCCGCCAGCCGGCCGACGACGCTCATGTTGTGCTCGACCATCACCACGGTCCGGCCCTGGCGGACCCGGGCGATCAGCTCGACGGTGCGGTCGACGTCCTCCAGCCCCATCCCGGCGGTCGGCTCGTCGAGCAGCAGCACCTTCGGGTCCAGGGCGAGGGCGATGGCCAGCTCCAGGGCGCGCTTGCGGCCGTACGCGAGGGCCTCCGCCGGCGCCTCGGCCAGCTCCTCGAGGCCGACCATGGCCAGCAGCTCCTCGGCGCGCTCCCGGTAGCGGTGCATCAGCTTCGCCGAGCGCCAGAACCGCCAGCCCAGCCCACTCGAAGACTGGAGTGCCAGCTCGACGTGCTCGCGGGCGCACAGCTGCGGGAAGAGGCTGGTGATCTGGAACGAGCGGGCCACGCCGAGCCGCGCGACCCGCTCCGGGGGCAGGCCGGTGACGTCTCGGCCGTCCAGTTCGATCTTTCCCCCGCTGGGCGGCAGGAAGCCGGTCAGCAGGTTGAACAGCGTGGTCTTGCCGGCACCGTTCGGGCCCACCAGGGCGTGCACGGTCTCCGGCGCCACGTCGAGGTCCACCCCGTCGACCGCCCGGAAGCCCCGGAAGTCGCGGGTCAGCCCGCGGGCCGACAGGAGCGCTTGCCCGGCCATCGCCACATCCTCCGCACGTCGCCCGCGACGACCAGGTCGGTGACCGCGGTCACAGGGCCGTCGCGTGGAGGAAACGTACGGTGTGACGCCCGAGCCGAGCCATGTCGGTGGCCCACACATTCGGCCCGGTTCGGGCGGGCTGATCAGCCATAGGGGGCCGCCGGTCGGCCCCCCTCACCGGTCAGCGGAACCGATCGGTGCCCGCCGATCGGCCACGACATGTGGTGGCGCCACCGGCCGTCAGCGGCTCCCGGCGTACTCCGGCAGGGCCAGGCCGTCGGCCTTGCTGAAGAACGCCCGGGCGGTCAGCCGCCGCAGCGGGCGGGAGGTCATCGCCCGCATCGACCGGTCCCGCAGCCAGATGGCGGTCCGACTGGCCGGCAGGAAGCCGGAGATCCCGCCGCCGGGCAGCTCCTGGCCGCGCCGCACGTGCTCCCGCAGCGCCTCCTCGTAGCGTCGGTACGCGACCCGGTGGTCGCCGTCGGCGGCGGCCAGCTCCCCCGCCAGCAGGTACGCGCCGACCAGGGAGAGGCTGGTGCCCTGGCCGGTCAGCGGGGACGGGCACCAGGCGGCGTCGCCGAGCAGCGCCACCCGCCCGGAGCTCCACCGCTCCATCCGCACCTGGCCGTACAGGTCGAAGTAGAAGTCCGGCGCGTCCGGCATCGCGGCCAGCAGCTCGGCCGTACGCCAGCCGACGTCGGCGAACCGCTCGGCCAGGACGCGCCGCTGCCCGGCGATGTCCCGCCGGTCGACGTCCAGCGGCGGGGAGACGAAGCTGAACAGGGCGCTGGTCCGCCCGTCCCGGGTCGGCCGGGTGCCCACCACCCGGCCGCCGGGGGCGTTGTGCAGCAGGAACCAGCCGGAGTCATCCGGGTACGGCGTGCTGAAGTAGGCCAGGTACGCCCCGAGCGGCCGGACGTACGCCGACTCCGGCCCGAACGCCAGCGCCCGCGTCCGGGAATGCATGCCGTCGGCGCCGACCACCAGGTCGAACCGGCGCGGGGCGGCCCGCTGGAAGGTGACCCGCACCCCGTCGCCGTCCTCGGTCAGTGTCTCGATCGAGTCGTCGAAGAGGTACTCCACCTCGGCCCGGGTCTCCTCGTACAGCAGCCGGGCCAGGTCGCCCCGCTCGATCTCGATCTCCGCGACGATCCCCTCGCCGTCGAACGCGTGCACCGGCATCCGGCAGCTGACCCCGCCGTCGGCGGCCACGTACGCCATGCCCCGCTCGGCCACGCACCGGGCGCGGATCCGGGCGCTGAGCCCCATCCGCTCGATTACCTCGCGGGCGGTGCCCCGGATGTCGACCGCCTGCCCGCCGGGCCGCAGGCCGGGGGCACGCTCCACCACCGTCGGCCGGAAGCCGTACCGGTGCAGCCAGAAGGCGAGGGCGGGGCCGGCGATGCCGGCGCCGGAGATGAGCACGGTCCTGTTGGTCACCGCAGCACTCCCGAGAGTCGTGCGTACACCGTCAACCCGGGCCCGCCGGGATGCGGACGGAACGGATGCCCCGCGCGACACAAGCTAGGTTCCACGGCGTCGCCGCGCTCGCCGCGTACTAGTACGCTCCGGTCGGAAGGGCGGTCGGTGCCGCCTCGTACTAGTACGCTCCGCCGGGAGGTGTCCGTTGCCGCGCTCCAGTTCCGGGTCGGCGCCCCCGTACCGGCGGATCGCCGCGGAGATCCGGCGCCGGATCGAGATCGGTGAGCTGCGGCCGGGCGACCCGGTGCCGTCGGCCCGGCAGATCACCCGCGAGCACGGCGTCGCCATTGCCACCGCCACCAAGGTCCTCGCGCTGCTGCGGGAGGAGGGCCTGGTCCTCGCCCGTCCCGGCGCCGGCACGGTGGTGGCTCCCGCACCGCGGCCCCGGGCCGCCGACCGTACCGAACCGGAGCTGAGCCGGGAGCGACTCGTCCGTACCGCGATCGCCCTCGCCGACGACGGCGGTCTGGCCGCGGTCTCCATGCGGCAGATCGCCGCCGACCTGGGGGTCGCCACCATGTCGCTCTACCGGCACGTCCGCGGCCGGGACGAGCTGATCCTGACGATGGCCGACACGGTGCTGGCCGACGCGCCACTGCCGGCGGTCCGGCCGGCCGGCTGGCGGCCCGGGCTGGAGCTGCTCGCCCACGCCCAGTGGGCGACCTATCGGCGGCACCGCTGGCTGCCGCACGTCATCTCGATCTCCCGGCCCCAGCCGATGCCGCGCGGCATGGCGCACACCGAGTGGGCCCTGCGCGCCACCGCCGGCCTCGGGCTGGACCGCCGGTTGCGCCTGCACCTCGCGGTGACGCTGATGGCGTACGTGCGTGGCATCGCCACCAACCTGGAGATGCGGGCCCAGGCGGAGCAGGACACCGGCCTGACCGACGAGCAGTGGATTCAGAGCCACTGGACGGCGTTCGACCGCATGATGAGCGACGGGCGCTACCCCGCCCTCGCGGCGCTGAACGCCGAGGGGGATGTGGAACTCGACCTGGACAGCGTCTTCGAGTTCGGCCTGCGCACCCTGCTGGACGGCTACGCCGCGCTGATCGAGGGGTCGGGCGCCGCCCGCTGACGCCGCGGCGACCCGTCCGTCGCGCTGCCGGTTCAGTCGGGGAAGGTGACCACCCAACGGGCGCCCTCGCCCCGGGCCAGCCGGTCGAACGCCGCCGGCGCCTCGTCCAGCGGGATCCGGCCGCTGACCAGCGGGCGCAGGTCCAGCGTCCCGTCGCTGAGCGCGCGGGCCAGCTCCGGCACCTCCCGATCCGGGTCGGCGGAGCCGTACACCGAGGAGCGCAGAGTGCGGGCGGAGTGGAAGATGTCCAGCGCGGCCAGGCTGACCATGTCGTCCCGGGCGCCCATGCCGACGACGGTGACCGCTCCCCCGCGCCGGGTGAGCCGCCAGGCGGCGCGGATGGTGGCCGACCGGCCGACGCACTCGAAGGCGTGGTCGACGCCCCGGCCCTCGGTGCGCGCCCGCACCTCCTTCGAGAGCTGGTCGTCGGAGAGCAAAAAGTCGGTGGCGCCAGCGGCGAGGGCGAGCTCGCGCTTGGCCTCGGCGACGTCGACCGCGATGATCGGCCCGGCACCGGCGGCCCGGGCGGCGATGAGCGGCGCGGCGCTGC
>NZ_QGGF01000108.1 GCF_003857015.1 Micromonospora globispora | reverse complement strand
GCGGAACTCCCCGCGGACACCGCCGCGACCCGGCTGGCCGACCTCGCCGCGGCCGGCGACCCGGTCACCCTCGCCGCGCTGGCCGACGCCGGAACCGCGCTCGGGGTGGCGGTCGCGGGCGTGGTGAACCTGCTCGATCTGGACACCGTGGTGCTCGGCGGCGGATACGCCCCGCTCGCGCCGTGGCTCCGGCCACCGGTGGTCGCGGAGATCTCCCGCCGGGTGCTCACCGCAGCCTGGTCGCCGGTGACCGTGCGGCCGGCGGCGCTTGGCGCACAGTCCGCCGCCGTCGGCGGAGCCGCCTCGGTGGTCCGCCTGATCGTCGACCGGCCGGTGGGCTGGCTCGCCCGCTACGGGTGACCCCCGACTTCCTGGACGGGCGATCGGCTGCCGCCCTCGGTACGCTTGCGCGGAGGCGACGACACCGCAACCGAGGAGTGCACCGACAGCATGCGCACAGGTCGACAGACCGGGGTGCCCGGCGATCAGCGGTGACGACCGCCCGACGGGGCGGTCTCGCCGGGCCGGTCAGCGGCGGCGGACACCCCTCCCGGCCACGGTCCCGCAGATCCACCGAGAACGCGTTGCCGGCCGACACCCGACTCGCCCGTGAGCTGCTCGACGGGCTCGCCGAGGCGATCGCGACAACCGATCACGCCGGGATCGTGACCCTGGTCAACGCGATGGCGGTCGACCTCCTCCCGGAACTCACCCTCGGCACCGACCTGGCCCGCTGCGCGGTGCCCGCCCTGGCCCGCGCGGTCCAGGCCGGTGCCGACACCTTCGACGCGGAACACCGCGGCCGGCGGCTGCGCGGCACCCGACGCGGCCTCGCCGGCGGCCGCTGCGCCTGGTACGTGCGGGACGTCACCGAGGAGCAGGCGCGCACCGACGCGTTGCTCGCCGAGCGCTCCCGGACGGCGTTCCTGGCCCAGGCCGGCAGCCGGCTCGGGCTGTCGCTGCACCGGGACCAGACGCTGCGGGCCACCGCCACGCTGCCGGTGCCGTACCTGGCCGACGCCGCGGTGGTCGTGCACCGCCCACCGCCTCCCGAGGACGAGCCGCACTGGATCCGGTACGCCGAGGGTGACGCGCTCCCCGCCACCGGAGTCGGCTCCTGGGACCTGGCCGCCGCGGTCCCCGGCCTCGCCGACGCCCTCGACGGGGACGCGGTCGAGCCCAGCCCGTGGCTCAACGCCGAACCGGCCGACCTGGCCGAGGTGCTACCCGACCACTTCGGCCGGCCCGGCACCCTCCTGATCAGCCCCATGCTCAACGCCGGCGGTCCGGCTGGCGCGCTGATCCTGATCCGGCGGGCCGAGCGCGCCGGGTTCGACCAGCGGGAGATCGAGCTGGCCCGGGAGTTCGCCGCCCGCGCCGGGGCCGCGCTGGCCGCCGCCGAGCTCTACGGCGAGCAGGCCCACCTGGCCCGGGTGCTGCAGAACAGCCTCCTTCCGCCGGAGCTGCCCGCCGTCGGCGGGGCCACGCTGGCCGGTGGCTACCGGGCCGCCGGGGACAGCCTCCGCATCGGCGGCGATTTCTACGACGTCTTTCCCACGGAGGAGGGCGCCATGTTCGCCCTCGGCGACGTCTGCGGCAAGGGGGTCGGCGCGGCGGTGCTGACCGGCCGGGTACGCCAGTCGTTGCAGACCCTCCGGCTGGTCGAGCAGCGGCCGCTGAAGCTGATGCGGCTGCTCAACCGGGCGCTCTTCGACGCTCCCGACGCCGCCCGCTCGGCCCAGTTCACCACCCTGCTGCTCGGCACCCTGGCCCGCCAGGGGGACGGGGGGCTGGTGGTCCGGGTGGCCGGCGGCGGTCACCCCTCCCCGCTGATCGTCCGGGCCGACGGCACCGTCGACCAGGTAAGGGTGGGCGGCATGCCGATCGGCGCGCTCACTGCTGCCCGGTTCGTCGAGGCGGAGGTCCGGCTCGCCCCCGGCGATCTGCTGCTCGCGTACACCGACGGGGTGACCGAGGCCCGGGGCGGCCCGACGGAACTGGAGATGTTCGGCAACGCCCGACTGCGCCAGGCGCTGGCGTCGGGGGCCGGCCTGCCGCCGGCCACCCTGGTGGACCGGCTGCTGCAACTGGTCGACGAGTGGCTGGACGGGCAGGTCCACGACGACATCGCCATGCTCGCCGTGGCGGCGGCGCCCGCGTGACCGCAGGCCACGGGATCGGCCCGGAGACCGCCGGGGCGTACCTGGACTGCCTGGACCGGGCCGACCACGTCAGCGGCGGTCCGGCTCGCGGCGGAGCTGCTGGACGCCGGCTGCTCGGTGGCGGACGTCCTGGTCGACCTGGTCGCGGTCGCCGAGCGGGAGATCGGCCGGCGCTGGTTGACCGGCACCTGGAGCGTCGCCCAGGAACACGCCGCCACGCACGTCAGCGAGCTGGTGGTCGGCACGGTGGCCGCCCGGCACTCCGGCCCGGCCGACCGGGGACACGTGGTGATGGCCTGCGTCGAGGGCGAGTGGCATGCGCTGGCCGCCCGGATCGTCGCCGAGGTGGTCCGGGCCGCGGGCTGGCGGGCGACCTTCCTCGCGGCCGGCGTGCCGGCCCGGCACCTGGTCTCCTACCTGCTGGCCGCGGCGATCCGGGTCGGTGACCCGCAGCTGCTGCTCGACTTCGTCGGCTGGCAGGACCGGGTGTTCTCCGCCCGGGGCGGGCGCCCGCTCCTCGACGCCGTGCTCGCCAGCTGCGAGACGGCCCTCGCCGAGCATCCGCGGGCCTGCCACCACCTCCGGCTCGCCCGGTCCATGGCCGGCCCGGCCTGAGGGGGTGGGCGAGGTGCTCGGACGGTCGGACGGTACGGGCGTCGAGCCGGGATCAGGCGGTCCGCGCCACCGGCGGCTCGCCGGCCGGGCCGCCCGACCCGTCGGGCCACTCCGCCCCCGGCTCCTCCGGCCGCTCCCCCGACGCCTGCAGGACCGGCCAGCCGGCCTCCACGCTCTCCCGGCGCCGGGCGGTCTCGTCGAACTCCGTCAACCCGCGCAGCAGCGCCTGGCGCCCCTCCGGGGTCATGTTGGCCAGGACCTCGGCCAGTCGCCGCCGGCGGTCCGCCCGCAGCTCCTCGAGCAGCCGGATCGCCTCCGGCGTCAGGTGCAGCGAAATCTCCCGCCGGTCGAACCGGCCGGGCTCCCGCTCGAGCATTCCCGCCGCCACCAGCCGGTCGCAGAGCCGGCTGGCGGAGGAGAGCAGCATGTCGGTCAGCGTGGCGAGGCGGCGGAGGTTGATCCCGTCGTACTGCTCGACGACCATGACGGCACGCAACTGCGCGCCCGAGAGTCGGCTCGTTGTCCGTTCCCGGGCCGCCTCCCAGACAGCCAGCAGGGTGCCCGCCGCCTCGTCGAGGGCGGCGGCCATACTCGCTTCTGGTCCGTAGGGACCGTGTTCTTCGGCCATGGTGCGCCCGAGACTACCCGGCCCACCAGGCCACCGACCTGTGCAAAGGAGCAAAGATGAGCGGACCGGAGGATCGGGCACGCCGGACCCTCACCGACGCCCCGGCCGACCTCCTGCTCGACCGGCTCGCCGGCGAGCTGGAGCGGTCGTACCAGGTCACCCGGGTCGAGCTGTTCCAGGTCGACTACCGGTTGGCCGTGCTGCTGCCGCTGCGGGAGGGCGAGCCGATCACCGGGCCGGGCCACCCCGCGTGGCGGTGCTTCGACCACCAGGAGCCGATCGTCAACGACGGGACCGGCTGGTTCCCGGTCGGCATGCGGGGCGAACGGCGCGGCGTGCTCCGGCTGTCGCCCGTCCCGGACGACCCGACCGCCGTCGGCGAACTCGCCGGGATCGCCACCGCGCTCGGCCACGAGCTGGAGGCCGTCGCCGCCAGCACCGACATCTACCTCACCGCGCAGCGCATGCGCCGGCTGACCCTGGCCGCCGAGATGCAGTGGGAGCTGCTGCCCGGCCGGAGCCGGATCCGCCCGTCGTTCAGCCTCGCCGGGCAGCTCGAACCGGCGTACGCGGTGCGGGGCGACAGCTTCGACTGGTCCGACGACGGTCACCGGCTCTGGCTCTCCGTGATCAACGGGTTGGGCGAGGGAGTGGCCGCTTCGATGCTCACCTCACTCGCCACCCACGCGCTGCGCAACGCCCGGCGGGCCGAGCTGGGCCTGGCCGACCAGGCCGCCCTGGCCGACCAGGCGATCTACGCCCTGCACCGGGGGGAGCAGCACCTCTCCTCGCTGCTGCTGGAGCTGGACCTGGCGTCCGGACGGCTCACCGTGGTCGACGCCGGCTCGCCGCGCCTGGTGCTGCTGCGCGACGGCGAGGTCACCGAGCAGGTCCTGGAGAAGCAGTTCCCGCTGGGCATGTTCGAGGGTACGGACTACCAGGAGCAGCACTTCGAGTTGCAGCGTGGGGACCGGCTGTTCGTGGTCAGCGACGGCGTCATCGACGCCACCGGGCAGAACGTCCGGTACGGCGAGACGGCGCTGGACCGCTTCCTGCGGCGTACCGGGCCGATGGAGCCGCTGGACGCGGTCCGGTCCCTCATCGGTGACCTGCGTGCCTTCGTCTCCGGTGACCTGGTCGACGACGCGGTGGTGGTCTGCCTGGACTGGCTGGGCCCCCAGCCGTGACCCGGCACCGCCCCGGCACGACACCGTGCCGGGGCGCGGCGGTCAGTACGCGCCGCGGCTGTTGATCACCGCGCCGAAGGTCTTCCAGAGGATGGTCAGGTCGGCGGCGAGCGACCAGTTCTCCACGTAGTAGAGGTCGAGCCGGATGCCGTCCTCCCAGCTCAGGTCGGACCGGCCGCTGACCTGCCAGAGGCCGGTCATGCCCGGCTTGACCAGCAGGCGCCGGGCCACGTCGCCGTCGTACCGGGCCACCTCGGAGGGAAGCGGCGGCCGGGGGCCGACCAGGCTCATCTGGCCGAGGAGCACGTTCGCGAGCTGCGGCAGCTCGTCCAGCGACCACTTGCGCAGCAGCTTGCCGACCCGGGTCACCCGCGGGTCGTCGCGCATCTTGAACATCAGGCCGTCGGTCTCGTTGCGGGCGGCCAGCTCGGCCAGCAGGGCGTCGGCGTTGATCACCATGGTGCGGAACTTGAAGACGCCGAACTCCTCGCCGCCCTGGCCGACCCGGACCTGGCGGAACAGCACCGGCCCCCGGCTGTCCAGCTTGATGGCCAGCGCGATCACCACCAGCAGCGGCAGCAGCACGGCCAGCGCCAGGAACGCGATGGATCGATCGACCAGCCCCTTGACCAGCTTGCGGGCCCCCCGGAACTCGGGCGCCTCCACGTGGATCAGCGGCAGGCCGGCGACCGGTCGGGTGTGGATCCGGGGGCCGGCGACGTCGGTCAGCGCCGGGGCGACGACCAGGTCGACCCCGGTCCCCTCCAGTTGCCAGCCGAGGCGGCGCAGCCGGGCCGCGGTCAGCTCACCGGAGGCGGTGACCGCCACCGTGTCCGCCCCGATGGCGGTGGCCGCCTCCGGGATGCCGCGGAAGGAGCCCACCACCGGCACGTCGCCCAGCCGCTGCGGCACCGGGGCCAGCAACGCGTCCGGGATGCAGGCGCCGACCACGTGGTAGCCGGCGTACGGCTCCCGGCGGAGCGTATGCACCAACTCCAGTACGTGCGCGGTGTCACCGACCACGAGCACCTTGCGGGACCAGCCCTTGCCCCGGTCCCGGGCGCGGTGCAGCCGCTTGCGGGCGGCGAACCGGGCCACCTCCAGCCCGACGGTGCCGACCGCGAACGAGATGGCCAGGAAGCCCCGGGAGACGCCGACGTCGGCGATGTAGCCGGCGATCGCGATGCCGCCGGCCAGCCGCAGGCTCGCCGCGCTGACCCGCCGGTACTCGTCGGCGCCGTAGCCGAGGACCTGGTCGTCGTAACAGCGCAGCGCCTTGAGCGAGATCAGCCAGGCGAGGAGCAGACCGGGGGCGACCACCACGTACGGGATCTCCGAGCCCATCGGCTTCTCCTCGCCGAAGCGGGCGACGTACCCGACGAGGATGGCCACCGCCAGCACGGCGGTGTCCAGCACCACGAGGACCCGGACGTACGCCCGCTCAGCGGCACGTGATGCCGGTCCGGGGCGGTCGCCCCCCGGTCCCGACGGCGTCCTGGCGGGGGTCAACAGCGTTGCCGAGGTCACCGGCCCTCCCCACTTCGCTCAGGACGGCCCCGAGCGGACAGGCGGTCCCGATCGGGAACCGCCGGCGCGGAGCACTGGAACATGTTGCCTCGACAATTGTGGATGCCGATTGCTTCGGACGCATTGCCGTCATTTTTCCCGGCCGGTCTCGGCGGGAAGTGTTCCGCCGTACCGGAGTCCTGGCACGGCGGAACACCCTATCCTGAGTGGTCGGTCAGCGGGGCGGCGCATCCGACCGCTGCGAGATCGCCTGAAGGAAGATCTCGCCGATCTTGGACGGATCCTGGGCGACGAAGGCGGCGCCGTCGGCCTCCCCCGCGATCGACTCGAGTTCGGACTTGCTGACCTCGGTGCCGATACCGATGATGATCACCCGTACCGGCTGCTCCGGATCCTTGATCTTTCTCAACTGCTCGAGCAGGGTGGCCCGGGAGATGCCCTTGGCGTCCTCGTTCTTGCCGTCGGTGAAGAGCACCACCGAGTTGACCTTGCCCGGCTCCCAGTCCTGCTGGACCGCCTTGTACGCCGCCAGCACCGTGTCGTAGAGGCCGGTGTCGCCGTTGTCCTTGGGCTTGATCCCCGCAAGCGTCTGCAGGATCTTGCCCCGGTTGCTGGAGAGCGGGTTGATCGGCACCAACGGCTTCCAGTCCTGAGCGCCCACCAGTTCGGTGGAGAAGGTCCAGAGCCCGATCGACCACGAGTCGTCGAAGAGGTTCAGACCCTGGCTGGCCGCCGCCACGGTGACCTGCTCGCGGGTGAAGTTCCTGGCCGTCGCCACCGGCTTCTTCATCGACCCGGAAACGTCGATGACGGCGAGCAGGCGGCCCGGCTGGGTGGCGACCGTCCAGGTGGTGGTGACTCGCTGGATCGCGCTCGGGTCCAACCCGCCCGTGCCGCCCTGCCCGATCGGCGGGGTGGTGGCACCGCCCGCCGGACTCGGCGCGCCCTGTGGCGCCTTGAAGCCGTCCCCCCAGGTCCCGTCCGGGCCGCGCAGCGACTGCGCGGCCAGCCGGTTACGGAAACCGGGGGTGGTGAGCACCTCGAAGAGCACCCGGGCGGCCGACGCCTTCGCCGGCTCGACGCCCGGCAGCACCGCGAACGGATAGTCCAGCGGCACCGGCGCCGGGTCGAGGTAGAGCGCGGCCAGCGGGACCGGCGGCTTGGTCTGGTTGTAGGACATCACGTCCTCTTCGGACAACGCCGCCGCATTCAGGGCGTTGGCGATCGCCGTCGGGCTCGACGAACGCGGGAACCGGTTCAGCAGGTCCTGCCGCAACGAGGAGCGGCCGGTGGCCAGCGCGCGCAACGCACCGGTCATCGCCTCCTGTGCCTTCACCTGGTCGTCCTTGCCGGTGAGACTGGCGGCGGCGCTCAGCGAGAGCAGCCCGGAGAGGCCGGCGGCGTCCCGGGTGGGTTCCACGATGCCGGCGTGCAGCGGCTTGCTGCTGGTCACCTGCGCCAGCAGGTCCGCCCAGGTCAACTTCTTCCCCGGCCAGCCGAGCCGGGTGGAGGCGACCGGCTCGGGGACCGCGACCACGACCGGGCTGCGGGCGATCGAGGCGCCGTTGGCCGGGGCGAAGGCCGTCGCTCCGCCGTTCTTCAGCCGCAGCAGCCAACTCGAGGAGTCCGGCACCCAGACGTCCGGGGTGACCGCCGTGCCGCTCGGCTCGCCGACGCCGCCCAGCGAGGCGCCGTGCTTGGTGGCCACCGCGGCCGCGACGTCGACCGGCTCGGCGGAGGCGACGTCGACGGCGATGCAGGTGCCACCGACCGCCGCACCGTCGGAGACCCACTGGTCGGCCGCGGCCTTGACGGCGGGCTGGATCTCCGGGGCGGCCGCTACGGACAGCCTGATCTGCCCGGAGCACGACGGCCCCGCCAGCTGCTGGTAACCGAACCAGGAACCGGCGACGACGACAGCGAGCGCGGTGGCCGCCGCAGCGGCACCTGCCCCGCGGAGGCTTGAACGCATGCGATGGCGGCCAGACACGGTGACCATCTTGCGTACCTCGGGGCGCTACGACCACAACCGTTCGGACGAAAGTTACGCAGGAGAAACAGTTGATCACAGAATTGTTACGATGGGTGAGGAGTCCGTCATCGGACGTGATCAAGGTCCACTAAAGACAGCGTCGTGACCCGCCGTGCCGTTACGGCAGGACACAGGTCGGGCTCGCCATCGGCACCGGCTCCCCCACCGCCGTCGGCACTCCCGTGCCCGGATCCACCCGGAAGATCCGGATCATGTCGGCGCGCTCGTCGGCGACGTAGAGGTGCTCGCCGGTCAGGGCGAAGTGCCGGGGCCACTCGCCCCCGGTGTCGACCTCGGCCACCAGTTCCGGCACGTCCTCCGTCACCGAGAAGACCGCCACGGTGCCGACACCACGGTTGCCGACGTAGAGGAAGCGGCCGTCCGGCCCGAGGGCGACCTCCGACGGCTGCACGTGCCCGGCCCGCTCGCTGGCGTCCACCCGTACCCGCTGGTGGAGCGCGCCGTCGGCGGTCAGGTCGTACCCGGTGACCGTGCCGTCCAGCTCGCCGACCAGCCAGCAGCGCCGCCCGTCGGGATGCCGGGCCAGGTGCCGGGGCCCGGTCCCGGCCGGCGTCCGCACCCGCGGGGCGCGGGGCAGCAGCCGACCCGAGGCGACGTCGAGGTCGTACCGGTAGACCGAATCGGTGCCCAGGTCGACGGCGAACAGCGGCCCGCCGGCCGGGTCGGGCGAGACCATGTGGCAGTGCGCCCGGTCCTGACGCTCCGGGTCGGCGCCGTGTCCCTCGTGCCGGACCAGGTCGCTACGCTCCCCCGGCACGCCCTCGGCGTCGAGGGGGAAGACCGCCACGCTGCCACCGCCGTAGTTCGCCACGAAGAGGTGCCGCCCGTCCGGGGCGACCGCCAGGTGACTGGGCTCGGCACCCCCGGTGGGCGCGACGCCGACCGGGGACAGGTCGCCGTCCGGGGCGACCCGGAAGGCGCTGACCTGCCCCTCGGGCAGCTCGTTCACGGCGTACAGCACCGGCAGCACCGGGTGCCGGACGAGGAACGACGGCGACGCGGTGACCGCCGCCGTACCCAACGGGGTGAGCTCCCCCGACGCCGGGTCCCGACGGACGACGACGATGCCCTCGGCCCGTCCGCCGCTCTCCGCCGTGTAGCCGCCGATGTGGACGATCGCGCCCTGACCGGTCACCGGACCCACCTTCCGCCGACTCCTCCGTTGATCCAACCAGAGGCTTCCCGGGAAGCTGGCGGCTTAGCCGTCTTTTTGCGGACCAATTCGGCGATCACCGGAACGCCTCGCGGTGGGCCGACGGATCAGGGCACCGGCACCGGTTCGCCCCGCTGTCGGGCCACGTGCTCGACCAGCGAGATCAGCAGCAACTTCCCGGACTGCCGGTCGCGGGCGTCGCAGAGCACCATCGGCACGTCCGGGTCCAGGTCCAGCGCGTCGCGCACCGACTCGAGACTGAACCGGCGGGACCCCTCGAAGCAGTTCACCCCGACCACGAACGGAATGTTGCGCTGCTCGAAGTAGTCGATCGAGGGGAAGCAGTCCGCCAGCCGGCGGGTGTCGGCGAGCACCACGGCACCGAGGGCGCCGAAGGCCAGCTCGTCCCAGAGGAACCAGAACCGGTCCTGGCCGGGTGTGCCGAAGAGGTAGACCTGCAGGTCCTCGTTGATGGTGATCCGGCCGAAGTCCATCGCCACCGTGGTGGTCGCCTTCTGCTCCACGCCGGAGACGTCGTCGGTGCCGATCCCGGCGCCGGTCAGGATCTCCTCGGTCTGCAGCGGTCGGACCTCGCTCAACGCGCTGACCAGCGTCGTCTTGCCCGCCCCGAAGCCGCCGGCGATGAGGATCTTCAGGGCGAGCGGGATGCGCGGGGCGCTTCCCGGCGGGTCAGAGCGCACGGAGTCCACTGACCACCGCCTTGAGGATGCTCTCGTCGGGCAGGTACGCGGTGGCCCGCGGCTCGTGCACCGCCACCAGCCCGCGGGCGAGCAGGTCGCCGAGGAGCACCCGGACAACCCCGACGGCGAGGTCGAGCTCCGCGGCCAGGTCCGCCACCGCGACCGGTCGGCGGGCCCGCTCCACCAGGCGCCGGTGCTCCGGCTGCAGCCCGGGCTGGCCGGTGGGGTCGGCCGCCGGAGCGGCCAGCACGAACGCGACCAGGTCGAAGCCCTCGACCGCGGGCCGGACCCGGCCACCGGTGAGGGTGTACGGACGGACCACCGGGCCGGCGGCGGCGTCCAGCCACTCGTGCTGCGGCCCGGGCGACTCAGCCCGCATCGCCGACACCCGGCGGCGTGCGGGCCGGGGCGGTCAGATTCTCGCCGACCCGGATGACCAGCATCGCCATCTCGTACGCCACCAGGCCGATGTCGGCGTCGGCGTCGCTCACCACCGCCAGGCAGGCGCCCTGCCCGGCTGCGGTGACGAAGAGGTACGCGGACTCCATCTCCACCACGGTCTGCCGGACCGGGCCGCCGGCGAGGTGCCGGGTCGCCCCCTTCGCCAGGCTGGAGAAGCCGGAGGCCAGGGCGCAGAGGTGCTCGGCGTCGGTCCGGCTCAGCTCGGTGGAGGCGCCGAGCATGAGCCCGTCGGCCGAGAGCACCACCGCCTGCCGGGCGGCGGGTACCCGCTCCACCAGATCATCGAGCAACCAGTCGAGATCGGCTTTCTGCCTCGTCGTGTGCACCACTAGGCGTCCCTCTCAGTTCCGGTCAGGGGTTCGGAAGCCGCTACCGACTC
>NZ_QGGF01000479.1 GCF_003857015.1 Micromonospora globispora | reverse complement strand
TGCCAGCACCGGCCCGGCCTCCCAGACCACGGTCGGGGCGGGCACACCGGCGGCCCGCGCCGCGGGGCCGACCACCCACGGCGCGGCCAGCAGGATCGCCAGCACCACACCGAGGTCGGCCAGGAGCAGCGGCCAGCGCCGCCCGGTCGGGCGCGCGTAGCCGGCCGCCGTCACCCCGCTCCAGGCCAGCATCAGCAGCAGTACGCCGCCGGCGGCCAGCGGGTGGGCGTACCGGTCGGCGTCGCGGAGGACCAGCACGCCGACGTACGCCAGGGAGGCGAACCGGAACACCGCGATCGACCGCCAGAGGGGGACCTCCAGGCCTCCGGGGGACGACGGCATGGGCGACACCCTGCCACAGCCGGGGGCGACGCGGGGAAGGGCGGTGGATGCGGCTCCGGAAACCCTGACGTACGGTGGAAATGCCGCGAAAACTCTGGGACCGACTGTTCGGACGGGGCCATGACGAACGCTGAACTCCCCGCACCGCGTACGGTTGTGCCCATCGACCCTTCTCTCCTCATCGCCGAAGCCTTCGAACAGGCTCAGGTGACCGAGCTACGCCACTCGGTCACCTCCTGCGCGCACGCCGCGGGGCTCAGGGGGCAGCGGCTGGACGACTTCGTCCTGGCGGTCAACGAGCTGATCACCAACGCCGTGCGGCACGGCGGCGGGCAGGGCTCGCTGCGGCTCTGGCGCCGCACCGGCCACCTGGTCTGCCAGGTCGCCGACCACGGGCGGGGGATCAGCGCGCAGCGGCTCGACAACCGCAGCCGGCCGGCCGCGGACACCGCCGGCGGCTGGGGCCTCTGGCTGGCCCGAGAGCTCAGCGACTCGATGGAGGTCGAGACCGGTACGGCCGGCACCACGGTACGGATCAGCGCCGCCCTCGCCCTGCACCAACGCAGCGGCCGGCATCGCGCCGACTAGCCCCGCCCGACCGCCACCCGTACCGGCCACCCGCCGGGCGGCGGGGCGGGCGCCCGGCGGGTACGGTGCTGCCGTGACCGGAGAGTTCGTCGCCGCCATCGATCAGGGCACCACCTCGTCACGGTGCATCGTCTTCGACCGGGCCGGGGAGATCGTCTCCGTCGCCCAGCGCGAACACCGCCAGATCTTCCCGCAGCCCGGCTGGGTCGAGCACGACGCGGACGAGATCTGGGAGAACGTCCAGCGGGTCGTGCTGGAAGCGCTGGACGCCGCCGGCACCGGGCCGGACGGGCTGGCCGCCATCGGCATCACCAACCAGCGGGAGACCACGGTGGTGTGGGACCGGTCCACCGGCCGGCCGGTGGCCAACGCCATCGTCTGGCAGGACACCCGCACCGGCCCGCTGCTCCGCGACCTGGCCGACCGGTACGACGAGGAGCGGCTGCGCACCCGCACCGGCCTGACCCTGGCCACCTACTTCGCCGGCCCGAAGCTGTGCTGGCTGCTCGACCACGTCGACGGACTGCGCGAGCGCGCCGAGCGGGGCGACGTCCTCTTCGGCACGATCGACAGCTGGCTGATCTGGAAGCTGACCGGCCGGCACGTCACCGACGTGACCAACGCCAGCCGGACCATGCTGATGGACCTGGAAACCCTCGACTGGGACCCCGAGCTGCTGGCGGCGATGCGGGTGCCGGCGGCGATGCTGCCGGAGATCCGCTCCTCGGCCGAGGTCTACGGCACCGCGGACGGGGTGCTCGCCGGAGTGCCGGTGGCCAGCGCCCTCGGCGACCAGCAGGCCGCGCTCTTCGGCCAGACCTGCTTCCAGCCCGGCGAGGCCAAGTGCACCTACGGCACCGGCAGCTTCCTCCTGCTCAACACCGGCGCCAGCCCGGTCGCCTCCCGGAACGGCCTGCTCACCACGGTGGCCTACCGGATCGACGGCCAGCCGGCCGTGTACGCCCTGGAGGGCGCGATCGCGGTCACCGGCTCGCTGGTCCAGTGGCTGCGGGACAACCTGGGGCTGATCTCCACCGCACCGCAGATCGAGGAGCTGGCCCGCACCGTCGACGACAACGGCGGCTGCTACGTCGTACCGGCCTTCTCCGGGCTCTTCGCCCCGCACTGGCGCAGCGACGCCCGGGGCGTGATCGCCGGGCTGACCGCCTACATCACCAAGGGCCACCTGGCCCGCGCGGTGCTGGAGGCGTCCGCCTGGCAGACCCGCGAGGTGGTCGACGCGATGAATGCCGACTCCGACGTGGCGCTGCGCCGGCTGCGGGTGGACGGCGGGATGACCGGCAACAACCTGCTCATGCAGTTCCTCGCCGACGTGCTGGACGTGCCCGTGGTCCGCTCCCGGATCACCGAGACCACCTGCCTCGGCGCGGCGTACGCGGCCGGCCTCGCGGTCGGCTTCTGGCCGGACCTGGCCACCCTGCGCGAGCAGTGGAGTTCGGACGCCCAGTGGACGCCGCGGATGGACCCGGCGCACCGGGAGCGGGAGCTGCGCAACTGGCGCAAGGCGGTGCAGCGCACCCTCGACTGGGTGGACTGACTACGCCCAGTGGTTGCCGGTGAGCTTCTCGTAGACCTCGACGTAGCGGGCCCGGGTCGCCTCGACCACCTCGGCCGGCACCTCCGGCGCCGGGCCCTGCCGGTCCCATCCGCTCTCGGTGGCCCAGTCCCGGACGTACTGCTTGTCGTAGGAGAATTGCGCCCGGCCCGGCTGGTACGACTCGGCCGGCCAGAACCGGGAGGAGTCCGAGGTCAGCACCTCGTCGCCGAGGACCAGCGTGCCGTCCGGCGCCCAGCCCAGCTCGATCTTGGTGTCGGCGACCAGGATGCCCCGGTCGGCGGCGATCTCGGCGCCCCGCCGGTAGACGTCGAGGGTGATCCGATGCAGCTGCTCGGCGGTCTCGGCGCCGACCTTGTCGACCACCTGCTGGTAGGTGATCGGCTCGTCGTGCTCCCCCTTCGGCGCCTTGGTCGACGGGGTGAAGATCGGCTTGGGCAGGATCGACGCCTCCACCAGACCCCGCGGCAGCTCGACGCCGGAGACCGCGCCGGTGCGCTGGTACTCGGCGAAACCGCCGCCGGTCAGGTAGCCGCGCGCCACGCACTCGACCGGGACCATGTCCAGCCGGCGGCAGCGGATCGCCCGGCCGGCGAATTCCGCCGGCACGTCGGTGGCGGAGATGACGTGGTTGGGCACCAGGTCGGCCAGCTGCTCGAACCACCAGAGCGACAGCGCGGTGAGCAGACGGCCCTTGTCCGGGATCGGCGTGGGCAGCACCACGTCGTAGATGGAGATGCGGTCGGAGGCGACCAGGATGAGGTCGTCGCCGTCGGCGTAGAGGTCCCGAACCTTGCCGGAGTGCAGAAGTTCCACGGCGCCTAGTACACCATGAGCCGGCGGACCGCCCGGTGCGGCCACCGGGCGTCGCGCCGACCGGCGACGCGGCCCGCCCCGCCCGGCCGTTGACACCCGCCCGGCCGGCCTGTGTAAATGATCCGTCCGCCGCACCTCGCCAGCGTCCGAGGAGTACCCGTGCACGCTCTCCCGTCGGTGCCGCTCCGTCCCGGCGTCGACCGGCGTCGGCTCCTCGGTGCGCTGGCTGGCCTGCCGTTGCTCGCCACCGGAGGCCTGACCGGATGTGGCGCAGAGGAGGAGACCCGGGTCGACGACGGGCCGATCGAACTCTCCGTCTTCTGGTGGGGCGGGACCCGGCGGGCCGAGGCCACCGAGAAGGCGCTGCGGCTCTACTCCCAGCAGAACCCCCGGGTCCGCTTCCGGGTGACCTGGCAGGCGCTGACCGGCTACTACGACCGGCTGGCCACCCAAGCCGCCGGGGGCAACGTGCCGGACCTGTTCCAGATCGACGACACCCTCCTCACCGAGTACGCGCAACGCGAGATCGTGCTGGACCTCACCGACCGCGTCGCGGACAACCGTCTCGACCTGCGCGGCCTGCCGCCGGGGCTGGCCCGCTACGGGCAGGTGGGCGACCGCACCATGGCCGTCGCCGCCGCGGAGACCAGCGCCGCGGTCGTCTACAACCGGAAGCTGCTGCACCGGCTTCGACTGCCCGAGCCACGGACCGGCATGTCGTGGCGGGAGTACGTGGAGTGGGCCGCCGGGGTGACCCGGGCGTCCGGTGGCACGGTGGCCGGCACGATGGATGCCTCCGGGGACTACCGAGCGCTCTGGCTCTGGCTGCGGGGCCAGGGCGGCGAGCTGTACCAGGGACGGCAGCTCGGGTTCAGCGCGGGTGAGCTGGTCGAGTGGTTCGAGCTCTGGGAGGTGGCCAGGTCTCGGCGGGCCACGCCGAGCGCCGCCCTGGTGGAGCAGGCGGACACCGGAGACCTGGCCCACCAGCTCGTCGTCACCGGGCATGCGGCGGCGTCGTTCGCGTGGTCGTACCAGCTGCCCGAACTCCAGCGCTACACGCACGACGAGCTGGGGCTGAGCGGTTTCCCCGGCACCCCGGCGGCGCAGTGGCCCCGCGCCTCGATGTACTGGGCGGGGTTCCGCGGCACCCGGCACCCGGGAGTGGTCGTCGACGTGATCAATTTCCTGACCAGCAACGTGGCAGCGGGACGGCTCCTCGGCCTGGACCGGGGGCTGAACGCCAGCCTGCCGGTCCGGGGTTACGTCGAGGAGGGGATCACGGACCGGGCGCAGAAGGAGGTCGTCGCGCTCGGCTCCGGCCTGAAGGACCTGCTGGGCCCGGTTCCCGCGCCGCCGCCGAAGGGGCACGCGAAGGTGCGGGCCCTGCTCGTCGCCGCCGCCGAGAGCGTCCGCTCCGGACGGTCCGGGGCCCGCGCGGCCACCTCCCGGTTCATGGCCCAGGCCAACGCGGCGCTGGCCCAGTGATCCGGTCGGGCTCGCGGCGCCGTTGGAACGGACCGCGGGCCCGCAGCGGCGATGGTCGCCGGCCGCGGGCCCGGTCGGCTCAGCGCGGCGGTCCGCCCCGCCGGTTCCGCATCAGCCGCAACACCAGCAGCACGATCGCGACGACCACCACCAGGCAGCAGAGCAGGCCGAGGAAGCCTCCCCCGCCCCGGGACCTCCGCCGGGCAGCCTCCGTCACCAGCTCGCCCGAACTCGTGGACGCCCAGGCCGCGACCGGTACGAACACCGAGAGCACGACCGTACCGAGGACCGCGCCGAGCCGGCCCCACCACTTGCTCCATGCAGACATGAGCTCATCCTCGCCGAGAAGTGCAACCGGGGCAGGCCGGACGACTGGACACAGGGTGGGACAAGATACGGCGAAGGGCCCCGGAGGCATCTCCGGGGCCCTTCGCGAACAAGTAGCGGGGACAGGATTTGAACCTGCGACCTCTGGGTTATGAGCCCAGCGAGCTACCGAGCTGCTCCACCCCGCGTCGGCTTCAATAGCCTATCGCATCCCGGCCGGGGAGATCAGCCGGGTCCCCGATCACGTCCGCCGGGCCCCGAACAGGTCCGTCGGCCGTCGCCGGGAACCGGAAACGGCCCCGAGGATCAGATCCTCGGGGCCGTTCCGTCGTGGTAGCGGGGACAGGATTTGAACCTGCGACCTCTGGGTTATGAGCCCAGCGAGCTACCGAGCTGCTCCACCCCGCGTCGGTCCGTCAACAATATCGCACCACCGGCCGACCCGCAAAACCGGGTCAGCGGTTGGGCGACGCCGAGGCCGACGGGGCCGGGCTGCCGCTCGGCGCCGGCCCGGACGAGGTGCCCACCGCCGCCTGCGCCTCCTGGAACGCGGTCATCGCCTCGTCCAGCGCCTTCAACGCCCGGCCGTACCGCTCGAAGTCGCCGGACGCCTGCGCGGCCTTCACCTCCGCGATGGCGCTCTGCACCTTGCCGGCCGCATCAGCCAGCGCACCGGTGAGCGGGGGCGGGTTGGCCCCGGTGTTCGGCGGGGGGTTGGTTCCGCCGGTGGGCGGACTGCCCTGGCCCGCCCGTTTGCCCAGCTCGACGAGCTGCTTGATGCCGTCGTTGAGGTTGTTCGCCAGCACCACGTACGACCCGCCGTCGCCGTACGACAGCAGCACCTTCTGCAGCAGCGGATACGCGTCCTGGTTACTGCTCTTCACGTAGACCGGCTCGACGTAGAGCATGCCGTCGGCGAAGGGCAGCGAGAGCAGGTTGCCGTACTGCACCTGGGCCTGGTTGGACGAGAGCAGGTTGAGCTGCGGCCGGATCTCGCCGTTGTTGGTCATTTGCTGGTGCACCTGCACCGGGCCGGAGATCCGGGTCTGGTCCGGCAGCTCCAGCACCTCCAGCTTCGGCTGCCCGTCCACGTACGAGCCGGAGACCAGCGCGGCGAGGTTCTGCCGGCCGTTCGGGGTGACCGCGGAGGTGAGCTGGAAGCGCGGCCCCTCCTGCCCGGGGAACTGGGTGAACAGGTAGTACGGCGGCTGCTTCTGGCCGCTGTCCGGCGCGTCCGGCACGTTCGGGACCTGCCAGAAGTCCTGGCCCGAGTAGAAGTCGCCGGGGTCGGTGACGTGGAACTTGGTGAGCAGGTTCCGCTGCACCTTGAACAGGTCGGCCGGGTAGCGGAAGTGCTCGGCCAGCTCCGGCGGGATGGCCGACTTCGGCAGCACCAGGTCGCCGCCGAACGCCTTGTTCCACGCCTTCAGCACCGGGTCGCTGTCGTCGAACTGGTAGAGCCGGACCGTGCCGTCGTACGCGTCGACGGTGGCCTTGACCGAGTTACGGATGTAGTTGATGTTCTCCCGGGCGAGCTGGAACGTGCCCCGCCCGGTCAGCTCGTCGGTCGTCTCCGCCTGGAGGTTGACCCGCTCGGCGTACGGGTAGGTCGCCGCGGTCGTGTAGCCGTCCACGATCCACTGGACGCGGCCGTTCACCACCGCCGGGTACGGGTCGCCGTCCAGCGTGAGGAACGGGGCGACCTTCTCCACCCGGTCACGCGGGTTGCGCACGTAGAGCAGCTTCGAGTTGTCGTTGACCGCCTCGGAGAGGAGGAAGTTCGACTCCTGCTCCTTGATCGCGTAGAGCAGCCGACGGGTGAACGAGCCGATCTTGACGCCGCCCTCGCCGCTGTAGGTGTAGTACTGCTCTCCCCCGGTCGAGGTCGGGCGGTCGAACTCGACGTTCCGGTCCCCGGACTGCCCGACGATCGCGTAGTCGTTCGGCTCCATCCGCTCGCCGTAGTAGATCCGCGGCTGCTGGGCCGGGATCTGCTCGGTCTGCGAGGAGCACGCCTCCTGCGCCTTTTCGCCGAGGAAGCCGGAGACGAAGTACGGCTGGCCGCCGCAGACCACCTGGTTGGCCGGCGCGCCGACGAGGCCGTACCCGTGGGTGAAGACGGTGTGCCGGTTGATCCAGTTGTTCTGGGTCAGCTCGCCGTAGTTGATCTCACGGACGCCGACCACGTAGTCGGAGGTCTTGCCGCCCACCGCATACCGGTCGATGTCCAGCTTCGGGCCGAAGTCGTAGAAGCCGCGCACCTGCTGGAGCTGGGTGTACGTCTCGGAGACCAGCTGCGGGTCGAGCAGCCGGACGTTCGACACCACCGAGGTGTCGGTGGCCAGGTTCGCCGGCGGGACGAGGTTGTTCGCCGCGTATCCGGTCGTCTTCGTCCCGCTCAGCCCGTACGCCGCCCGGGTCGCCTCGATGCTCCGCTGGATGTACGGCGCCTCCTTGTCCCGGGCGCTCGGCTTGACCTCGAAGGTCTGCACCGCCCACGGGTAGATGCCGCCGATCGCGACGGCGGAGACGCCGAGCAGGGCGAGCGAGATGCCCGGCCAGACCAGGTTCCGCATCACCGCGCTGGAAAACACGATGATCGCGATCGCCACCAGGACGGAGATGTAGGCGAGGATCTCCTTGGCCGGCAGCAGCGCGTTGACGTCGGCGTAGCCGGCGCCGTAGAGCTTGGTGCCCTCGTTGTACTCCAGCAGCATGGCCCGCCGGTCCAGCACGTACGCGATGGCCTTGAGCAGGACGAAGACGGCGACCAGGGTGCTCAGGTGGGCGCGCGCGGCATTGGTCATCCGGTCGCCGACACCCTGCAGCCGCACCCCGCCGAAGAGGTAGTGCACGGCCAGCGCGCCGAGCAGGGAGAGCACCACCGCGGTAAAGCCGACACCGAGCAGGTAGCGCCAGAACGGGAGTTGGAAGACGTAGAACCCGACGTCGACTCCGAACTCCGGGTCCTTGACGCCGAAGCTGCCGCCGTTGCGGAAGAGCAGCCACTGGCCCCACCGGCTCTGCGCCGACAGCCCGGCGAAGAGACCGATCACCGCGGAGACGAGGGCGATCCAGGCGCCGAGCCGGGGGCTGAGCAGCATCCGGTACCGCTCCAGGGCGGCCTGCTCGAGGGAGTGCGGGCGGAGCTGCGGCCGCAGCCGGTGGGCCAGCCAGAGGTTGCCACCGATGATCGCGGCCATGCCGAGCCCGATCACCAGGAAGAGCAGCAGCCGGGTGGCGAGCACCCCGGTGAAGACCTGGGTGTAGCGGACCTCGTCGAACCAGAGCCAGTCGGTCCAGGCGTTGACCCCCCACCCGAGCAGGGTGAAGAGCACGAACACCCCGATCAGGACCCCGATGGTGACGCGTCCGCGCCGGCTCATCCTCGGCAGGGGGCTGCTACGCATGACCACTGTTGGCTCCGCACGCTCGATGTGATCGGCTCCGACCAGGGACCCAGAGTACGGGGTGTTCCTGAATACGTCGGGTCAAGGTCACGTCACGATCGCATTCGGTCGCGGAGTCCCGGCTCAGCAGCGGGTCGGCTGCCCCCCGGCGCGCAGCGTATCCAGCGCCTTGAGCGCGTCGTCGAGGGTTGCCACCCTCAGCAGCGGGAGGTCGGGCTGCGGGTTGCGGACCGCCTCGGCGCAGTTCTCCGCCGGCACCAGGAAGACCTTCGCCCCGGCGTCCTTGGCGCCGACCAGCTTCTGCGCGATGCCGCCGATCGGACCGACCCGGCCCTCGTCGTCGATGGTGCCGGTGCCGGCGACGACCTTCCCGCCGGTCAGGTCGGCCGGTTCCAGCTTGTCCACGATGCCGAGGGCGAACATCAGGCCGGCGCTCGGCCCGCCGATGTCACCGAGGTCGATCTTGAGGGTGAACGGGTGCGGCTGCTGCTGGTCGATCTCGATCCCGATCCGCGGCCGGCCGTCCTGCTCCCGGCTGGTCACGGTGGCGGTGGCGGCGGTGCCGTTGCGGGTGTAGCCGATCTTGAGCGGGGTGCCGGCCGGCTTGGCGCGGATCAGCTCGGTCAGCCGGGCGGCGCTGGTCACCGGCTGACCGTCGACGGAGGTCAGCACGTCGCCCGGCTTGAGCACGGCGGCCGACGGGCCGCCCGCGGTGACGCCCTTGACCAGGACCTGGATCGGGAAGCCCAGCTCGCGCAGCGCGGCGGTCTCCGCGCTGGTCTGCGAGTTCTGGAAGTCCTCGGCGTTGCGCTTCTCCACCTCCTCCTGCGATTCGCCCGGCGGGTAGACCAGCTCGCGGGGCACCACCGCCTCGTCCGGCGAGAACCAGCCGGCGAGCGCGGAGCGGAGCTTGACGGTGGGCTGCACACCGACCGTGGTCAGCCGCAACTGCCCGGCGGAGGTGGACGTCGCGCGGCCGGAGACCTGGATGACCTCCTTGCCGTCCGAGGTGCCGAGCGTGTTGACCGTCGGGCCGGGGCCGAGCACCACGTACGGGATGGGCACGCTCAGCACGCCGATACTGAGCAGGGCGGTGAGCAGTGCACCGAGGAGTACGGTCACGCCGCGACGTCTCATGCGGCAGAGCGTACCGATCCACGCGGCGGCGTCCGGCGCAGCGACGGCCGGACTTCGCCCTCAGCGCAACGCCAGCAGCGGCGACCTGGGGTGGGGCACGCGTACCGTAGATGTCGTGCCTGATATTCCGTTCGGATTCGCGCTCCCGGGTGGGCAACCACCAGACCCCAACGATCCCGCGCAGATGCAGCAGTTCATGTCGCAGTTGCAGCACCTGCTCTCCGCGCCGGGCAGCGGGCCGGTCAACTGGGACCTCGCCCGGCAGGTGGCCGCCAGTCAGCTCGCCGCCACCGGCGACCCGGCGGTCTCGCCGTTCGAACGCAACGCGGTGGAGGAGGCGCTGCGCATCGCCGACCTCTGGCTGGAGCCCGCCACCTCGTGGCCCTCCGGCATCCGCACGTCGGTCGCCTGGAACCGCAACGAGTGGATCTACAAGACCCTCGACGTGTGGCGCAAGCTCTGCGACCCGGTGGCCAGCCGGATGGTCGGCGCGATGGGCGACCTGGTGCCGCCGGAGGCGCGCGCCCAGCTCGGCCCGATGCAGTCGATGGTGGCCACGCTCGGTGGCGCCCTCTTCGGCGGCCAGCTCGGCCAGGCGCTCGGCTCGCTCGCCGCGGAGGTGCTCTCCGCCGGCGACATCGGCCTGCCGCTCGGCCCGGCCGGCACCGCCGCGCTCATCCCCGCCAACATCCGGGCGTACGGCGAGGGCCTGGAGCTGCCCGAGGACGAGGTACGCCTCTACGTCGCCCTGCGCGAGGCCGCGCACCAGCGGCTCTTTCAGCACGTGCCGTGGCTGCGCGGGCACGTGCTCACGGCCGTGGAGAACTACGCCTCGGGCATCCGGGTCAACCGGGAGGCGATCGAGGAGGCGATGGGCCGGCTCGACCCGACCGATCCGGAGTCGATGCAGGCGATCGCCCTGGAGGGCATCTTCACGCCGGAGGACACCCCGGCGCAGAAGGCGTCCCTGGCCCGGCTGGAGACCGTGCTCGCGCTGGTCGAGGGCTGGGTCGGCCACGTGGTGGACACCGCGGCCGGCGACCGGCTGCCCAACGTCGTCCGCCTCGGCGAGGCGTTCCGCCGGCGCCGGGCCGCCGGTGGGCCGGCCGAGCAGACGTTCGCCGCCCTGGTCGGCCTGGAGCTGCGCCCGCGCCGGCTGCGCGAGGCGTCGGTCCTCTGGGCGGCGA
>NZ_QGGF01000476.1 GCF_003857015.1 Micromonospora globispora | reverse complement strand
TCCCGCAGCCGGGCGGCGGCGCCGGGCCGGTCCCGCCACCAGCCGTCCGGCCGCGAGCCGACCACGTTCGCCCCGTCGACGATAAGCAGCGGCCTGGTCTCCATCCGCCCAGCCTGCCACCCGCGGGCGTTTGTCGCGCCGAGCGCCGGGTAGCCACCGCCGACCGTGCCGCGCCCGACTGCGGAGGACAGAGATGATGGGACCTGGTGACTTCGGCTCGGACCCGTGGGACGAATTCCTGGCCCGGTACTTCGGCCGGGGTGAGGCGGGACGCCGGCCGGCGCACCGGGTCGACATCACCCGGCTGATGACGGCCGACGCGCGCGAGATGCTCGCCGACGCGGCCCGCCGGGCGGCCCAGAAGCACAGCAACGACCTGGACACCGACCACCTGCTCTGGGCGGCGCTGCAGCGCGAACCGCTGCGTGACCTGGTACGCCGCGCGGGCGCCGACCCGGACGCCCTGGTCAACGCCCTCGGCGGACGCGGCGACGGCGCGCCCCGGGGTGAGGTGCCCCCCAACCTCTCGCTCACCCCGGCGGCCAAGCGGGCGTTGCTCGACGCCCACCAGCTCTCCCGGGCGATGGGCGCCAACTACATCGGCCCCGAGCACATCCTGATGGCCCTGCCGCTCAACCCGGAGTCGCCGGCCGGCCGGATGCTCGCCGCCGGCCGGATCCAGCCGGAGTCGCTCCAGGCGGCCAGCGCCGAACGCGGTACGGGCGGTCCCAAGCCGGACCGCGGCACACCCACGCTCGACAAGTACGGCCAGGACCTCACCGACCTGGCCCGCGCCGACCAGATCGACCCGGTCATCGGGCGGGCCGACGAGATCGAGCAGGCGGTCGAGATCCTGTCCCGCCGGACCAAGAACAACCCGGTGCTGATCGGCGAGGCGGGCGTCGGCAAGACCGCCATCGTCGAGGGGCTGGCCGAGCGGATCTGCGACGGCGACGTGCCGCAGACCCTGCTCGGCAAGCGGGTGGTGCAGCTCGACCTGCCCGGGCTGGTCGCCGGCACCCGCTACCGCGGCGACTTCGAGGAACGGCTGAAGAAGGTGATCGACGAAATCCGGTCGCACAAGGACGAGCTGATCGTCTTCCTGGACGAGATCCACACCCTGGTCGGCGCGGGCGGCGCCGGCAGCGAGGGCGGCATGGACGCGTCCAACATGCTCAAGCCCGCGCTGGCTCGGGGCGAACTGCGGGTGATCGGCGCGACCACGTTGGACGAGTACCGGCGCAGCATCGAGAAGGACGCGGCGCTGGCCCGCCGCTTCCAGCCGGTCTTCGTCCCGGAGCCGAGCGTCGAGGACACCGTCGCGATCCTGCGCGGCCTGCGCGACCGGTACGAGGCGCACCACCAGGTCCGCTTCACCGACGAGGCGCTGGTGGCCGCGGCCGAGCTCTCCGACCGGTACGTCACCGACCGATACCTGCCGGACAAGGCGATCGACCTGATCGACCAGGCCGGCGCCCGGATCCGGTTGCGCACCCGCACGCCCGCCGCCGACGTGCGGGACCTGGAGCAGCAGCTCGACGAGGTACGCCGGGACAAGGAGCAGGCCGTCGCCTCCGAGCAGTACGAGCGGGCCTCCACGTTGCGGGACCGGATCGGCGAGCTGGAGGAGCAGATCCGCCGCGCCCGCGGCGACGAGGGCACCAACCACGTGCCCTCGGTCGGCCCAAAGGAGATCGCCGAGGTGGTCTCCCGGGCCACCGGCATCCCGATCAACCAGCTCACCGAGGAGGAGCGGGACCGGCTGCTGCGGCTGGAGGGCTACCTGCACGAGCGCGTGGTGGGGCAGAACGAGGCGGTCAGCGCCGTGTCGGAGGCGGTACGTCGCTCCCGTACCGGGCTGGCCGACCCGAACCGGCCGATGGGCAGCTTCCTCTTCCTCGGCCCCACCGGTGTCGGCAAGACCGAGCTGGCCCGGGCCCTGGCCGAGGCCCTCTTCGGCGAGTCCGACCGGATGGTCCGACTGGACATGAGCGAGTTCCAGGAACGGCACACGGTCAGCCGGCTGGTCGGCGCCCCGCCCGGTTACGTCGGCTACGAGGAGGCCGGCCAGCTCACCGAGGCGGTCCGCCGCCGCCCGTACGCGGTGGTGCTGCTCGACGAGATCGAGAAGGCCCACCCGGACGTGTTCAACATCCTGCTCCAGGTGCTCGACGACGGCCGGCTCACCGACAGCCAGGGCCGGACGGTGAACTTCAAGAACACCGTACTGATCATGACGAGCAACCTGGGCTCGGAGCTCATCACCGGCACCCAGCGGGCGATCGGTTTCGAGACCGCCGGGGAGCCGGGAGCCGGGCGGGAGGCCAGTGAGCTGCGGGAGCGGCTGATGCGGCGGCTGCAGGAGAACTTCCGACCGGAGTTCCTCAACCGGATCGACGAGATCATCATCTTCCAGCGGCTCGAGGCCGAGCAGCTGCGGCAGATCACCGAGCTGATGCTGGAGGAGACCAAGCGACGGCTGCACGCCCAGGACGTCCAGGTGGAGTTCACCACCGCCGGCATCGACTGGCTCGCCGAGCACGGCTACCAGCCGGAGTTCGGTGCCCGACCACTGCGCCGGGTGATCCAGCGGGAGGTCGACAACCGGCTCTCCCGGATGCTGCTGGAGAACGAGATCTCGCCCGGGCAGAAGGTCATCGTCGACGCGCGGGACGGACAGCTCGCCTTCGAGGTGACCGCCGGTGACCGCGGGTACACCGCGGCCACCACGTCCCATCCCCGTTGAACCGGAGGGCGGACATGACCGAACCGGAGGAGACCCGGGAGGACACCGAACGGAGCGAACCGATCGTGACCCCACCCACGGCGAATCCGTCCCGGGTCAAGGTGCCGCCGGAGGGCGTGAAGCAGCAGACCGACGACGGTGAGCCGGCGCCGGCCGGGCCACCCGAAGAGGAGGCGTGATGGTACGGGAGGCACGAGTCGACCCCGAGGTCGACGTGATCTGGGACGACTTCCACGCCCTGGTGAACGTCCCCTCCGAGCAGCTGCGCCAGTGGCTGCTGACCCGGGGCTCGGGGGAGGAGACGTTCAGTCCCGGCCCCGACATGGGCCTGCCCGAACCCGGCCGGCACATCCTGCGGGTGCTGACCAAGCGCAAGGTGGACCTGACCCGGCAGGACATCGAGGTGATGCAGGAAGCCATCGACCGGATCCAGTCCCTCATCGACGCCAGACCGAGCGGGGGAAACACGGACAACGAGTGGCGGCACTCGCTGCTCGACCTCGGCCACGACGTGCTGATCGAACGCTGAGCCGACAGCACACGACGGCACCCGGGATCGCCCGGGTGCCGTCGCGGTGGCGTTACTCCGACTCCATGCTCGGCAGTTGCAGGCCTGCGGCGTCGGCGGCGGCCTGCCGGTCGGCGCGGGCCCGTTCCTCCCGGCTGAGCAGGTTGGCGTACTCGGTGATGTCGGTCGGGTCGGGCACCTCCGGCAGGCGGCGCAGGAAGGTCTCGACGTCCTGGGACGCGGCGGTGTGCATGGCGGCCGCCTGACGCAGCAGCTCCCGCTGGTCGGCGGCGGGGTAGAGATCGGTCATGAGGGGCTGATACCCGTCGTCACGCGGTTCGCACCCCGCCGGCCGTCGACGGCTGGACGCCGAAGTCGGGATGGCGGAGCAGCCAGGCCAGATAGTCCGGGTGCGGGGCCAGCGAGTCGGTGTACGCCGCCATCGCCGTCTCCAGCACCGTCTCGGCGACCCGGGCGGTCGGGGCGTCCGGATGCCAGCCGAGCAGCAGCCGCCAGCGCAGCGGGATCCCGGCCAGCCGTCGGGTGACCAGCCCGGCGACCGGGCGGAAGGTGGCCTGGCAGAGCGCCACCGCCTCCCCCGCGTCGACCAGGTCGACGCAGCCCCGCACGTCGGTCTCGTACACCTTGCGCGGGGTGAAGCCGGCCCGGGCGCAGGCGGCGGCGAAACAGTCGCCGAAGCAGCCGTCCCCGGGCGCGGCCACCCACTGCTCCCGCCGCAGGTCGGCCAGGCGCACCTCGTCCCGGTCGGCCATCGGATGGGTCTGCGGCAGCAGCACGAACACCGGGTCGACGGCGACCTCCCGCCAGCTCAGCCCGAACTCGGCCGACGGCGCCGCGTCCCCGCAGACGCCGGTGAGCGCGAAGTCGAGCCGCCCGGCGGCCACCAGTTGGGCCAGCTCGTCCCCCGACCAGGAGGCGTACGTGCTGATCTGCACCTCGGGCTGCTCGGCCGCGAGCCGGTGCACCAGCCGGCCGAGGATCGGGCTGTTCACGCCGCCGAACCGGTACCGGCTCAGCGGGTCGCCCGCCCCGGCGAGCCGCGCCGCCTCGTCCTGCAGCCCCTTCATCGCCGGCAGCAGCACCCTGGCCCGATCCAGCACCAGCTCCCCCAGGGCGGTCGGGCGGGCACCCCGACGGTCGCGCTCGAAGAGTGGGCCGCCCAGGGCGCGCTCGATGCGCTGGAGCTGGGCGGTCAGGGCCGGCTGGGCCAGGCCGAGCGTGGAGGCCGCCTTGGTGACGCTCCCCGTCTCCGCGATCGCGCACACCACCCGCAGGTGTCGCAGCTCCAGATTCATACGGTGACGGTAGGACCACCGAGAGGTATGCGGAAGGGCTGAACCGCATCGGCCTTCCCCGAAGCTCCGGGAGGTCAGGCCTTCGGCTGCCGCCCCAGGTCGGACAGGTGGGTCCGGCGCCCGGTCACCGCGTCGCGCAGCTTGTCCACCACGCCGACCGCCGGCTCGACGATCTTGTTCCACGGCGGGGTGGCCGGAGTGCCGGGGTGCGGCCGGGTCGGGGCGGCCTCCTCGGCGATCTCCCACCGGTTGCCCAGCCGGATCAGCTCGGCGTCGGTGGCCACCTCGCGCAGCGGCGTCACCAGTGCGGTGACCCGGCTGATGTGCCGGCGTACCCGGTCGGCCACCTCCGTCAGCGCCCGATCCTCCGGATCGGACAGTCCCTTCAGGGCGGTGAGCAGCGCGCGGTCCGCGTCGATCTCCCGGTCCACCAGCTCGGCGTTCTGCGGCACCGCGGCCCGGGCGGCGGGGAAGAGGTACTGCTCCTCGGCGGAGAGGTGCCGGGACACCGCGGCGGTGAGCACCTCCACCACCTCGCGGCGGCGTTCCGCCGCCAGGTCGGAGTCGGTGACCTGCTCGACCAGACCGAGCAGTTGCCGGTGCTCCCGGTCGACGATCTCGGCCAGGCTCCGGCCACCCGGCCGGTACGCGTCGTCGGCCGCGGGCGGCAGCGGGGGCAGGGGGACGGTCATCGGTGACCTCCTCGACGGGGTGCCGGCGCGCCCGGTGGGGGCCGGGGTCGCGCTCCGCTGGGCGGTGCTCGGACGCCAGCGGCGGTACCCGGCTGCTCCGCGCGCGAAACCGCGGCGCGTGCCCGGGCGGGCGGGGCGAACGCGGCACCAGCCCCGACTGGTATGAAGAAGCGATGACGAGCGACGCCGCCTCCGCCCGACCGGACCCGACCGACGAGGTCGTCGACCTCTGCCGCGACCTGCTGCGCATCGACACCACCAACACCGGGGACAACGACACCAGCGTCGGGGAACGCCGCGCCGCGGAGTACGTCGCGGCGAAGCTCGCCGAGGTGGGCGTCGACGCGGAGATCCACGAGTCCGCGCCCGGGCGGGCGAACCTGGTCGCCCGGATCCCCGGCACCGACCCGGGCCGCGACGCGCTGCTGGTCCACGGCCACCTCGACGTGGTCCCCGCCGACCCGGACGAGTGGTCGGTGCATCCGTTCTCCGGCGAGATCCGCGACGGCTACCTGTGGGGCCGCGGCGCGATCGACATGAAGGACTTCGACGCCATGGTGCTGGCCGTCGTCCGCGGCTGGCAGCGCACCGGGGTCCGACCGCCCCGAGACATCGTCCTCGCCTTCACCGCCGACGAGGAGGCGGGCAGCGACTACGGCGCGCACTTCCTGGCGCAGCGGCACCGCGGCCTCTTCGACGGCTGCACCGAGGCGATCGGCGAGGTGGGTGGCTTCTCCTACTCGGTCAACGAGCAGCAGCGGCTCTACCTCATCGAGACCGCCGAGAAGGGGATCGACTGGCTACGGCTGCACGCCAAGGGCCGCCCCGGACACGGGTCGTTCATCCACGACGACAACGCGGTCACCGCGCTGGCCGAGGCGGTCGCCCGAATCGGCCGGCACCGCTTCCCGGTGACCGTCACCGCGACCGTGAAGGCCTTCCTCGAGGAGGTCGCCGAGGTGCTCGGCGTGGACGTGGACCCGGACGACCCGGAGACCGCCATCGCCAAGCTCGGCCCGATCGCCAACATCATCGGCGCGACCATCCGTAGCACCGCAAACCCGACCCGGCTGGCCGCCGGCTACAAGGACAACGTCATCCCGGGCCGGGCCACCGCCACCATCGACTGTCGCAGCCTGCCCGGCCAGTCCGAGATGCTGGAGGCGCAGCTCCGCGAGCTGATCGGCCCGGACATCGACATCGAGTACATCCAGCGGCAGCCCGCGCTGGAGACCACCTTCGACGGCGACCTGGTGGCCGCGATGTCGGCGGCGCTGCGCGCGGAGGACCCGGGTGCCCGGCCGGTGCCGTACATGCTCTCCGGCGGCACCGACGCGAAGGCCTTCTCCCAGCTCGGCATCCGCTGCTTCGGGTTCGCCCCGCTGCGGCTGCCCGCCGACCTCAATTTCTCCGGCCTGTTCCATGGCATCGACGAGCGGGTCCCGGTGGACGGGCTACAGTTCGGCGTGCGGGTTCTTGACCGGTTTCTCCGCAGTTGCTAACCGTGTCCACGGCGTCACCGCCGACGCGGATCCTCCCCCATCGCGAAGGGACTGCCTCACATGACCGACCGGCACGATGAGCTGGACGCCGCCCTCGAGCGGGTGATCGACGCGGCCCGCGCCCACCTGGCCGCCGTCCGCGCCGCCCAGGGGCGGATCGACGACGACGACGTCTGGCAGGCGTACGTCGCGTTGAACAACGCCTCCTACGAGTACGACGAGCAGCTGCTCGACGTGTACGGGGAGGTGACCCCGTGGGACGTGCAGGCGATCGACCCGAACGAGGCCGACGAGCGCTTCGGCGGCGTCGAGGGCGTCGAGGCGACCGACCCGCACCCGCGGGTGATCTCGGTGCGGCAGCGCCGGGACTACCGGGTGCCCAGCGTCGCCGCCCTGATCCGCGCCGCTGAGGCGGCCCGCCGCGAGGGCACCCCGGAGGAGGAGGAGCCGGCGTCGGTCGAGGGGGTCGGCGAGGCCGTGCTGGAGCTGCTGCAGAGCGGCGACGGCTCGCTCAGCGCGCTGGACGTTCCCGAGCTCGAACCGCTCGACGGCGTGGTCATGGTCAGCGAGGTCGGCACCCCCGTCGACCTGGAGTCGTTCGACGACGACGACCCGGTCGGCCCCTTCCAGCCGGCCGCCGACGACCGGCTGGTCGGCCGGCTCGACGAGCACCCGTTCCTGGAGATGGACGAGGAACACGACCACGCCCACTAGGCGGTGACACCCCCGGGGCCCGACCGTACGGTCCGGGCCCCGGGGGCGCGCGCCCGCTTTCCGGGTACGGCTGACGCCGCCCTCAGTACGACAGACCCGGCTGCGGCTGGTTGATCCGCCGACGGCGCAACATCACCTGCCGCGTACCGTCCCGGAACAGCCGCACCCGGGCCAACTCCCATCCGGAGAACTCCGCCTGGATCGCCAGCTGCGCCGCGGCGGTCACCCGGTCGACGTTCGGCGGCAACCGCAGCGGCGCGTATTCGTAGTCCATGCATCCATGCTGCCCAGCCCGGCGGCCCTGCGCCACCCCCCGACGGTGAGCCGCGTCGCGTCCGGACCGTACCCGTCGCCCGCCCCGCTCAGCCGTCCCGTTCCGGGTAGCCGACCGGCACCGCCGAGACGTCGTCCAGGGCGGTGACGATCTCGTCCGGCAGCGTGATCCGCTCCACCTGCAGCGCGCCGAGGAGCTGACCGACGGTGCGGGCGCCCAGGATCGGGGCGGTCACCCCCGGCCGGTCCCGGACCCACGCCAGCGCCACCTCCAGGGGGGACACGCCCAGGCCGCCGGCGGCGGTGGCGACCGCCTCCACGATACTGGAGCAGCGCGGCTCCAGGTAGGTGGCGACGAACCGCTCGAAGTGCGGGGAGGCGGCGCGGGAGTCCGCCGGCCGGCCGTGCCGGTACTTACCGGTGAGCACCCCCCGACCCAGCGGCGACCAGGGCAGCACGCCCAGGCCGAGCGCCTCGCAGGCGGGCAGCACCTCGCGCTCGACGCCCCGCTCCAGCAGCGAGTACTCCACCTGCGCGGCGACCACCGGGGCCCGGCCCGGCCAGGCGGCCTGCCAGGCGGCGGCCCGGGCGGTCTGCCAGCCGGAGAAGTTCGACACCCCGACGTACCGGGCCTTGCCGCTGGACACCGCGTGGTCGAGCGCGGAGAGGGTCTCCTCGAATGGGGTGTCCGGGTCGTAACCGTGCACCTGCCAGAGGTCGACGTAGTCGGTGCCGAGCCGGCGCAGCGACGCGTCCAGGGTGCGCAGCAGGTGCCCGCGGGAGTTGTCCCGACGGCGGCCGCTGCCCGGCCGCAGCCCCGCCTTGGTGGCGATGAGCAGCTCGTCGCGGGGGACCAGACCGCCCAGCAGGGAGCCGATCACCGACTCGGCGTCGCCGTCGGCGTACACGTCGGCGGTGTCGACCAGGTTGCCGCCCGCGTCGAGGTAGCTCTTCAGCTGGGCGGCCGCGTCGTCGGCGTCGGTGTCCCGTCCCCAGGTCATGGTGCCGAGGGCGAGCCGCGAAACCGCCAGCCCGCTTCGGCCGAGCGGTCGCTGTTGCATGGGTGAACCTTATTTCGAACCTGGCGTCACGGATATCCTCGCCTCCGTCAAGTTCCTGCTCGGCCTCCCGGTCGATGTGACGCGATCGTGGTGAGCCGGTGATCACGGCTCCCAGCCGCATTGCGTAACCTGATGCGACCTGTGGTGCGGACGGTGGGAGGACCAGTGCGACTCGGGCTCAGCCTCGGATACCAGACGGCGTGGAGTACGCCGGCAGACCACCTGGCTCTGGCCCAGGAGGCGGACCGGCTCGGCTACTCGGTGGTGTGGGCGGCGGAGGCATACGGCTCCGACTCGCCCAGCATGTTGGCCTGGATGGCCGGCCAGACCGAGCGGATCGACGTGGGCAGCGCGGTGATGCAGATCCCGGCGCGCACCCCGGCGATGACCGCCATGACGGCCGCCACCATCGACGCCCTCTCCGGCGGCCGGTTCCGGCTCGGCCTCGGCGTCTCCGGCCCGCAGGTGTCTGAGGGCTGGCACGGCGTCCGCTTCGCCAAGCCCCTGGCCCGGACCCGGGAGTACGTCGACATCGTCAAGCTGGCGATCACCCGCAAGGAGGTCGCGTACGCCGGCGAGCACTACACCCTGCCGCTGCCCGACGGGCCCGGCAAGGCGCTGCGGTTGGGCTTCCACCCGCCGCGCGAGCACATCCCGATCTACCTGGCCGCGGTGGGCCCGAAGAACCTGGAGCTGGCCGGCGAGATCGCCGACGGCTGGCTGGCCGTCTTCTACGCCCCCGAGTTCGCCGAGGAGCAGCTCGCCTCCGTGCGGGCCGGTCGGGCCAAGGTCGGCAAGGAGCTGGCCGGCTTCGACGTGGTGCCCTCCGTCCCGGTGGTGGTCGGCGACGACATCGCCTCCTGCGCCGAGCTGGTCCGCTGGTACGCCGCCCTCTACGTCGGCGGCATGGGCAGCCGGCAGCAGAACTTCTACAACCAGCTCGCCACCCGGATGGGCTACGGCGACGCCGCCCGCGAGGTGCAGGACCTCTACCTGGCCAAGCGGCAGCGCGACGCGGCGGCCGCGGTGCCGATGGAGTTCATCGACCGCACCTCGCTGCTCGGCCCGAAGGAGCGCATCGCGGAGCGGATGCGGGACTACGCCACCGCCGGCGTCACCACGCTGTCGGTGAGCCTCTTCGCCGCCGACCGGGACAGCGGCGTGCAGACGCTGCGGACCGTCGCCGAGGCGCTCGACCTCTCCGGAGTCGGCGAGTGACCTGGGTCGAGGCCATCGTCCTGGGCATCGTCCAGGGGCTCACGGAATTCCTCCCGATCTCCTCGTCCGCGCACCTGCGGATCACCTCGGCGATCTTCTTCGGCCGGGACGCCGGGGCGTCGTTCACCGCGGTGACCCAACTCGGCACCGAGGCCGCCGTCCTCATCTACTTCGCCAAGGACATCTGGCGGATCCTCCGTACCTGGGTGCTCGGGCTGGTCGACCACTCGGTCCGGGCCAGCCTCGACTACCGCATGGGCTGGTACGTGATCGTCGGCTCGATCCCGATCGGCGTGTTCGGCTTCCTGTTCAAGGACCAGATCCAGACCGTCGCCCGGAACCTCTGGCTGGTCTCCGCCACGCTGATCGGCTTCGCCTTCGTGCTGGCCTTCGCCGAGTACTGGGGTCGGCAGACCCGCACCCTGGAGAACTTCCGGATGCGGGACGGCGTCGTGATGGGCTTCGCCCAGGCGATGGCGCTGATCCCCGGCGTCTCCCGGTCCGGCGGTACGCTCACCGCCGGCCTGCTGCTCAACCTCACCCGGGAGACGGCGGCCCGGTACTCGTTCCTGCTGGCCATTCCGGCGGTGGTGATGTCCGGGGTGTTCAGCCTCGGCGACGTCTTCAAACCGGCGGCCCCGGGCACCGCGGCGCCGAGCGGGGCGCAGATGGTGGTTGCCACGCTGATCGCCTTCGTCATCGGGTACGCGGCCATCGCCTGGCTGCTGCGCTACGTCGCCCACCACACCCTGTACCTGTTCGTGCTCTACCGGGTGGCCCTCGGCGCCCTGGTGCTCTCGCTGCTGCTGACCGGCACGATCACCGCCACCTGAGGCGCTGCCCTCTTTCGTCGCTCGATACGCCGCTGGCCGGCACCCTGGTGAGGGTGCCGGCCAGTGGTCGGTTCACGGTGTTCGGTTGGGTCAGCTGTTCCAGTGCTGGGCGACGAGGTCGGCGGCCTGCTGTTCCCACTGGGCGTAGGCGTCCGGGTAGGCCGACACCTGCACCGTCTGCGCGGCCTGCGTCAGGGGCATGTCCTGCCACCCGTCGACCTGCTTCAGACCCTTCTGGAAGGCCATGGTCGAGTACTCGGGGTCGGTGATCTGCTCCGGGGTACCCCAACCCGAGGA
>NZ_QGGF01000466.1 GCF_003857015.1 Micromonospora globispora | reverse complement strand
GTAGGGCTGGGTCACCCGGACCACCCCCGCCCCGGCGTCGACCACCGCGTCGCGGACCGCGAGCAGGTCCGGCGCGTCCACCCCACCGCCCGCGCCGTGCCCGACCACGAGCAGGGTCGAGGCCGGTCCGGCCGGCAGGTCGGTGTCGATCCGGGCCGGTCCGCGGGGCGTGTCGATCTCGTCGCTGTGCCGCACCGGCTCATTCTGCGCGCGGGTGCGCCCAGCCCCGGCGCCGCCACGAGGACCGGCCCCGGAAACGCCGTCGCCGCCCGCGTCCGGTCGGGATCGCGGGCGGCGACGGCTCACCTCCGGGTGATCAGCTCAGCGGTACCAGCGTGAGCAGGCGGTCCCGGACCGGCGGACCGGCCTCGTCGACCGCGTCCGGATCCGGCTGCACCTCGCTGCGCCAGGCGACGAGCATCGCCCGCCGCTCGCGCGGCGTGGTGCCGCCCCAGACGCCGTGGCAGTCGCCCACCTCCAGCGCCCAGGCCAGGCAGGATCCCTGGACATCACAACTGCGACAGAGCGCGACGGCCGCGTCGGCCGGTTCGTTGGGTGCCGGAAAGAACGTTTCCGGGTCCACACTCTGGCAGGTTCCTCTGGTTCGCCACGCGTCGTCCTGGCGCCGCTCCCGCAACGCCCGCAACAGGCGCGGATCTCGTCGTGCGGCAGCCACCTCATGCGGGCGGGGCATGCGTGCCCGTGTCAATACACCCACCTCCCCCGTGGGACCGGCAAAGATCGCGAGGATCGATGGGTGTCCGCCCCGTGCGAATCGACGCCCACCGCCGGCGCTGTGTTCTATCGCACTTCGTCACACGGGGACAAGACTCTGCCGTAAAGATGGCTAAACGGCCGGGCGACGATTCAGGCGCAACCCCGCAAATCAGCACACGACAATGTGCCGACAGTGATCAGAACAGCGTCATTTCGGTGACCTCGTCCCGGCGGGCCGTCGGCACCCGGACGGTCAGCCCGGGACCGTCGTTACGGACGTCGCCCACCGCCGAGGAGACCGGGCGGACCTCCAGGCCCGCGAGCCACTCGGCGGGCGGCGGGGCGAGCAGCGCCGCCGGCTCCTCGGTCGGGGCCAGCCACGGCGCCCAGCGGTCCCGGGGCAGCAACAGCGGCATCCGGTCGTGCACCTCGGCCAGCTCGCCGACGGCCGCCGTGGTCAGCACGCTGACGGTGAGCAGCGGAGTACCGGCGGACTCCCACACCGACCAGATCCCGGCGAAGGCGAGCACAGAGCCGTCCGTCGGTGTCATGTAGTAGGGCTGCCGGCGACCGCCCGGCTCACGAACCCACTCGTACCAGCCGTCGGCGGGGACGAGGCAGCGGCGGCGGGCGAAGGACGGCCCGTAGGCCCGGCTGGTGGCGATCGTCTCGGCCCGCGCATTGATCATGCGGGCCGCCCCGGCAGCGGTGCGGGACCAGTGCGGCACCAGCCCCCAGCGGCCGGCGGAGAGCACCCGGTGCCCCTCGGCGGCCAGCCGGACCAGCGGCACCGGATCGGTCGGGGCGACGTTGTAGTCCGGGCCGACCGCGCCGCCGGTCTCGTCGTACGACTCGAACAGCGCGCTCAGGTCGCCCGCGCTCCGGGTCGTCGCGTACCTCCCGCACATGGCGCACACGCTAACCCGCCGATGGATTCCCGGCTGTCCCGCCAGCCGGGAGTCGGCTCGCCGGCCGGTTCCACCGGCCCGCGAAGTTGGCAGAATGTGACCGTGGGGAATCTGACCGCGACCCGGCCGCCGCAGCCGTGGACCGCACCGACCGCCAGTGACCCGGTCGGCGCCACGCTGCGCCTGCCCGGCTCCAAGTCGATGACCGCCCGGGCCCTGGTGCTCAGCGCGCTGGCCAGCGGCCCGTCGACGCTGTTCCGGCCGCTGCGGGCGCGGGACACCGAGCTGATGGCCGGCGGGCTGCGGGCGATGGGCGCGCACATGTCGATCTCCGACGACGAGCGCTGGCTGGTCCGCCCGCACTCGCTGGTCGGCCCCGCCCACGTCGACGTCGGCCTGGCCGGCACCGTGATGCGCTTCGTACCGCCGGTGGCCGGCCTGGCCACGGGGCGGGTCACCTTCGACGGCGACCCGCAGGCCCGCGTCCGCCCGCTCGGCCCGCTGATCGGCGCGCTTCGCTCCCTCGGCGTCCGCATCGACGCGCCCGCCACCGGCAGCCTGCCGCTGGTCGTCCTCGGCACCGGCCGGGTCACCGGCGGCGAGGTGGTCATCGACGCCTCCGCCTCCAGCCAGCTCGTCTCCGGTCTGCTGCTGGCCGCGCCCCGCTTCGACCGGGGCGTGGTGGTCCGCCACCAAGGGCCGCCGGTCCCCTCCGCGCCGCACCTGCGGATGACCGTACAGATGCTCCGGGCCGCCGGAGCGGCGGTCGACGACACCACCCCGGACGTGTGGACGGTCGAGCCCGGTCCGCTGAGCGGGCGGGGCTGGGAGATCGAGCCGGACCTCTCCGGTGCGGTGCCGTTCTTCGCCGCCGCGCTGGTGACCGGCGGCGAGGTCACCCTGCAGGGCTGGCCGCGCAGCAGCATGCAGCCGGTCGAGCAGCTCCGCACCCTGCTGCACCGGATGGGCGGCGAGGTGATCCTGACCACCGCGGGGCTGACCGTCCGCGGCACCGGCGCGGTGCACGGCCTGGACGCCGACCTCTCCGACGTCAGCGAGCTGACCCCGGCGCTGGCCGCGCTGGCCATGCTCGCCGACTCGCCGTCCCGGCTGACCGGCATCGGGCACATCCGCGGGCACGAGACCGACCGGATCGCCGCGCTGGCCCGGGAGTTCACCGCGCTCGGCGCGGACATCACCGAGTCCGCCGACGGGCTGGAGATCCGCCCCCGCCCGCTGCGCGGCGGGACCTTCCGGACGTACGCCGACCACCGGATGGTGCACGCCGCGGCGGTGGCCGGGCTGGCCGTCCCCGGGATCGAGGTGGACGACGTGGCGTGCACCTCCAAGACCATGCCCGAGTTTCCGGCACTATGGTCAGCGATGGTGACCGGAAAGAGCTGACGCGACAGGGGGCCGGGTCCTGGCGACCAGACGGCGGGAGTACGACGAGGACGACGTACGGGTCCGACCCGGGAAGTCCTCGCGCCCGCGTACGCGCACCCGCCCCCGGCACGAGAACGCGGTCGACGCCTTCGTGATCGCCGTCGACCGCGGCCGGTACACCTGTGTGCTGCCCGACTCCGGGCCGGACGCCCCGACCATCACCGCGATGCGGGCCCGCGAGCTGGGCCGCAAGTCGGTGGTGGTGGGCGACCGGGTCGCCCTGGTCGGGGACACCTCCGGCGCACCCGGAGCGCTGGCCCGCATCGTCCGGATCGCGGAGCGCAGCTCGGTGCTGCGGCGCACCGCGGAGGACGACGCGACCACCGCCGAGGGGCGGCTGGAGCGGGTCGTGGTGGCCAACGCCGACCAGCTCGTGATCGTCAGCGCGCTGGCCGACCCGCCGCCGCGTACCGGGTTCATCGACCGCTGCCTGGTGGCCGCGTACGACGCCGACATCGAGCCGCTGCTCTGCCTGACCAAGGCCGACCTGGCGGGTCCGGAGGCGGTGCTCGACTACTACACCGAGCTGGAGCTGCCGTACGTGCTGATCCAGCCGGATTCCGAGCTGGACGCGCTGCGCGCCCTGCTCGCCGGGCGGATCTCGGTCATGGTGGGGCACTCCGGGGTGGGCAAGTCGACGCTGGTCAACCGGCTCGTCCCGGAGGCCGAGCGGGCAGTCGGCACGGTCAGCGCGATCGGCCGGGGCCGGCACACCTCGACCAGCGCGGTGGCGCTGCGGCTGCCGCCCGCGCCCGGCGCCGACGGCGACCCGGGCTGGATCATCGACACCCCCGGGGTACGCAGCTTCGGCCTGGCGCACGTCTCGGCGGAGAGCCTGCTGCACGGCTTCCCCGACCTGGTGGAGGGCACGGTGGACTGCCCGGCCAACTGCCAGCACACCGCCGACGAGGCGGACTGCGCGCTGGACGCCTGGGTGGCCGCCGGCAAGGCCGATGCGCGCCGGCTGGCGTCGTACCGTCGGCTGCTGGCCTCCCGGGCCGGCGAGGGCGACGGCCGCGCCGAGCCCGAGCAGCGGAATCCGGGCGACCCGCTCGCCGGGTCCTGACCGCCGCGCGACTACCGTTTTCGGCATGACCGGGTACGCCGACGACCTCGCCCTCGCCCACCTGCTCGCCGACCGGGCCGACGCCGTCTCCACGGCCCGGTTCCGGGCCCTGGACCTGCGGGTCGAGTCGAAGCCGGACCTGACCCCGGTCTCCGACGCGGACACCGCGGTCGAACAGGAGATCCGCGCCCTGCTGGCCGAGCACCGGCCGGGCGACGGCCTGCTCGGCGAGGAGTACGGCGAGCAGCCCGCGGCCGGCCCGGACGGACGACGCTGGGTGATCGACCCGATCGACGGAACCAAGAACTTCGTCCGTGGGGTGCCGGTCTGGGCCACCCTGATCGCCCTGCTGGAGGGGGACCGGCCGGTCCTCGGCCTGGTCTCCGCCCCGGCGCTGGGCCGGCGCTGGTGGGCCTCCCGGGGCGCGGGAGCGTACGCCGGTACCGACCTGGCGTCCGGGACCCCGATCCGGGTCTCCGGCGTCAAGGACCTCGTCGACGCCAGCGTCTGCTACTCGTCGCTGACCGGCTGGGAGTCCGCCGGGCGGCTGGAGCCGATCCTCCAGCTCATGCGGGACGCCTGGCGCAGCCGGGCGTACGGCGACTTCTACGGCTACATGCTGCTGGCCGAGGGGGCGCTGGACGTGATGGTCGAGCCGGAGCTGTCGCTCTGGGACATCGCCGCCCTGGTGCCGATCGTCACCGAGGCCGGCGGCACGGTGACCGACCTGGCCGGGCGTCCGGCGCCGGCCGGCGGCGAGAACAGCGCGGTGGCCACCAACGGACTGCTCCACGCCGACATCCTGGGCCGGCTCGGGCGGCCGGCCGAGCACTGACCCGTCGGTAACCTCTATCCTCGCCAGGTGGTGTCCTCCGGTTGGTGCTTCCTCGCGGCGATGATCGTCGCGTACGGCTTCGCCAACCTCCTCCAGTCCGTGGCCGCGGCCCGCACCACGCTGCACCACACCTTCGACCCGGGGCTGCTGCTGCGGCTGGCCGGCCACCGGACGTACCTGGTCGGGCTGCTCTGCCAGGTCACCGGCTTCGTGCTGGCCTTCCTGGCCCGCCGGGACCTACCGCTCTTCCTGGTCCAGGCCAGCGTGGCGGCCGGGCTCGGGGTGACCGCGCTGCTCGGGGTGGTGGTGCTGAAGTGGCGACTGCCGGCCGCCGAGGTGGTGCTGCTCGCGCTGCTCTTCGGCGGCATCACCGCGCTGGTGCTGGCCGCCCGACCGGCGCCGTCCCGACAACTCGGCACCGCCGGTCTGATCGGGCTGGCGGCGGCGCTGGGCGTGATAGCCCTGCTCGGCTTCTTCGCGGTACGGCTGCACGGGGCGCCCGGATCGGTGGTGCTCGGCTCGCTCGCCGGGATGGCCTTCTCGGCCGCCGCGGTGGCCGCCCGGCCGCTCGCCTCGGCGGACTCGGCGGAGGCATTCGTCCGGAATCCGCTGCTCTACCTGCTCGTCGCCCACTCGTTGGTCGGGCAGCTGCTGCTCGGCCTGGCCATGCAGCGCGGCTCCACGACGGCCGCGGTGGCGGCGATGGACGCGGCCGGGGCAGTGCCCGCGGCGATCGTCGGCCTGCTGCTGCTCAACGACAAGATCTGGCCGGGACGGGAGTGGCTGGCCGGGGCCGGCTTCCTGATCACGCTGGTCGCGGTGGTCGGCCTCACCCGGTACGCCGAACCGCAGCACCACCACGCCGTGGCCCGGGACCGGGAGCGCCGGATGGTGGGCGCCGGCGCGGCCGCCCGCCCGCGCCGCTGATCGACCCTCAGGCCGCCTCGACCGGCTTGCGGCGGCGCACCACCCGCTCGTAGAGGCGCTCCAGGGCGGTCGCCGTCCGCTCCCAGGTGTAGCTGCACCGCACCCGGTCCACCGCCGCGTGCCCGTACGCGAACCGCCCGGCATTGTCGGCGAGCAGCCGGCGCAGGGTCACCCCGAGCGTACGGACGTCCCCCGGCGGCACCAGCTTGCCGGTGACCTCGTCGACCACCGCGTCGGCGATGCCACCCATCGCGTACCCGACGACCGGCACGCCGCAGGCCATCGCCTCGAGCGACACCCGCCCGGCGGACGAGTAGTGCGGGGTGCAGGCGACCACGTCCGCCGAGCGGTACCAGGTGGCCATCTGGTCGTGCGGCACCGCGCCCACCAGCTTCACCTGGTCGGCCACCCCGGTGCGCTCGGCCAGCTCGCGCAGCCGCCGCGCCTCGGCGTGGTTGGCCAGCTGCTCGGCCGGCGGCCCGCCGGCGATCACCAGCTCGGCGTCGCCGACCAGCCGCATCGCCCGGATCAGGTCCTCCTGGCCGTGGCCGGGCGAGAACCCGCCGACGGAGAGGATCCGGGCCCGCTGGTCCCGGGGGGCCGCCTCGCCGTCCGGGTGGAACTGCTCGACGTCGACGCCGGTCGGCACCATCGCCACCGAGGTGCGCTGGAGGCCCATCCGGGTCAGCTCGTCGACCTCGTCGTTGTTCTGGGCCACCGCGATGTCCACCGCCCGGGTCAGCGCGCGCTCCAGCGGGATCCGCTCCCCCGGCCCGTCGTACTGCTGGCCGAGGTGGCGCAGCTGCTCCACGCCGAGCGAGTGGAAGGTCTGCACCACCGGGATGTCCGTCTCGCGTACGGCGTGGGCGGCGGCGAGGCCGCCGATCCAGTAGTGCCCGTGCACCACCTCCGGGGTCCAGTCGCCGGACCAGCGCTCGGCCAGCCAGCGCCCGAACTCGGACACGTACGGCACCAGCTCGACGGTGGGGATCGGCCGGGCCGGACCAACCGGGACGCGTTCCAGCCGGTAGCCCTCGACCTCGACGCTCTCCGGCTGGTCCGGGTCGTCCCGGCGCTCGTAGACCCGCACGTCATGGCCTCGTTCGGCGAGTTCCGCGGCGACCCGCGCGATGTGCTGGTGCGTGCCGATGGTCGGGCCTTCGACCTGGGTGGACGGGCCGGCGTGCGCGCACACAAGGCCGACGCGCATGGTGCACCTCCATGCGATCTTTTGGAGCGGTGGGTCCCTCCGGTCAGAGGGTCCCATTAACCGGACGCCGGTGAGCCGAAACCTGGCAGATCAGGACCGGACCGGCGGAGCGGGGTCGGTGGGGACGCACCCCGACGGGACGCGACCCTGAGTCGACATCCCGACAACTGCCCGGAACCGGCCGGGCCGAACCGTGATCCGGGCGACTGCACCCGCATGACCCACCGGGACCGGGGTACCGGCGAAGAATGCCTCTCACCCGCACCCTCGACGACTCGGCGATCGTGATCACCGGGGCCTCCAGCGGCATCGGTGCGGCGACCGCGTACGCCCTGGCGCACCGGGGAGCGGACGTGGTGCTGGCGGCCCGGAGCGAGGACGCCCTCCAGCGGGTCGCCCGGCGCTGCCGGGAGCTGGGTGGGCGGGCGCTGGTGGTACCGACCGACGTGACCGATCCGGAGGCGGTGGTGGGGCTCGCCGCCCGTACGGTGCAGGAGTTCGGCCGGATCGACGGCTGGGTGAACAACGCCGCGGTCGGCACGGTGGGCCTCTTCGACGAGATCCCGGTGGAGGAGTTCCGCCGGGTGGTGGAGGTGAACCTGCTCGGCGTGGCGTACGGGATGAAGGCCGCGCTGCCGTGGCTGGCCGCGGCCGGCGGCGGTGTGCTGGTCAACAACGCGTCCGTGCTGGCCGAGGTGGCGATGCCGTACCAGTCGGCGTACAACGCGACCAAGCACGGCATCCGCGGGCTGGCCGACACGGTCCGGCAGGAGCTGGGGGTCACCGGCCGGGACAACATCTCCATCTGCACGGTGCTGCCGGCCACGATCGACACCCCGTTCTTCCAGCACGCGGCGAACCACAGCGGGCACGAGCTGACCCCACCCCCGCCGGTGTACCCGCCGGAGGTGGTCGCCGACACGATCGTCCGGCTGCTGCGCCGGCCCCGCCGCGAGGCGTACGCGGGCGGCGCCGCGCGGCTGATGGGCCTGCAGTGGCGGCTGGCGCCGGCACTGGCCGAGCGGGCGCTGGGCTGGTACGCCCACCGGACCCAGTTCGGGCCGGGCGTACGGCTGGACAGCAGCGGCAACGTGTTCCGGGCCGACGCGGACGCCGAGCGGGTCGGCGGCTGGCACGGCCGGCGCCGGCAGCTGGTCCGGATCACGGCGGCGTTCGGGCTGGCCGCGGCCGGCACGGCGGTCGGCACCGTGGCCGCGATGACGAGACGATCGCGGGAGCGGTCATGAACCGCACCGACCGGCCGGATGCGCGGCCCGGGTCCGGCATGCACAATGGGACGATCATGCCGACGGACGTGCGATGCCTGGTGGAGACGGACGAAGCCTCCGCCGTCGTCACGCTGACCGGTGTGCTGGATCTGGCCGGTGTCTCCGCCGTCCGGGATGCCCTGCTGGCCCGGCTCTGGGGGCGGCCCGGTCCGGTGATCGCCGATCTCTCCCGGCTACGGGTGGTCGACCCCGCCGCGCGCGCCGTCTTCGACGACGTGCGCCGCGAGGCGGCCGACTGGCCCGCCTCCGCTCTGCTGGTCCTCGACCCGGTCGGGGCCGGGGAGGGCGGCGCGCCGATCTGCGCGACCCTGGACGAGGCGCAGGCCGCCCTGGCCGACGCGCCGATGGCCGCGGTGCTGAACGTCGACCTCGCCCCGTCGGTGGGCGCCGCCCGGGAGGCCCGGGCGCTGGTCACCGACGGCTGCGCCCGGTGGGGCGTGCCCGATCTGGCCGAGCCGGCCTGCATCGCGGTCACCGAGATGGTCAACAACGTGGTGGCGCACGCCCGGACGCCGATGACCGTCCGGGTGGCCCCCCGGGACAGCTCCCTGCACCTGGCCGTCCGGGATCACTCGCCGCGGCAGCCGGCCTTCGCCGGCCTCGCCCCGCTCACCTCGACCGGCGGCCGGGGGTTGCTGCTGATCGACACGGTGGCCCGGCGTTGGGGCAGCACGTCCTTGCCGGACGGCAAGGTCGTCTGGTGCGTGCTGTACGCCGACGACGAGGCCGCCTTCCGGGCCTGACGGCGACTTTTCTTCCCTTTTCTCCCGATCCCGGCCGCCGGACCCGGTTAATCCGGGGAGCGCAGTGGGTAGTGATCAGCCATGCGCGATGACGACTACCCGACCCCCGTGTCCGACCCGGAGGCGGAGGGGCTGCCCGACACCGCCGACGACGACTCCACCGCGAAGGACGACGTCCTGACCGGCCGTGAGGCGGACGGGCCGGAGCCGGCCCAGCTTCCGGGCGACCGCACCCCGGTGGCCGTCGACCGGTACGGCAACACGGCCGAGGAGCAGCTCGACGGCGAGTCGCTGGACTACAAGCTCCAGCGGGAGCAGTACGAGCGCCCGGCCGACGACCCCCTCGCCGGCCCGGTCGACCCGGACATCGCCGCCGAGGCCGACAGCGACGAGGCCGCCGCGCAGGCCCAGCTGGACGCCGACGTGATGGACCCGGGCCCCACCTCCGACCCGCACTCCCCGGTGTCGATCTACGACCACGGCCAGCTCGGCACCGTCGCCGACCACCAGGTCGGCCGGCTGGTCGAACCCGACGAGGGCGCACACACCGACCAGGAGACGGACAACATCGCCTGGGACGCCGGCTCGGCCGGTGGCGGGGCGACCGCCGAGGAACTGGCCATTCACGAGACCCGCCCGCCGGAGGCACACCCCTGATCGACCGTCAGTCGTCCAGGCCCCGCTCGATCGCGTACCGGGTCAATTCGACCCGGTTGTGCAGCTGAAGCTTGCCGAGCGTGTTCTGCACGTGGTTCTGCACCGTCCGGTGGGAGAGCCCGAGTCGCTCGGCGATCTGCTTGTACGACAGCCCCTTCGCCACCAGGCGCAGCACCTCGGTCTCCCGTTCGGTGAGCCGGGGTGCTTCGTCGTGCCCGCCCGGCGGCCCGGCCGCCAGCCGCCGGTACTCCCCGAGCACCAGCCCGGCCAGCCCCGGCGTGAAGACCGGCTCCCCGGCAGCGGTCCGGCGCACCGCGTCCAGGAACTCGGCCGGGGCCGCCGACTTCACCAGGTAGCCGGTGGCGCCCGCCTTGACCGCGTCGAGGACGCTCTGCGGCTCTCCGCTGGCGGAGAGCATCAGCACCCGCACGTCGGGCAGCGCCGCGCGCAGCCCGACGATCACCTCCACGCCGGAAACGTCCGGCAGTTGCAGGTCGAGCACCACCACGTCGGGTCGGACGGCCGCGGCGACCCGCACCGCCTGCCGACCCTCCCCGCTGGTCGCCACCACCAGGTGGCCGGCCTCGGTGAGGTCGCGGGCCACCCCCTCGCGCCACATCGGGTGGTCGTCGACCACCATCACCCGGACGCCGCTCACCGTCCGCACCTCGGCACGCTCAGCTCGATCTCGGTCCCGGCTCCGGGGACGGAGACGATCCGGACCTCGCCGCCCAGGCCCGCCACCCTGCCCCGGATGGACTGCGCCACCCCGAGCCGCCCCTGCACGGCGGCCTCGGCCAGCCGGCCCTCCGGGATCCCCGGCCCCTCGTCGCGTACCGAGACGGTCACCCGCTCCCCCTCGTCCTCGATCAGCACCCAGGCCCGCCCGCCGGCGTGCCGGGCCACGTTGTCCAGCGCCGCGCCGGTGGCGGCGGCGAGTTCCCGGGCCACCCGGGCGGGGAGCGGGACCGGGGTGGCCGGCGCGGAGACCGCCACCGTCGCCGAGGCGTACCGGTCGAGCAGGGCGCGCAGGTCGGGCGTCTCACCGGCCTCGTCCGGCTTACCGCCCGCCCGGCCGATCAGCGCGCGCAGCGCCGCCTCCTGCTCGCCGGCCAGCCGGGCCAGTTCGCCGGCCTCGCCGTCGAGCTGGGCGCCGCGCCGCTGCACCAGCGCCAGCACCTGGAGCACCGAGTCGTGGATGTCCCGGGCCAGCCGCTCCCGCTCCCGGGTCGCCGCCTCCAGCTCCACCGCCCGCTGCAGCCGCTCCTCGGCGGTCACCGCCAGCCGGGCGACGTGCCCGACCACCACGCCGGCGAGCAGCATCAGGATCGCCCCGGTGAGCCAGGACTGGGTGATCCGCTCCCGGGTCGCCAGGTCGACACCGCCGACCACCAGCGCCGCCAC
>NZ_QGGF01000469.1 GCF_003857015.1 Micromonospora globispora | reverse complement strand
GCCCGGTGCCGGCCGCCGAGCTGCTGCCCGAGCGGGCCCTGGCGGGGGACGCGGAGGCCCGCCGCCGGCTGCGCCACGACGTGTACGCCACACTCGTCCGGGCCGGTGGCGAGCTGCTGGAGACGCTGGACGCCTTCTTCGCGGCGGCCGGCACGCTGGAGAGCGCCGCCCGGGCGCTCTTCGTGCACCCCAACACCGTCCGCTACCGTCTGAAGCGGATCGCCGAGGTGACCGGATTCTCGCCGCTGGCGCCGCGGGACGCGTTCGCGCTCCAGGTGGCGCTGACCGTCGGTCGGCTCGACCCGATCGTCCCGGGCGGCACACCGGTCCCGACCCAGACAATGAGCCCAGGCGTCAGGAAAACATCACAGACAGGTGACGACCACCGCCGATCTTTGTAGGAAACCTCCAAAGGTTCTAGTGCGGTTTCGTGTCCTGCGCTACAGCGCGACTGGTGAGTATCCGTCAGAGTCATACACGTGCTCGCCGTACTCTCACCCGGACAGGGTTCCCAGAAACCCGGATTCCTGACCCCCTGGCTCGACCTGCCCGACGCTGAGGCCCGTCTGCGCTGGTGGTCCGCGCTGGCCGGCGTCGACCTGGTGCACCTCGGCACCGACGCCGACGCGGAGGAGATCAAGGACACCGCGCGCACCCAGCCGCTGCTGGTCGCGGCCGCGCTGCTCGCCGCCGAGCACCTGCCGATGTACGACGTCGCGGTGACCGCCGGGCACAGTGTCGGTGAACTCGGCGCCGCCGCCCTCGCCGGGGTACTGCCCGCGGAGGCGGCGATCACCCTCGCCGGCGTACGCGGCCGTGAGATGGCCGCCGCCTGCGCGCTGGAGCCGACCGGGATGGCCGCCGTCCTCGGTGGCGACCCGGACGAGGTGCTCGCCGCGATCGAGGCGCACGGGCTGTACCCGGCCAACCGCAACGGTGCCGGCCAGGTGGTCGCCGCCGGCGCGGTCGACGGGCTGGAGAAGCTGGCCACCGAGCCGCCGGCGAAGAGCCGGGTGATCCGGCTCCAGGTGGCGGGCGCCTTCCACACCCCGTACATGGCCCCGGCCGAGGCCGCGCTGGCCGGCGTGGCCGCCGGCATCACCCCGTCCGACCCGGCCCGGATCCTGCTGTCGAACCTGGACGGCTCGGCGGTCAACCACGGCCGGGAGATGGTGCAGCGGCTGGTCCGCCAGGTCACCGCACCCGTGCGCTGGGACCTCTGCATGCGCACCCTGGCCGACCTCGGGGTGACCGGGGTGATCGAGCTCGCGCCGGCCGGCACCCTGGCCGGCCTGGTCAAGCGGGAGCTGAAGGCCGGCGGCGCGCCGGAGATCGTCACCCTCAACACCCCCGACGACCTGCCCGCGGCGCGCGACCTGATCGCCCGGCACAGCGGCCTGGGCGGCCACGAGCCCGTCATCCAGTTCCGGGTGGTGGTCTCCCCCGCCGCCGGCACGTTCACCCCCGCCGAGGAGCTCGCCGAAGGCGCCGACCTCCGTACCGGCCAGGTCATCGGTCACGTCACCACCCGGCAGGGGCCGGTCGAGGTGACCGCGCACGACAGCGGGCTGCTCACCGAGTGGCTCGCCCACCACGACGACCCGGTCGCACCGGGTCAGCCGCTCGCCCGCATCGGAGGCCACGCATGACCGGCAGCAAGATCGTCGCGATGGGGCACTACCAGCCCTCGCGGGTGGTGACCAACGACGAGCTCGCTCAGATGGTCGACACGAACGACGAATGGATCCGCGACCGGGTCGGCATCGTCACCCGGCGGATCGCCGGTGAGGAGACGGTGGCCGACATGGCCGCCGCGGCCGCCGGCAAGGCGCTGGCCAACTCGGGCCTCACCGCCGCCGACATCGACCTCGTCGTGGTGGCGACCTGTACGTCGGTCGACCGCAGCCCGAACGTGGCCTGCCGGGTCGCCGCCAAGCTCGGCATCGCCGCCCCGGGCGCGTACGACATCAACACCGCCTGCTCCGGCTTCGCGTACGCCCTCGGCACGGTCGACCACGCGATCCGGGCCGGCGCGGCGCGCAACGCCATCGTCATCGGCGCCGAGAAGCTCTCCGACTTCACCGACTGGACCGACCGCTCGACCTGCATCATCTTCGGCGACGGCGCCGGCGCGGCGGTGGTCACCGCGGCCGCGGAGGACGAGCCCGCCGGGGTGGGCCCGGTGGTCTGGGGCTCGGTGCCGGAGAAGAGCGACGCGGTACGCATCGAGGGCTGGCGCCCGTACATCGCGCAGGAGGGACAGGCGGTCTTCCGCTGGGCCACCACCGCGCTGGCCCCGCTCGCGCTGCAGGCCTGCGAGAAGGCCGGGGTCGCCCCGTCCGAGCTGGCCGCGTTCGTGCCGCACCAGGCGAACGCGCGGATCATCGACGGCATCGTGAAGCGGCTGAACATCCCCGACGCGATCATCGCCAAGGACATCGTCGAGTCGGGCAACACCTCGGCGGCGAGCGTCCCGCTGGCCCTGTCCAAGCTGGTCGAACGGCGGGAGATCCCCGCGGGCGCCCCGGTGCTGCTGTTCGGCTTCGGCGGCGGCCTGACCTACGCCGGTCAGGTCGTCCGCTGCCCCTGAAGACCCCCTCCGGCGCCCTGCGCCGAGGAGTGACGGCCGGCGTCGTCGGCCGTCGACAACCCCCGATGAGAGGAACCAACCGAAATGACCCGTGACGAGATCACCGCCGGCCTCGCCGAGATCCTCGAAGAGGTTGCCGGGGTGAACCCGGACGACGTGGCCGAGGGGAAGTCCTTCACCGACGACCTCGACGTCGACTCGCTCTCCATGGTGGAGGTCGTGGTGGCGGCCGAGGAGAAGTTCGGCGTCAAGATCCCCGACAACGAGGTGCAGAACCTCAAGACGGTCGGGGACGCCGTCAGCTACATCGAGGCGCAGTCCTGATCATGACTCGCCACGACGTCGTCGTCACCGGGCTCGGCGCGACGACCCCGCTCGGCGGGGACGTCGCGTCGACCTGGGACGCCATGCTCGCCGGCCGCTCCGGGGTGGGTCCGCTCACCCAGGAGTGGGCGGCGCAACTGACCGTCCGGATCGCCGCTCAGCTCGCGGTGGAGCCGTCCGAGGTGCTGGATCGGGTCCGGCTGCGCCGGCTCGACCGGTCCGAGGCGATCGCCCTCGTCGCCGCGCAGCAGGCCTGGGCCGACGCCGGCCTCGCCGACTCCGGGCTGGACCCGGAGCGGCTGGCGGTCAGCGTCGGCTCCGGCATCGGCGGCGCCACCACGATGCTCGCCCAGGACGACATCCTGGAGGCGTCCGGCCCGCGGCGGGTCTCCCCGCACACCGTGCCGATGCTGATGCCGAACGGCCCGGCCGCCTGGGTCGGGCTCGAACTCGGCGCCAAGGCCGGCGTGCACTCGGTGGCCAGCGCCTGCGCGACCGGCGCGGAGGCGATCGCGCTCGGCCTGGACATCATCCGCGCCGGCCGGGCCGACGTGGTGGTGGCCGGTGGCACCGAGGCGGTCATCCACCCGCTGCCGATCGCCGGCTTCGCGTCGATGCGGGCAATGTCGACCCGCAACGACGAGCCGGAGCGGGCCTCCCGCCCGTGGGACAAGGGCCGCGACGGCTTCGTGCTCGGTGAGGGCGCGGGCGTGGTGGTCCTGGAGCGCGCCGACCACGCCGCCGCCCGCGGCGCCCGGGTCTACGCGCGCCTCGCCGGCGCCGGCATCACCTCGGACGCGTACGACATCGTGCAGCCGCACGCCGAGGGCGAGGGCGCGATCCGCGCAATCAAGAAGGCGATCGCGGACGCGGATGTCGCCAAGATGGACATCATGCACGTCAATGCGCACGCCACGTCCACCCCGGTGGGCGACATGCTGGAGATCGGGGCGCTGCGTCAGGCGCTGGGCGACCACCCGGTGCTCGCCGCGACCAAGTCGATGACCGGTCACCTGCTCGGCGCGGCCGGCGCGCTGGAGTCGATCGCCACCATCCTCGCCATCCGCGACGGTGTCGTCCCGCCGACGATCAACCTGGACGACCCGGACGAGGGCCTGACCCTGGAGGTGGCCGCCCACAAGGCGCGTCACATGGAGATCCCCGCCGCGCTGAACAACGCGTTCGGCTTCGGCGGCCACAACGTGGCTCTCGTCTTCACGCGGGCCTGAGACCACAGCCTTGGAGGCACACGTGACCACGACCGCAGTGAGCACGGACATCTCGACAGTGGACTACCGCGACCCCGAGGTCCGGCTCCGGGCCCTGTTCGACGCCGGCACGCTGCGACTGGCCTCGCCGCGGGACACCTCCGGTGCGTTCTGGGCGCGAGGCGAGATCGACGGTACGCCGGCGATCGCGTTCGCCACCGACGCCACCAGGATGGGCGGCGCGATGGGCACCGACGGGTGCCGGCACGTCGTGGACGCCATCGACGCCGCCGTCCGGGAGCGGGTGCCGGTGCTGGGCCTCTGGCACTCCGGAGGTGCCCGGCTGGCCGAGGGCGTGGTCGCGCTCGACGCCGTCGGGCAGGTCTTCGCCGCCATGGTCCGGGCCTCCGGCCGGGTGCCGCAGATCTCGGTGGTGCTCGGCCCGGCGGCCGGTGGTGCCGCATACGGCCCGGCGCTGACCGACATCGTGGTGATGAGCGGGGCGGGCCGGATCTTCGTCACCGGTCCCGAGGTGGTCCGCAGTGTCACCGGTGAGCAGGTCGACATGGAGCGCCTCGGCGGCCCGGAGCCGCACGGCCGGCGCTCCGGCGTGGTCCACGTGACGTGCAAGGACGACGAGGCGGCGATGGCCGAGTCGCGCAAGCTCGCCGCGCTGCTCGGGCGCCAGGGCCGGCTCTGCCCGGACGACGTGCCGGTGGGCGACGAGGGCCACGACCTGGCCGCGAAGATGCCTGCGGAGACCAACCGGGCGTACGACGTGAAGCCGGTGGTCAAGGCGCTGCTCGACGACCCCGGCGTGGAGCTGCACGCCAAGTGGGCGCCGAACGTCGTCACCACGCTCGGCCGGTTCGCCGGCCGGACGGTTGGCGTGATCGCGAACAACCCGCTGCGGCTGGGTGGCTGCCTCGACGCGTCCAGCGCCGAGAAGGCGGCCCGGTTCGTGCGGATGTGCGACTCGCTCGGGGTGCCGCTGATCGTGCTGGTCGACGTTCCCGGCTACCTGCCCGGCCTCGGTCAGGAGTGGGACGGCGTGGTCCGGCGCGGGGCGAAGCTGCTGCACGCGTTCGCCGAGGCGGTGGTGCCCCGGGTGACGCTGGTGACCCGCAAGGCGTACGGCGGCGCGTACATCGCGATGAACTCCCGCTCGCTCGGCGCGACCGCGGTCTTCGCCTGGCCGAACGCGGAGGTCGCGGTGATGGGCGCCAGCGCAGCGGTCAACATCCTGCACCGCAAGAAGCTGGCCGCCGCCCCCGCCGACGAGCGGGAGGCGCTGCGCGCCCAGCTGATCGAGGAGCAGATCCGGGTCGCCGGTGGCGTCAACCGGGCGCTGGAGATCGGCGTGGTGGACGACGTGATCAAGCCGGAGGAGACCCGGCGCCGGATCGCCGAGGCGCTCGCCGCGGCCCCGGCCGCCCGGGGTGCGCACGGCAACATCCCGCTGTAGACGGTGCAATCGACAGGGCCCCTCCGCTCGGAGGGGCCCTGCTACCGTCTGTGCGTGGAGGCGACCGAGATCCGCAAGCTCGCCGCGCTCGAGGACACCCACTGGTGGTACCGGGAGCGGCGGGTCCTGCTCGGCCGGGCGCTGCGTCGGCTGGCGGCCGCCGGGGTGCGGCCGGAGCGGACGTTGGACATCGGTGCCGCCGGCGGCGGCAACACCCGGGTGCTGCGGGCGCACGGCTGGCGGCCACTGGCCCTGGAGTACAGCCCGGAGGGTGCCGGGGTGGCCCGGGAGCGCGGCCTGGAGGTAATCCGCGCCGACGCCCGGCATCTGCCGATCCCCTCGGCCAGCCTGGGCCTGGTGGTCGCCTTCGACATCCTGGAACACTTCGACGAGGACCACCTGGCCGCCGCCGAGATCCGGCGCACCCTGCGGCCGGGCGGCACGGCGCTGATCGCCGTACCGGCCGACATGCGGCTCTGGTCCGCGCACGACGTGGCGGTGGGGCACGTCCGCCGCTACGACCGTGCCTCGCTGCGCGCGGTGGTGGAGAAGGCCGGGCTGGTCGTCGACGAGCTGTGGAGCTGGAACGTGGTGCTCCGGCCGGTCGCCGCCTGGCGGCGCCGCAGCTCCACCGGCAGCGACCTGGACGACCTGCACCCGCTGGTCAACCTGGGGCTGCGGGCGATCATCACCGCCGAGCGGTACCTGCCGGTGACGTCGCTGCCCGGCGTCTCGCTGATGCTCCGCGCCCACCGCCCGATCGAGGGCTGATACCGGCGGGTCGCCCCGAAAAGGATGAAGAGAACCCACCCGGCCCCGGCGTGGCGTCACGCTCCGTCCGCTACGGCGGCGCCCCAACCGGGTAGGACTGGGCGATCGGCTGCGCCTACAGCGGCGACGGTGACGAGGCATCGGCCGCGAGTAGCGACCGGCGCCGGCGAACGGCGGGTCAGCGCAGGCGGTAGACGGCCATGCGGCCGTTCTCGAACCGCAGGTCGGCCAGCGACCGCAGCTCCGGGGACTCGGGGGCGACCTCCCGGTCGACCACCAGCCACCGCACGCCGTACCGGTCCCGCAGCTCAGCGAGGCCGGCGGCGGTGGGGGTGGTGAAGGCGGCGTCGTTGGCGCGGAGCCGCCCGGCGTCCCAGAACGGCGCGTACGGGCCCTCGGGCAGGCCCACCATCCGGGGCGCGAACGCCCACCCCTCCACCAGCACTGCGCGCTCGGCGTAGCCGCTGAGCCAGAACGAGCGGGCGTCGCACCAGCCGTTCACCACCTGCCGGCAGTGCACGTTGGTGGCCACCACGTCGTCCGGGGCGCTGTGGGCACGGACCCAGCGGGCCGCCTCGACCCGCGACGCCGGCATCGACACCACCGCGTACGCCCCGCCGTTCGGGTAGTGGTGGGCGGCGGCCGCGTCCATGACCAGCCCGGGCGCGCCGGCGACCAGCGCCGCCGTGAGCAGCAGCAGGGTGCCCCGACCGGCCAGCGCGGGCCAGCGCCCGACCAGCACCGGCCAGCAGAGGGCGACCAGCAGCGCCACCAGGGTCAGGCCGGCGGCCCAACAGAGCAGCGGCAGCACCGGGGCGTACGCGGGGGTGGCCGGCGAGGTGACCGCGGCGCTGAGCTGGACCGCGGTGAGCAGCACCGCGAACCCGGCGGTGCCCGCCCCGAGCAGCAGCCGTCCCCGGGGCGGCAGGGCGGCCCGGTCGGCCAGCTCCACCCAGCCCCAAGCGGAGAGGAGCACCCCGAAGGCGAAGCCGGCCCGGGTGAAGTACTGGTTACTGCTGCCCGGGTGCCCGACCAGCAGGTAGGTCGCCGGCCCGGCGAGCGCGCCGCCGAGCAGGAAGAGCTGCACCGGTTCCAGTCGCCAGCGGCGCAGCCGCAGCAGCGCCACCACTCCGGCCAGCCGGAGCTGAAGGTTGAGCAGGAACGCCACGACGACCGCGGCCCAGAGCAGCGCGGTGACCCCGGCGGAGTGGCCGGTCCCGACGTAGGTGCGCAGGCCGGAAAAGGGGTCGACGGTCACCCCGTGGCTCTCGAAGGCGAAGAGCACGGCGGTGGCGAAGAGCTGCGCGGCCACGGCCAGCCCGCCGGCGAGGAGCACCGCCCGGGGCAGCCGCCGGCGCGCGGCCAGCAGCAGCACGGCGGTGACCGCGAGCGCCGCCAGCACCACCGGCACCGAACTGGCCTTGGCGCCGGTCGAGGCGGCCAGGAACAGCAGCGCGAGGGCCCAGGCGCCGCGCCCCAACGGGGGCACGGCCACCCCGCGCGGGCGGCCGACGATCTCGCCGAGCGCCGCGATCAGCGGCAGCAGCAACACCCAGCTGTACGTCATCGACGGGCTGCCCCAGACGATGAAGGTGGCCTGGCTGCCGAAGAGCTGCCGGTACCCGTTCTCGAAGCCGAACTCGCCGACGGTGAACATCAGCGCGGCGGCGACCACCCCGGCGTACGGGCGGCCGGTGATCCGCCAGCCCACCACGGCCACCAGCACGGCCGCCAGCGCGCAGAGCGCCGGTACGGCCAGCCGGAAGAAGACCGTCGGCAGGTCGACGCCGCTGACCAGGCTGGTCGCGGCGAGATGGGCGAAGCCGAACCAGTGGTAGTGCAGCGGCTCCCCGGCGACCTGCGGCACGTCGGGCGGCATCTGGTGGGTGGCCGCCCCGGCGATGGAGAGCTGGAACGCCAGGTCGATGTACTGCGCCTGCCCCTCGTCGGTGGGGAGCACCGGGTTGACCCGGAGGAACGACTCGTTCAGGTAGAGGGTGAAGCCGGCGACGACCGCCGCCAGCGACCAGGCCCAGCCGGACGGGGCGGCGGTGGGAAACCGGACCCGCCAGTGCCGGCGCAGCCGGGGCACGGTCGCGAACGGCAGCACCACCGCCAGCGGCCAGAGCCGCAGCCACCCGGGCGCCCCGACGGCGGCGAACAGGGCCCAGGCGACCAGCTCCAGCACCAGCCCGACCGCGCCACCCATCGCCAGGTCCTCGACCAGGGTGTGCGGCCGGGCGCGCAGTGCCCGGTACACCAGCGTGCCGGGCAGCAGCACGGCCAGCAGGGCGTACGCCGTCCAGCGGGCGATGTCCGGCGCGGGCGTGCCGGTGGTGAGCAGGACGATCGCGACGAGGGCGGAGCCGGCGGCGACCGGGGCGTACCGAGCGGCGGCCCGACGGCGGCGCGGCTGAACGGTCGACGGGGCCGCCCGCCCGGTGGTGAGTGCGGTCACCGGAGGCTGTCGGCCAGTTCGACGACGTCCCCGTCCGGAATCCCCCGGGCCGGGGACCCGGCGGCGCTGTCGCTGGCCACCACGTACGCGGGCCGGCCCTGCACGATGGTGTAGATCCGGGCGACGTACTCGCCGAGCAGGCCGAGGCAGAGCAGCTGCACCGCACCGAGGAAGAGGATCGCCATGTAGAGCGAGGGCCAGCCGGTGACCGTGGCGCCGGCGAACCAGGCGAGCACCGCGACCACCACCAGCACCCCGCAGACCGCCACCCCGGCCAGCCCCAGCCAGGTGGCGACCCGCAGCGGCGCCGCGGAGAAGCTGGTGACGCTCTCGGCGGCGAGGGCGGCCATCCGGGACAGCGGGTACTTCGTCCGCCCGGCGGCGCGTTGCTGCCGCTCGTAGGTCACCTCGCCGCTGCGGAAACCGAGCCAGGGCACCACCAGCCGGAGCACCGGGCTGCGCTCGGGCAGCTCCCGCAGTGCCTCCACCACCACCCGGCTGAGCAGTCGGAAGTCGCCGGCGTGGGCGGGCACCTGCTGGCCGACCAGCCGGCGCATCAGCCGGTAGTAGCCGGCCGCGGTCCACCGCTTGAACGCGGTGTCCCGGCTCCGGTCGACCCGGACGCCGTACACGACGTCCAGCTCGTCGGTTCGGGCTCGGCGGAGCATCTCGACGATGACCTCCGGCGGATCCTGCAGGTCGGCGTCGATGCTCAGCACGTACCGGCCGCGGGCGCGAAGCACCCCGGCGACGAGGGCCGCCTGGTGGCCGCTGTTGCGTCGCAACCGGAGCACCCGCAGCTCGGGCCAGTCGCCGCGCACGGTGGTCAGCCGGGCCGCCGTGCCGTCGGTGCTGCCATCGTCGACGGCCACCACCTCGTACGCCTCGCCGAGTCCGTCGAGGACGCCGCGCAACCGCTCAACCAGCAGCGGCAGGACGCTCTCCTCGTTGAACATCGGCACCACCACCGAGAGTGCCGGCTCCGGTCGCGTCACGGCGCTCGACCTCCGTTCCCTGCGGCGGTGGACGCCCGAACGCTACCAGTCGGGCTGCTGGCGGTCGCTCCCGTCGCACCCGGTCACCGGGTCAGCGGACCCGCCCCGGGACGGTCACGTGCCGCAGGTGGTGGCCGGCAGTCCGCGCACCGGCACCGGGGACCGTCCGCCCGGGCGGGCCTTGCCGGCGAGCACCCCGGCCAGCGCGGTCATCGACGCCCGGCTGGACGAGTACGTCGCCAGTAGGGTCGGCGACTTCGCGTCCGCCAGCACGTACGGGGTGTCCATGGCCACCGTCACCGCCGCGTCGGCGCGCAGGTCGTCGGCGTCGTCGCCGTACCCGACCAGGTGAACCACGGTGCCCCCACTCGGCACCACCTTGACCCCGGCCGCGGTGAGCGCCTCGGTCAGCGCCGCCCGGGTCCGGTCCCGGCCGCCGGAGGAGGTGACGGTGACCGGGTTGCCCACCGGCCCGCCGCAGCGGCCGCGCAGCACGGTGACCGCCGCCGCGGCCAGGTCGGCCGCCGCCTTCCGATGCTCGGCGGTGTTCAGGGTGGACATGTCCGGGGCGGGCCGGTCGGCCAGCTTGAACTTCATGGTGAGCACCCGGGTGACCGCCTCGATCAGGCGGGCCCGGGGCAGCGACCCGTCGCGGAGCGCGGCGAGCAGCCCGTTGTACGCCTGGCCGACGTTCGGGGTCATCAGGATCAGATCGTTGCCGGCGGTGAGCGCGCGTATCGCCGCCTCGCCGGGCGACCAGCGCCTGGCCGGCGGCATGTTCATCCCGTCGGTGATCACCACCCCCTGGAAGCCGAGCTGGCCGCGGAGCACGTCGGTGAGCAGCTTCTTGGAGAAGGTCGCCGGGGTGCCCGGGTCAACGGCCCTGACGTCGAGGTGGGCGGACATCACCGCCATCGTGCCGGCGTCGATCCCGGCGCGGAACGGCGGGAACGCGGTGCGGTCCAGCACCGCGCGGGGCTGGGCGATCACCGGCAGGTCCTTGTGCGAGTCGGTGGCGCTGAGGCCGTGCCCCGGGAAGTGCTTGACGCTGGCCGCCACGCCGGCCGACTGCAGCCCCTTCACCGCGCCGGCGACCTGGGCGGAGGCGTTGCGCGGGTCGGCGCCGAAGGAGCGGGAGCCGATCACCGTGCTCCGGGTGGCCAGCACGTCGGCGACCGGGGCGAAGTCGAGGTTGATCCCCATCGCGGCGAGTTCGCTGCCGGCGGCCCGCCAGGCGGCCTCGGTCAGCTCGGGCTTCCCGGCCGCGCCGGCGGCCAGCGGGCTCGGCAGCAGGGTCACCCCGTCGGTGATCCGGGTGACCACGCCGTACTCCTGGTCGGTGCCGATCAGGAAGGGGGCGGAGCCGGCGGCGAGCTTCCCGGCGGCGTCGCGCAGCCCGGTGGTGAGCTGCCGGACCTGCTGGGGGTTGTCGACGTTGGTGGTGGCCTGGTTGCCCGAGGTGGGGTCGTCGGCGCTGAAGCCGACCAGGATCAGTC
>NZ_QGGF01000228.1 GCF_003857015.1 Micromonospora globispora | reverse complement strand
GGTCGGGGAGATCCTGCGCTAAGCTGTACCGGCTGTCGCGGGGGAAACCGCGCGGGGAGCATCGGGACGTGGCGCAGCTTGGTAGCGCACTTGACTGGGGGTCAAGGGGTCGTCGGTTCGAATCCGGCCGTCCCGACGCAGCTCAGAGGGCATATCCGATCGAATGGATATGCCCTCTTTTCGCGTCTGAGTGTCTAACTGAGTGTCTACGCCTCATCGTCGAAGATTTTGTCCATGGCGGTGGCCCCGGCCAGGAGCACGGGCCGGAGTTGGTGCCGGTAGACGCTCTCGGTGACCGTCGTGCCGGAGTGACCGCAGAGGTCGGCGATTTGCTCGATGCTCACGCCGCTGTCAGACAGCAGAGACACGAAGCTGTGTCGCAGCTCGCGGGGTGTCCAGCCGCGCGGGTCAAGGCCCGCCCTGGCGACGACGGGTCGGAAGGCCCGCAGCACGTTGTGCCGATCGAGGGCAGTGCCGGCGGCAGAGGCGAACACGAGGCGGTCAGCGGAGGGCTTGCCCTGGTGCTCGTGGTGGGTGGTGAGCGCGGTAACGCACCGGGCTGGCAGAGCCAGGGTGCGACGGGACTTCCTCGTCTTGGTGTCTCCATCGGCGCGGACCGAGCGCCATACCTGGATGGACGGCGGTACCGGGGGATCGTTGTCCGGCTTGCCGGTGAGGTCGACATGGGCCCAGGTGAGCGCGCGCAGTTCCTCGGTGCGAGCGCCGGTCAGCAGTGAGAGCACGATGTAGGCGTGCAACGAGCTGCTCTCGGCAGCGGTCAGGAGCGACTTGGCGTGGTCAAGTGTTAGTGACTTCGACGGACGGCCGCCACGACCGGAGGGCACTGCGCAAAGTGCCACGACGTTGCGCTTGACCTTGTCCCGCGCCATGGCCCGATTGACCGCGCGGTTGAGCAAGGAGTGGAGGAGTCGCAGAGTGCGGGTGCTCAGGTGTTGGGCTTTGCCCATGAGCCAGCGGTCCACGTCGGTGGCGCTGAGGTCTCGCAGCTTCCTCGCACCGAGGTCGCCGATGATGTGCGACCGCACGAGGGTGGTGTAGTTCGCCTTGGTGTTCTCGGACTGGCGACTCAGGCCGTAGGTGAGCCAGTCGTTGAGAGCGTCGGCCACGGTGTGCCCGTCCTGGACCAGGGCGAGGCCGTCTTCGTAGTCGCGGATCTTCTCCCGCAGTTTCGTGCGGGCTTCGGTCTTGGTCTTGCCGCTACCTCTGCGCATGATCCGCTTGCCGGCTGCGGTGTAGCCGACGGTGACGCTGGCGATCCAGCGTTGCCGAGACTCGTCCCAGTGCAGGCCGCCTTCTCCTCGGGCGCGGCGTTGGCTCATCGGATGCCTCCTTTCCGGGCTTCCTGTTCGAGTATGTCGACGTAGGCGGTGATCGCGGCGGCGGGGACGAGTCGGGATCGTCCCTGTCGGACGGTGCGCAGTCGGCCGGCCCGGATCTGTTCGTAGATGACGGTCCGAGACAGACTGAGCAGCCGCATGGCCTCCGGGATGCGGTAGAGCGCCTTGGACGTCGCGTCGATGGTGGATGCGGTCAAATCACTCTCCTCTCGTTGGTGCCACCTAAGCGGCGGCCGGCACGGTGCCGGCGGGGGCGGTGCCGAGTTCGTGGGCGAGTTCTTCGCGGCCGGCGGCGTGTCGTGCGCGGGCCATGGCGGCGGCGGTGTTGGCGAGGAGTGCGTCACCGGTGGTGTGCCAGCCGACGCCGGCGAAGGTGAGGGTGCCGACGATCAGGGTGGTGTCGTCGAGGTGGTCGACGGCCTTGATGTCCTCGCCGGCGCCCTGGTCCTGGTCCTCGTTGCGGCGGTAGGTGACGCGGGTGTCGCGCAGGAGTTGGAAGGTGACCGAGTAGCGGCGGGCCTTGGTGAGGAAGTGGCCGCCGAAGCCGAGCATGTGTGCCCACCGGCGCAGGCGGGCGTAAGGGTTGCCGGTAGCCGGTTTCGTCGGTTCGGCGTCAAGGCTGGCTTGACGGTCGGCGACGCAGACAGGGCAGACGGCGTAGCGGGTGTGGGTGCCGCAGTCGGGGCACTCCCAGCGCTCGACGAAGCCGGGCCGGGGTCGGTGGTCCCGGGGCCGCTGGGACAGCGGCACGGGTGTGCCGGTGGGTCGGCCGATGCGCCAGCAGGCGTCGATGAGGCGGGCGGTGTGGTCGCCGTCAGGGTCGGCGTAGTCGCCGATCGAATCGGCGTCCAGCCTGACCGAGCGGTGCCCGGTTACCTCGGTGCTCTTGGTGGCGTACTTGGCAAGGTAGCCGGCGACCATGCTGTCAGTGACCTCACCACGACCGGTCAGACTGATGGGGCGGATGTCGAGCTGCTTACCCCAGACGATGGGCCAGCCGGCGGGCCGGTCGGGGTGGCAGGGGGTGGTGTAGTCGATCTGGGCGGCGGCGTGGCGGATGGCGTCGTCGAGGTCGGCGGCGGTGAATCCGGCAGGCGGTGGGACGACGGCGGTGGGGTCGTCGGGGTGGATGCCGTCGAGGCGCACCAGGGCGTGGAAGTGGACCGCGCCGCGTGCTTGGAATTCGGCGGCTTTGCCGTGGGACAGCCGGACGGGGGCGGCCCTGCGGACCTTGCCGGAGGGCGTGACCAGTTCGACCGGGGGGATGCCGCGTCGGTGGGCGAGGTGGGCGAGGTGGCGTTCCGCGGCTTGCTTGGTGCGCCGCCACAGTTCTCCGGCGAAGAGGTTCCAGACGACCTGGTGGTCGTGGTCGTAGCAGTCTAGGCACAGCGGCTGGCCGAGGACGGCGTCTGTCGGTTCGTGGCGTGCCCAGCAGACGGCGGGCCGGCCGTGTGCGCAGAGGCCGGCGGTGGGGTCGTCGGTGCGGCGGGCGTGGCAGGGGTCGGGTCGGCAGTCGCACTGCTTGCGGTTGGCGCAGGTGTGCCGTTTGACCGCCCGGTTGTGGACGGGGCCGAAGGACGGGGCGGTGAACGTGGCGAATACGGCGGGGTGGCGGGAGACGGTGTCGGGGACGCCTTTGCCGCCGACGAGGCCGGCGCGCAGGAGTTGGTAGGCGTCGCGTTGGTAGACGGTGGCGCAGGTGGGGCAGACGGTGGCGCGGCGGTTTCCGCACGCCTTGTAGATAGCGGCGTCGGGCATGGCGTCGGTGTGCCGGGAGTCCAGCAGCCGGCCGGAACCGGGCTCGACGGTGAGGAGCTGCCCAGCGAGGCGGATCGGGCGGGTGCAGCCGGCGGCGGCGCGGACGTGCTCCAGCCACCCAAAGTAGTCCGGGTCGGTGGCGCGGGTGAAGGCGGAGCCGGCGGCGGTGTAGCCGACGTAGGGGGTGATGATGTCGGCGTTCGAGCCCACACCCCGGGCCGAAGCGCGGGGTGTGAGGTCCAGCGTCGATGCCATCAGCCGGCAACCTCGTGCCGGGTGGTGATGGTGTGTTGGGTGACGATGAGCCGGCAGGCTCCGCACTGGCGGTCGGCCGGTTCGTGCCGGTGGCAGGCGATGGTGGCGGTTGTGTTGCCGCAGCGGATGGTGACCGGGGTGCGGCAGGGCCCGCCGGGAATGACGTCGATGACGGTGCGTCGGGTGTCGTAGGGGTGCGGCTCGGCGAAGGCCGGGCAGGTGTGGGTGGCGTATTCGATGTCGACGACGTGAATGGTCATCGGGCACCACCGCTGACGGGGGTGCCGTTGACGGCCGGGGTGTGGCCGGTGATGGTGTGCAGCAGTTCCCGGGCGATGCCGGGGGTGACGGAGAGCAGGGCGGCGAGTTCGTCGGCGGTGATGGGCCGGCCGTGGGTCTGCTCGTGCTGACGGATGGCGAAGCGGGCGGTGGGGACCAGGTGCGCCGGGACCTCCGGTCGGGCGGCCGGGATCGGGGTGAGCGCGGGTGCCTCGATGACAGCCGGCGCGGGTGCCGGCGGGATGTCGACGACCGGTGCAGTGTCGACGGCCGGCTTGGTGGCCGGCGGCGTGGTGTCGGGCGTGACAGCCGGCGGGGTGTCGGTGGATTCGCTGGTCTGCTCGTTCTTGGCCGCGAGGTCGCGGGCAGCGGTGAGCAGGGCGGCGGCTTCGGCTTGGATGGCGGCGAAGTCGGGTCGGATGCGTCCGGCGACGAGTTCGACACCGATGACGAGGACGACGACCAGGGCGAAGACCAGGCGCAGGCCGAGGCTGCCGGGTGAGGCGAAGTTGATGGTGGCCGACAGCAGTGCGGCGGCGGCGAAGACGATCAGTGCTCCGCGTTTGGCGTCCTTGGCGATGCCGGAGGTGCGGACGACGGTCAGCATGGACACCATGGCGGCGTCGAAGATCAGCGGCACCAGGTAGGCGAAGTAGCCGGCGTTCTGGGTCCACAGGTAGTGGGCCTGGTGCAGGTAGCTGGTCAGCAGCGCACCGAGCAGAACGAACCGGTTGTAGCGCTTGATGGAGTTGATTGCCTTGAGCATCGTTGGCACCGCGTTGCGGGCGTACTCGGCGGCGAACTGTTCGGTGACGGCACTCGGGTCAGTGGTCGACATGGGGAGTCACCTCCGGGGCCGGGATGGTGTCGATGGGGATGAGGTCGACCACGCCGGAGCAGTGGGCGCACATGATCGGGGCCAACCCTTGCGCGGCGAGCTGCTCGCGGAAGCAGGGCAGGCAGGTGAAGTCGGCCGGGAACAGCCCGTCTCCCTCGCAGAGGGCGCAGGGGCCGAGGCAGACGGGGCAGGGCTTGTAGACGGGGCCGAGGACGTCGTGGATGCCGGCGGGCGAGCTGCCCTCGATGCACCACAGGCACGGGTCAGAAAGGTGGAAGCTCACGACGGGTTCCCTTCGTGGCAGTCGAGACAGCAGCCGTAGCGGCGGGGGATGTAGTAGGGCTGCACCACGCCACACAGGCGGCAGGTGCGGCGGGCGCGTAGGGCCTTGGCGATGGCGGCCCGCTGGGCCGGGGTGGCGGTGCGCTTGGCTGCGGCCAGGTCGAGCCGGTAGAGGTAGGCGAGCCGCTTGCCACGTCGCCAGAGGATCTGGGCGACCGGTTCGTGACCGCCGGGGCGTAGACCGGCGGCGCGGAGTTGCCGGCGGGTGGCCAGGCCCTCGGGTGCCATCCGGTAGGGGTAGGTGGGGAACCCGGTGCGGATGCCGGTCGGGTCGTAGATGACAGCGGTCATGACTGGCCTCCCCAGCGCTGCTGGGCGGCCTGCTTGGAGATGCCGAGGCGCTGGCCGATCTCCGACCAGGAGTAGCCAAACGCGCGAAGGCCGATCACGGCCTCCCCGATGGCGTCGTCGATGACCGAGGACAGGGCGACGAGGTCGCAGAGGGCTTCGACGTCGCCAGTGGCGACGCGGCGGCCGTGGGCGCGGATGATGCGGCGGGCGAAGGCGGCGAACTCGTCGTTCTCGACGACGTGCCGGTGCTTGAGCTGCTGCCCGAACGGCGTCAAGGGCTTCTTGACGGTGTTCATGCGGGCACCGCCTGCCGGTTGTGGGCGGTGTCCCACTCGGTGGCGGCGGTGGTGAGGGTGGTGATGACCTGCTCGGCGGTGCGGTCGGGTTGGTCGTTCCATTCGCCGATTTCGGGGTGGGGGAAGTCGTCGTCGCCGGTGGGCGGGTAGAGCATGTCCAGGTGGGCGAGGAGGGCGTCTTCGGCGTTCTTGTAGTCGACCCATTCGGGCAGGAGGAACGAGTCCTCCGGGAGGCGTCGGCCGAAGGCGGCGATGGCGATGGCGCCCATGGCGCAGGCCGGCGGGGTGGGGTTGGGCTGCACGGACATGCCGTCCGGGCTGGCCTGGTCGGCGTAGTAGGTGCCCTGGTTCCAGCCGTGCCGGCTGATGTAGAGGGCGGCACCCCGCAGGGTCACCGCCGGGGTGACCTCGGCGGTGGGCGGATTCTGGGTAGCCTTCATGGAAGCCACGTCCTTTCGGTAAGGGCTTGGTCGGTGGTCGGCAGGACCGGCTTTGCTTGCAGGCGTTGGTCCGGTCCTGTCGGCCGTTCTTTTGTGCGGGTCAGCAGCCGGGGCAGTGCCGTTTGCCGCTGCCGGAGCTGCGCAGGGCGGCGAGGATGAGCGCCGTAACGGCCAGGAGGCCGGCGATGATGGCCGCGTGGTCGACGAGGAACGCGACCAGATAGACGACGGCGGTGATGAGGCCGGCGACAGCTGTTGCGGCGGCCGTGGTGATGGCGATGACCCGTCGCGGGCGGCGGATGCGGTGATGCCGGACCCGGTCGGTGATGTGGGTCCGCAGCGAGGTGACCCGGACCGGACGAGGCCCGGGGGCCGGGGTGGTGGTGTCGACCAGGCGCAGGGCGACCCGGATACGCGGGTCGGTGGGCGACACGGGCCGGGGTGCGCTGAGGGAGATCAGCGTTCCGGCGCTGTGGTGGTTGCGGATGACGTTGGCGACCTGCTCGGGCAGGCCGATCAGCTGGTGGTCGCGGTAGCCGAGGCTGCTCATGCGGCGATCTCCCAATCAGTGCGAGAGCCAGCCGGGACCCCGGTGGTGGGCCGGCGGATCCAGGCGGCGTAGTCGGCGATGGAGTAGATGTCGTTGTCGGTCAGGTAGGCGGCCTTGATGCGGCGGGGAACGCCGCCTTCGGCGAGGAGGTAGGCCGCGCCCTGGTTGGTGGGCGAGATGTCGGAGGCGGTGTAGCCCTGCTCGGCCCAGCCTTGGCCGAGGATGATGTTGGAGCTGTTCAAGCTGGTGCAGCGGAACGCGGCCCGGTAGCCGAACAGGTCCCGCAGAGACGCGGGGATGATGTCCCAGGAGGGCCGCTGCGTGGCGGCGACGACGGGCATGCCGCAGGCGCGGCCGAGGGAGACGAGCCCGCGCAGCAGGGCGGCGAACTCTTCCTGTTGCTGCTTGGTGCCGAGCACCGTGGAGAACATGGCGAGTTCGTCGATGATGGTGACGATGACCGACATGCCGTCGCCGGGGACGAGCTTGCGGCGCCGGTTGGCCAGGAGCCAGGTGTAGCGGTTGGTAGCAACGATCAGGAGGCGGCGAAGCACGGAGATGGCTTCGTCGATGTCGGGGCCGATGAAGGCGTCGGCGATGTCGCGCCAGGGGCCGAGTTCGACGAGCTTGGCGTCGAGGAGGACGAGGCGGGTGTTGTCGGACAGCGCGCCGTGGCCGCAGATGTTGTTGACCAGGCCGGACTTACCGCCGCCTGGCTCACCGGCAATGAGGATGTTGCGGTAGATGACGTCCAGGTAGACGGGCTGGCCGAACTCGTCGATCCCGATGAATAGCGGGTCGAACATCGACAGGCCAGGACCCACCGGCACCGCCGCAGCGGAGGTGGGGACTGTGGTGGTCATGGGTGCCCTCCTTGGGCGGTTGGTGGGCGCGAGGAGCCACACGAACGAGCCGAAGTCGGCTCCTCGCGTCCCGGTTGGGTGTGGTCAGATCCAGTCGGAGACGTCGTCGGTGTCCGACGACGGCGAAGCCGCGGGCTTGCTGCCGTTGGCGCTCGTGGCCGGCTTCTTCGTGGCCGGCTTGCCCTGGGTCGGGAGGGTGATCGTCGGAGCGTCGATGTCCGGCAGGTCCAGGGCGGTGGGTACCGTCAGCGGCGATGCCGAGACGGGAGCGGCCGGGTCGATCACGTCGACCAGCGGGGAGCCCACCGTGGCGGTCAGCACCTCACGGCGCTTGATGTCGAACCGCAGGTACGCGGCGTTGTTCTCCGAAGCGCGCTCGATGAGCACGGTGGAGGCGTGACAGGTCACGGCGATCTTGTCGAGACGGCCCTCAAGGTCCTTGGCCGACAAGCCGGGACGCAGGTAGACCCAGACCCGCTCGCCGACCGGGGTGGGACGTGACCACAGGATCAGCGGCAGGCTGCCGGACTGATTCGCGATGATGAACTGCGCGAAGCACACGCGGAGCCGATGCCTGACGATCAGGCACCACGTCCAGGCGATGACCTGCCGGCGAACCGGTCGGATGACGGCGGGGACGCCGACGAGCAGGGCGACGACGAGCAGGGTCACCACGGTCGGCGTGTGGTTGGCGAGCTGCACCCAGCAGGTCAGCAGCCCGACACCGAGGAAGGTTTCCGGGGTCCACCACCACAGCAGGCGAAGCACCGGCCACACCCGGACGAGTAGCCAGGCGGCGGCACCGGTCGGAACGCCGATCAGCGCACCGACGATCAGCGCGACGATGGGATGCCAGTAGGAAGCGGCCACCACGGCCGCGAGGAGGCCGACGATGACCGCCGTCAGGATGAATGCCATCTTGGCGTTCCGTGCGGAAGAACGGTGAACCTTGGCCTCGATGACCGTCACCGTTCCGGTTGACTTGCCGCCGAAGCGGCGAGGGCTAGACTTGGACACGACGAGTCCTCCCAAGCAAATTGGGTCGGATGAGTTGGAGGGCACGGGGTCGGCAGATGTAGGAGTCAGTACCGACCCCGCGCCAGCTCTTGCGGGGATGTCACCACCACAGGTGATGACCGGACCGGGAATGTAGGAGTCAGGAACACTCCCGGACCCGTATGCAGTGGGGTTTCAGCGGACCGTCAGGCCGCTTCGCTAGCCACGGACACCAGTGGCTAACACAGCACGTCGTGCGATGGACCTACTTGGCCGGAGAACCAGTCTTCGGCTTCAGCGAAACTGCCCGGAACGCGACGCCGTTGCGCCCGTTGGTCGCCCACGGAATGGCCTCCAACTGCTCGACAGCGAGGAAGTCACCCACCTTCACGCTCGGCTTCTCACCCGCCGTGGTGATGGTGATGACCTCCCCTCCGTTCTCGTCGAGAACGAAGACCTGGGTGGACCACATGAGCCGGCCCGTGTTCTTCTCGGACTTCTGGTTGCCGTTCTGGTCGTTCTTCGGCTCCGGGTCCTTCGACGCCGTCACCTGCTTGCTCGTGGTGTCCACGTACAGCTTCACAGCAGACCTCCTTGTGTCTGAGCGCGTCCCCAATGGACGACTGCTCTTGGTGCGGCTTGTCGCTCGCACCTCAAGAAGACATCGAAGAAGGTGACGTCGTAACGGCTTTACCGTGACGCTTGGGACGCTTATAGTTGTAAAAACGTCCCAGCCGACGATGGGAGTGGCGATGGCGAACGAGCGCTTAAGAGAGGCCCTCGAACGAGCGCGGGTGTCCCCTGCCGAGCTGGCGCTTTACACCGAGAGCGACGTCAAGACAGTCAGTCGTTGGGTCAGCGGCCGAGTTCCACATCCCCGAACGCGCTTCAAGATTGCGAAGCGGTTGAAGGAAGACGAGGACTACCTATGGCCGGGTGCGCGTAAGGCTGCCTCAGAAGCACCGGACGCGACTGGAGTCGTCCAGCTCTACGCCAACCGAGGTGCGGTGCCTCCGAACCTGTGGGACCGACTGCTTGACCGGGCCACGTCAGAAGTCGGCATCCTCGTCTACGTCGGCATGTTCCTTACTGAGAAACCCGACTTGCTCAAGCGCCTGCGGGAAAAAGCGAACAACGGGGCACGTATCCGCATCCTGCTAGGCGACCGCAACGGCGAGGCGGTCAGGCAGCGAAGTGAAGACGAGGGGATCGGACGGGAAACGATCTCAGCGAAGATCGACCAGGCCGACGCGTTCTTTCGACCGCTGCATGGCGTCAAGAACGTGGAAATTAGGAATCACGCCACGGTGCTCTATAACTCCATCTACCGGTTTGATAGCGACATGATTGTCAACCCTCACATCTACGGAAAGACCGCCCCGATGGCTCCGGCGCTACATCTTCGGAGAACGGCCGACTACGGACTGTTCGACACGTACGCGGACAGCTTCGAGGCGGTATGGGACTCAGTGGCACGGCAGAAAGACGGGGCTTAACCCATGCCTAAGACCGACTACTTGAATGATCCAGCCGCCCCCAAAGCGAACGCACTGGTCGTAGCCGTCACGGTTGTTGTTCGCGATGACGCTGGGCGTGTGCTTCTTATCAAGCGCTCCGATAACAGCCTCTGGGCGTTACCCGGAGGGGCGCAAGACGTTGGCGAGTCCACTGCACAAGCAGCCATCCGAGAAGTCAAAGAAGAGACCGGACTGCAAGTAGAGATCGACGCAATCTCAGGGATCTACTCCGACCCGAACCACGTGATCGCCTACGATGACGGTGAGGTGCGGCAGGAATTCTCGATTTGCTTTCGCGCTCGACTCGTAGGCGGCACCATCCGGACTAGCGCCGAATCTGCCCATGTCCAGTGGACGGACCCAACCAAGCTTGTCGAATTACCGATCCACCCGTCCATGCTGCTCCGAATACGGCACGGCCTCGAAAATCGAGCGCCCTACATCGGTTAGGCGACGTGGAGTGCACGTAAGCGCTCAGTCGTCCTCTCGATAGCGGCTGCAAGATCCTGCTCCGCACTGTCGATGAAGACCGTCACCAGATCATCCGGACCGTAGCGTTCCTTGATTTCCGCAACTCGACTCCGGAAGTCTGTAGGTTCTCCGTCCGGTGTAGTGGTGAGATCACACATCCACAATGCGTCCCGTACCGTGCTCTCCTCGTCACGGAAGGCTGCTAGCTGCTCTTCTACCCCGCGAAGACGCGCTTCTTTGACCGCACACGAATGATGCGCCACAAGATGCACCAAGCGATCAGGTGCCTCTATGGCTCGTAGATACACAGCCCCGTCAAGTGGATGAAACCCGGTCTTGGCTAGGTCGGGCGCGTACCCCACATCATGAAGAATTGCAGCCGCTTCCAGCAATGGCGCATCATCCCCGACCACCGCTGCTAGGGTGCGCGCCTTTTGGGCGACTCCCTGCACATGAGCCCAGCGGCGCGGCAGCGCATTAGCGAGGTTGCGGCGGGAGACTTCGTGAGCCCACGAGACGAGCGACATGCCCTAGACAATAGCGGTGCACCCAACCCCTAATGGTAGACGCGCGACCGGCTGCCGGCGGGTGTCTAGTCCCACCACATGCTTCCGTTCCAGCTCCTGTGTGACGGATGACCTAGGTCTCTGGCCGAGACATCGGAGGTCTACTGACCGTGCCTTCGGTCAGACTCTCGCCGCACAGCTTCGGTGAGGTCGCGCCACTTGCCGACTGAGGTCTTCATCATCCGGTCGACCATTGCACGGGCACGCCCCTCCTCGTCGAACTGGTAGGAGACCTCACGGCCTTCATCGCCACCGAGACGGCCGCGGACGCGCCAGCGTTGACCGTCGATCATGAGCCAGATGTCGCGACGTGCCATCCGACCCCACGACCCGTTCCACCAGCGACCGCGCACCTCCACCAGCGCACCCTATCGAACAAATGTTCGATTCGATCGGCTGCCGGCAGGTTGTGCAAAGTTTCTGTACGTCTTCAAGGCGGCCCTGAGCGGGCCGCACGCGCCGCCGCCTGGGCGCGCGCCGGCCGCTGCCGCTGTCGCTCTGCGGCCGTCACGCCTGAC
>NZ_QGGF01000254.1 GCF_003857015.1 Micromonospora globispora | reverse complement strand
GGGTGGCGGTGGCGACCGGCCGGCCGCTGGCGCTGACGGCCGGCGCCACCGGGGAGGCGGTCGGCGCGGCCGTGGGGCTCACCGCCGCCGCCGTGGGACTCGGCGGGCAGAGCGGCTTGAGGTTCGGGTTGGCCGGGTCGTCGCTGGTCAGCTCGGCCAGCCGGCGCACCGCGTCCGGTTCGCTCTTGGCCTGGATGCCCTGCTTGACCTGCTCCTGCGCGGCCAGCGTGAGGTCGTCCAGCTTGGCCTCGCTGGTGGAGTGCACGCTGGACAGGTCGAGGCCGGCGATCTGGCCCGGTACGCCGCGGAAGACGGCGAGTTGACCGGAGTCGGTGGCCCCGACGTAGTACTGCCGCTGGGTGTAGTTCCACCCGGCGAAGAGGCCGCCACCGAGGATGACCACGAGGGCCAGCAGCATGGCCGCGGCCCGCAGCGGGCGGTGCCGGCGCCGCTCCGGCTCGTCGTCGCGGTTGTCCGCCGGCTCCTCCGGCGCGGAGGGGCGCGGGGCGGAGAGGGCGGACGCACGGGCGGCCGGGGTGGAGACGTCGGCCGAGGTGGCCATGCCGCGGTCGCGGGCAGCGGCGCCGCCGACGATCGGGGACGCCTCGACGATGTCCTGGTCGGTGGCGTCGGCGATGATCACCGTGATGTTGTCCGGGCCGCCGCCGCGCAGGGCCAGCTGCACCAGCCGCTCGACGCACTGCTGCGGGTCGGCGTACTCCCGCAGGGTGTCGCCGATGGTGTCCGCGCTGACCACGCCGGAGAGCCCGTCGCTGCAGATCAGGTAGCGGTCGCCGGGCAGCACCTGGCGGACGGAGTACTCGGGGTCGATGTCGCGGCCGTCCAGCGCCCGGGTGAGCAGCGAGCGCTGGGGGTGGCTGCTCGCCTCCTCCGCGCTGATCCGACCCTCGTCCACGAGCATCTGGACGTACGTGTCGTCCTTGGTGATCTGCGCGAACTCGCCGTTGCGCAGAAGGTAGGCCCGCGAGTCACCGATGTGGACCATGCCGAGCTTGCTGCCCGAGAAGAGGGTGGCGGTGAGCGTGGTGCCCATCCCCTCCAGCTGCGGGTTGGCGTCCACGGTGTCGCGGAGCTGCTGGTTGGCGGTGCCGACGGCCGATCGCAGCGCGTCGACGAGGGCGTCCCCGGGGACGTCCTCGTCGAGGGGCGCCATGGCACCGATGACGATATTGCTCGCGACGTCACCGGCGGCCATACCGCCCATGCCGTCGGCGACGGCAAGCAGCCGCGGCCCGGCGTAGACGGAGTCCTGGTTACCGTCTCGGATCAGACCGCGGTCGCTGTGGGCCGCATAGCGCAAGGTCAGAGTCATGGCCGTAATTCGAGAGAGGTGCGGCCGATCCGGATCGGCACGCCGAGGGGGACGGGGGTTGGTCCGGTGACCTTAGCGCGATCCAGGTATGTGCCGTTAGTCGAGCCGAGGTCCTCCACGAACCACTGCCCGTCGCGCGGCACGAGCCGGGCGTGCCGTGCGGAAGCGTAGTCGTCGGTGATCACCAGCGTCGAGTCCTCGGCCCGTCCGATGGTGATCTGGGCTTCACCGAGCGTGATCCGGGTGCCGGCCAACTGACCGGCGGTGACCACCAGCTGATGCGCCGCCCGGCCCCGCTTCACCTTCGCCGGCTTCGCCGCCTGCCCGGTCGAGGCTCCGACCCCGCGCGGCGCGGCCACGAGCCGACCCGACCGGGCCCCCGCGAAGAGGTCCCGGCGGATCACGCCGACCACCGTGAACACGAAGATCCACAGCAGGATGAGGAACCCGAACCGGGCGACGGTGATGACGAGTTCCGGCAAGGCGGGTCAGCCGTCCACGCGGAAGGTCAGGGTCGTCGTGCCGAGCTGGATCATGTCGCCCGGGTTGAGAGCGACGGCGGAGACGCGCTGGCCGTTGACCATCGTGCCGTTGGTGGAGCCGAGGTCGGTCAGCACGACCTGGCCGCCGTCGAAGTCCAGCCGGGCGTGCCGGCGGGAGATCCCGACGTCGGGCAGGCGCAGGTTCGCCTGGTCGCCGCGGCCGATCACCGTCGAGCCCATCTGCAGCGGGTAGGTGCGACCGTCGCCGGAGACCAGCCGGACGTTGCGACCGCCGCCGTGCCCCGGCGGCGGGCCGTAGCCGCCGCCCTGGTCGTACGCCGGGTACGCCGGGCCGGCGTCGTAGCCGCCGGGCGCGGAGACCGGGGCGACGTCGCCACCGGTGTAGACCTCGGCGGTGACCCGGAACATGCCGGTGTCCAGCCCCTCGCCGCGCTCGATCTCGACGATCACGTCGCCGTAGACCGTCCACGCCTGCTCGCCGATGAACTCCGCCTGCGACTGGGCCAGCTCCTGGGCCAGCGCGGCGGCGTACGGCGCAAGCCGACTGTGGTCGTACGGCGAGAGATCGATCACGTAGCGGTTGGGCACCAACGTGCGCCCACCGGCCAGGATCGCCTTGTGCGCCTCGGCCTCCCGCTGCATGGCGTTGAGGATCTCCACGGGGTGGACCACCCCTTTGAAGACCTTGGCGAAGGCCCCCTCGACCAGGCCTTCCAGACGCTTCTCGAAGCGTTGCAGCACGCTCACCGGCTCCTCCTCGGGTTCCGAGGCCATGATGGTATCCGGACACCGCCCGCGCAGCTCACATGCCGCTCGGCCGGCGGCCGACGGGCCGTTCGATGGGACGCCTGCGGTCGTGCTACAGTTTCGTCCGCCACGAACGGTGATCGCTCGTGGCGATGACCGGTCACAGCGTAATATGTCCGGGCACCCGCCGCAGGCGACGGGCGCGGGATGAGTTACGGTGTTGCAGGTCAGGCCACGGGGAAGTGGCGGAATGGCAGACGCGCACGGTTCAGGTCCGTGTGCCCGAAAGGGCGTGGGGGTTCAACTCCCCCCTTCCCCACCATCGCGAGGGCTCCGCAGCTGCGGGGCCCTCGCGTCGTATCGGGGCGTGCCGGACGTCACGCTATGCTCCGATGGTTTCCCTGCCTCCTATGGACCAGGAGTGGCGTGTGAGTGTCGCGTTGGTGACCGGTTCGGGCGGTCTGATCGGTTCAGAGGCGGTCCGGCACTTCGCCGGCCTCGGGCTCGACGTGGTCGGGATCGACAACGACATGCGGCAGGAGTTCTTCGGTGCCGAGGCGTCGACGGCCTGGAACGTCCGGCGGCTGACCGACGAGCTCGGCGCGGGGTACTCCCACCACAGCATCGACATCCGGGACCGGGCCGCGCTGGGCAAGCTCTTCGAGCGGTACGGGCGGGACATCGCCGTGGTGATCCACACCGCCGCCCAGCCGTCGCACGACTGGGCGGTCCGTGATCCCTTCACCGACTTCGACGTGAACGCCGGTGGCACCCTGAACGTGCTGCAGAACGTCCGCGAGCACTGCATCGAGGCGCCGGTGATCCACTGCTCGACCAACAAGGTCTACGGCGACCGGCCGAACACCCTCCCGCTGATGGAGCTGGAGACCCGGTACGAGTTGCCCGAGGATCACCCTTACTACCAGGGCATCCGCGAGGACATGTCGATCGACGCCTGCCTGCACTCGGTCTTCGGCGCCTCCAAGGTCGCCGCCGACGTGATGGTCCAGGAGTACGGCCGCTACTTCGGCATGAAGACCGCCTGCTTCCGCGGCGGCACCCTGACCGGCCCGGCCCACTCCGCCACCGAGCTGCACGGCTTCCTCGGCTACGTGATGCGCGCGAACATGGAGCGCCGCACGTACAAGATCTTTGGCTACCAGGGCAAGCAGGTCCGGGACGCGATCCACAGCTCCGACGTGGTGTCGGCGTTCGAGTCGTTCTTCCGCAACCCGCGCTCGGCGGCGGTCTACAACCTGGGCGGCGGCCGACACTCCAACATCTCGATGCGTGAGGTCTTCGCCCTGGCAGAGGAGATCACCGGCAAGGAGATGATCAGCGAGTACGTCGAGGCGAACCGGATCGGCGACCACAAGTGGTGGATCGGCTCGAACGAGGCGTTCCAGGCCGACTACCCGGACTGGAAGCAGGTGTACGACGTGCCGATGATCGCCCGCGAGATCTACGAGGCGAACGTGGACAAGTGGGTGCCGCAGGCATGACCACCGGGACCAAGCGGAACGTGCTCGGCGTGCTGGTCGACGCGACCGACTACGCCGCGGCGACCGAGGCGGTCGTCGCGGCGGCGCACGAGCGCCGCCCGCTGGCCCTCACCGCGCTGGCGGTGCACGGGGTGATGACCGGGGTGCTCGACCGCGCGCACAACGCCCGGCTCAACTCGTTCGACGTGGTCACCCCCGACGGCCAGCCGGTCCGCTGGGCGCTCAACCTGCTGCACGGCGCCGGCCTCACCGACCGGGTCTACGGCCCGGAGCTGACGCTGCGGGTGCTGGCCCGGTTCGCCGAGGATGGGCTGCCGGTCTATCTCTACGGCTCCACCGAGGAGACCCTGGCGCGGCTGATCCCGGCGCTGGGGGCGAAGTTCCCGGCGCTCAAGATCGCCGGTGTCGAGCCGTCGAAGTTCCGCGCGGTCCAGCCCGGCGAGGACGCCGAGATCGCGGATCGGATCAAGGCGAGCGGCGCCCGGCTCGTTCTGGTCGGGCTGGGCTGCCCCCGGCAGGAGGTCTTCGCGTACGCGATGCGGCCGCTGCTGGACATGCCGCTGATGGCGGTCGGCGCGGCCTTCGACTACCACGCCGGCCTGCTGCGAAACCCGCCGGCGTGGATGCAGCGCGCCGGGCTGGAGTGGTTCTGGCGGCTCGGCCTGGAGCCGAAGCGGCTCTGGCGCCGGTACGTGATCCTCAACCCGGCGTACCTGGCCCGGCTCGCGGCGCAGAAGACCAGGCTGTGGAAGGCCACCCCGCCGGCGCCGGCCGGTGAGCGTCCCGCCACGTTCGCCGTCTGACCGCACAACGACGCCCGGCGGCCCCCACGAAGGGTGACCGCCGGACGCCGGTGGGAAGGTTGGCTCAGGAGACGTTCAGCGCGGTGTCGTCGATGACGAACGAGGTCTGCAGGGACCAGTCCTCCACCCCGGTGAACTTGATCTGGACGGTCTGCCCGGCGTAGGCGCCCAGGTTGAACGACCGCTGCGCGTAGCCGGTGTTCTTGTTCAGGTTCGAGTACGTGGCGAGGGTCGCCAGCACTGAACCGCTGCTGTTGAGCACCTGCACCTTGAGCGTGTCGTACGCGGTGCTGGTGGTGGTCTCCGACGTGTCGATGTGCAGCCAGAAGCTGAGGCTGTACGACGAGCAGCCGGCCGGCAGGCTCACCGACTGGGCCAGCGTGTCGGTGTGCGAGCTGCCGTACCCGTCCAGCCAGGCGTTCCAGGTGCCGGAGCGGGGCGGCTCGCCGGACGAGCCGTACTGGCCGATCACGCCCGAGGTGGCGGTCCACCCGGTGTTCCCGGACTCGAAGCCCGGGTTGACCAGCTTCTGACCGCCCCCGGTGCAGCCACCGGTGCCGGTGACGGTGAGGGAGTACGTCGCCGTCTTCGTGCCGGACGCCGCCGTACCGCTGATCGTGACGGCGTACGTGCCGGCGGGGGTGCTGGTGGAGGTGGTGATGGTCAGCGTGGACGATCCGCCCGAGGTCACCGTGGCCGGGTTGAACGAGGCGGTCGCGCCGCTGGGCAGGCCGCTCGCGGAGAGGCTGACCGACTGGGCCGAGCCGCTGGTGGTGGCGGTGCTGACGGTGGCGGTCACCGAGCCGCCCGGCGCGGTGGAGCCCGAGGTGGGCGACACCGAGACGGAGAAGTCGTTGGTCGGCGGCGGGGTGCTGCCGTTGACCACGTAGAGCAGCTTGTTCGGCGAGCCGGTCCCGGCGTTGGTCACCACCCCGCTGGTGGCGTTGTTCACCAGGTAGTCGCGGACCTGCTGCGGGGTCCAGGACGGGTTGGCGCTGGCCACCAGCGCCGCCGCGCCGACCACGTGCGGGGTCGCCATCGACGTGCCGCTGATCGTGTTGCTGGCGGTGTCGCTGCTGTTCCAGGCGGAGGTGATGGACGAGCCCGGCGCGAAGATGTCCAGGCAGGTGCCGATGTTGGAGAACGACGACCGGGCGTCGGTGTTGGTGGTCGAGCCGACCGTGATCGCCTCGGCGGTCCGGGCCGGGGAGGTGTTGCAGGCGTCCGCGCCGGAGTCGTTGCCGGCGGCCAGGCCGTAGGTGACGCCGGAACTGATCGAGTTCCGCACCGCGGTGTCCAGGGTCGTGTCGACACCGCCGCCGAGGCTCATGTTGGCCACCGCCGGCTTGACGGCGTTCTGGGTCACCCAGTCCACGCCGGAGACGACCCCGGCAGTGGTGCCGCTGCCCTGGCAGTTGAGCACCTTGACCGCGACGAGCTGCACGCCCTTGGCCACCCCGTACGAGGAGCCGCCGACCGTGCCGGAGACGTGCGTCCCGTGGCCGTTGCAGTCGGTGTTGTTGGTGTCGACGGTGTTGGTGCCCCAGGTCGCCCGGCCGCCGAAGTCGGTGTGCGTGGTCCGGATGCCGGTGTCGATGATGTAGGCGTGCACGTTGCTCGCCGTGTTCGGGTACGTGTACGAGCTGTCCAGCGGCAGATTCCGCTGGTCGATCCGGTCCAGACCCCAGGACGGCGGGTTCGTCTGGGTACCGGAGATCGAGACGGTGTGGTTCTGTTCCACGTACGCCACCGTGGGGTCCGCGGCGATCCGCGCTGCGGCCTGCGCGCCGACCCGGACCTCGAAGCCGCGCAGGGCGGCCTGCCAGGTGCGCGCCACCGTACCGCCGTGCCGGGCGGTCAGCCGCTGCGCGGTGTCACCGACCTGGCTGGGCGCGACGGCACTGTCCTTCAACACCACGATGTAGCTGTCGGCCACCGCGGTGGCGCCGCCGGCGTCCCGGATCGCTCCGGTCGGCTCGGCGGCCAGGGCGGGCGAGGCCGCCGCGAGCATTGTCAGGGCGGCCACGCCGACGAGTACGGACCTGTGTGGGAGAGCCATCTCCCTACCTCCCTCCGACCGGCACGCGAGCGTCCGCCCGGTGAGGCAGGCAGATCGACGATGACCGATCAAACCAGAGCGTAGGTCACCGGTGGAGGAAGGTTGGAGATGTCGAACTTTCCATATCACCGGCGAGATGGCCCCTACGGGCTGGCCTACGGGACGAACCGGGGACCGGCCCGGATTCGGTGCGCGTCGAACTGGGCAAGGCTGACGGCATGGATGACCATCTCACCGTTCTGCTCCCGATCGCCGCCGTCTGGCTGGCCGCCGGGATCGTCGCGGACGGGCTGCCCCGGCTGGACCGTGCCCGCGCACTCCGCCGGCGTACCGGATGGTTGTCCACCCTGACCCTGACTGGGCTCGGCCTGACGGCCGCGGTGCTGATCGCGGGCCTGCAGAGCGCCGGCACGACGCCGGTCGACCGGGCCGCCGCCGGTCTCGCCCTCGCGGCGGCCCCGGCCGCGGTGGTGGCGCTCTGCACGGTACGGCGGGTCCGCCGGCTGCGGGCCGGTGCCGGCGCCTTCGCCGCCGCGCCGGACACCCCCGCCCCGCACGGCCTGCGCGCCGCCGCGGCGCACCCGCTGATCGGGCTGCCGCTCCAGGTCACCGCCCTGGCCCTCGTCCCGGCCCTGGTCTCGGCCGCCGGCGTCGACCTGCTGGCCGGACCCGCCGTCACCGGACCGGCGCTCACCGTCGGCGCGCTCGGCGTCACCGTGATCGGCGTACGCCACGCGCTGCGGCACAACCGGCTCTGCGAGCGGGCGCTGCCGGACGAGGTGGCGTCAGCGCGAGCGGCCCGGCCCCTGCACGTATAGCAGCTCCAGGATCGCCCGGGTCGCCTCGAACCAGCGGTCCAGCCAGCCCGGCGGCGGCACGCTCCCCTTCGGGGGCAGCTCCATCAGCAGGCCGCGCAGCAGCGGATGGTCCACCAGGGACTCGGCCGGCTCCACCGGCCACCCGGACGGCGGGAACGACGGCTCGGTGAGCGGGTCCGGGTCCAGCGACGGCAGCGACAGCGGCGGATCGGCCTGCTCCGCTGTGGACGGCGACCCGTCCCGGTCGTCCGCCTCGGTGTCGACGGAGACCACCTCGGTCAGCACGGTGTCCCGGCGCGATCCGCGGTACTTGCCGCCGAACCGTTCCGCCTTGCCCGGGCCGTTGCCGAGATTCTCCGAACCGATCGTCGTCATCCGTCTCGCCTGCCTCGCTCGGTTGCTGCTCCGTGCGGTTCAACGATGCGGGGATGGAAGTGGCGACGGCCGATCAGAAGGCCCGGGGGGACAGAAAAAATGGTCCCGCCCGGCCGTCGGGCCGGGCGGGACCACGTTTCGGTCCGGTCGCGGGATCAGGCCCGGCCGAACGCCCCGTTCCTGGCCCCGGTGACGAACGCGCGCCAGTCACCCGGGGCGAAGACCAGGGCCGGCCCGGTCTTGTCCTTCGAGTCCCGGACGCCGACTGCCCCGGTCACGTACGCGACCTCCACGCAGTTGTCACAGTTGGGCCCGCTCTTGGAACTCTTGAACCAGGTCGCCTGGGTCAGCTCCACGGGGAACTCCTTGGTCGCCATTTCCACAACGGCTCCTCTGCCAGTTTTGCGATGTATGCGATCGATTCTTCCGGGCGAATGGCCGCCGCTCGAATGTGATCGAAGATGAAGCTGTACTTCTGCAGTTCGTCGCTCTTCTCCAGGAAGAGCCCTCCCGTGGCGTTCTCCGCGTACACCACATCGGGATCACTCGGTTCGGGGAAGCTGAGGATCGTGAAGGTACCGTCCATGCCGGCGTGCGCGCCCACCTCGAAGGGCAGGACCTGAAGCGTCACGTTCGGCAGTTCGGCCACCTCCACCAGCCGCTTGAGCTGAGCGCGCATCACCGCGTCCCCGCCCACCGGCCGGCTCAGCACCGCCTCGTCGAGCACCACCCACAGATCGACCGGGTCATCCTGCGTCAACAACGACTGACGGCCCAGACGGACACGCACCCGTTGGTGAACCTGCTCCGGGCTGAAGTCGGGCCGGGCGGCCCGGATCATCGCGCCCGCGTACTCCTCGGTCTCCAGCAGGCCCGGCACCACCTGCTGCTCGTACGCCCGGATCGAGCTCGCCGCCGCCTCCAGCCCCACGTACGCCCCGACCAGCACCGTGCTGTACGGATGCCACCAGCCCTTCTGGCGGGCCTCGCGGGCAATCTGCACCAGCTCGTCGCTCTCGGCGCCGACCACCCCGTAGATGCGGAGCATGTCCCGCACGTCGCGCGGGGTGGCGCTGGTGTGACCGGTTTCGATGCGGGAGATCTTCGAGGCGGAGCACTCCAGTTGCTCGGCGACCGCCTCGATGGTGATGCCGGCGGCCTCCCGCTGACGGCGGAGTTCCGCCCCCAGGCGTCGACGCCGGATGGTGGGGCTGCGCCGCTCGCTCACGACGCCGCTCCGCGGGCTGCGGGACGGGAAGACCAGCTCCTCGCGCTCACCCGGCTACCTCCGGTCGATCGCGCCCGGCTCCTCACCCGCCGAGGGCGCGACCGTCGTACGGCGGGCGATCGTTCGCGGCAGGGTGTGGTGCCGGTGCTCGACCGGCCGCGACGGGCGAAACCGGCGTCCAGTGTGCCGTCCCGGGGCAAAGGCAATCAAGCGTCTCGCTCCGTGTCCCTCATACTCATCGGCAAAAGTCGACGTGCAACTTGCATGTCGCACGACGCTGGTGCACTCTGTCGATATGGCGAGGGTCACTCATCGTCCTCACATGATCCCTAGGCGTGATCATTACGCCGACGATCGGACGGTGGGCGGTGAGCCGGCTCGCGCCACCGCGAAACCTGCCCCGGGGCTGAAGACCCCGCCGCTGCACGCCAGCAGGCTGCGGCGGCGGGAGCGGTAACCGGGAGCAGCCGGGTGATGGTCGGGTGGCGGCGCGCCACCGCGGGTACGGCCCGACCACCGCCGACAACCTGATCCGCGGTCCGTGCGGCACGATCCCGCAAACGGGCCGACCCGTCCCCACGATCAGCTTCTCGCCGGCTCAACCGCCGGCCGACTCTTCCCAGGAGCTCATGTGCTTCCCCGCTCCGGTGACGTACTGCACGTGACTCGCGCGGCGAGTGTCCAGTTCCTCCGGCCCATCACGTTCCGGGTGATCCGCGCGCACGACTGGCCCACCTACGACGGCTGGGTGTGGCTCGACGGCTACGAGTTGAACGCGACGGGGGACGCGGTCAACCGGCGGTCGATCTTCGTGCAGTCGGCCGGGCTGTGCCAGCTCCAGGCCGCCCCGGCGCCCCGGACGGGTGCCGTGCACACCCGGCGCACCGTCGTGCCCACCCCGGTCCGGGTGGGCTGACCAGGGATTGGCCGGTCGGCGGGCCTGCTGCGGCCATAGAATCGGTGGCGCCACCCGGCGAAGTTCCATCCCCGCGCGTCCCGGACCCCGAATCTGGGATGGTCATGCTCACATTGCCCGCCGCGCGGCGGCACCACAGGTCCCGTATCGGATACACCTTCGGACTCCTGGCACTGTTCGGTGCCGCGACTGCGCTGGCGGTCGTGGTGCGCTATCCCGCCTTCTCCGCCACCCCGCAGCTCAGCGAACCGGTCCCGGCCCCGGAGATCACCGTGATCGGTGAGGACACCGCGTCGCCCAGCGAGCCCGGAGAGTCCGGCTGGGCGGACCCCGCCGACTCCCTCGCCGGCGAGGCGGGCACCGCCCCGAGTCCCGACCAGGCCGACGGTGGCGCCGGGAAGCACGCGCTGGCCGACGCCCCAACCCGCACCGACCGCGTACCGACGAGCGACGACGTCAGCCGCTCGCTGTTCTATTCGGGGCTGCTGGGGCTCGCCATCTCGCTGGCCGGGCTCGGCCTGGTCGGCACGAGACGGCGCATGTGGTGACGGACGTTCAGGGGGTCGCGGTGGCCGAAGGACCGGGCGTGGGAGTGCCGGCGCCGGTCGTCGGCGCCGCGGCCTCGGCGACCACGACGGTGACCTGCTTCCCCTCGGAGATCAGCTCACCGACGCCCGGGTCGGTCTCGATCACCGTGCCGGCCGGGCGGTCCGACGGCCGGGTTTCCACCCGGTAGTCCACGCCGAGCCGGTCGAGGATCGCCCGGGCGGTCGCCTCCGGCAGCCCGACCAGCGGGGGCATCGGCACCTGGGCCGCTGCGCTGGTGGTGGGCGGGGTGGTCGGCGGCTCGGTGCTCGGCGCGGCCGAGGTGGGTGCGCTGGTGGCCGGGGCGGTGGTTGCCGGGAGCGAGAGCGTCGGGGACGGCGCGGGCCCTCGGTCCGCCGCGCGCAGCGCCAGCCAGACGCCCACCCCGATCAGGGCGATCAGCAGCAGTGCGAGGATGCCCAGCAGGATCGGCATCCACCAGCGGCGGTTGGCCTGCTCCTCGGTGTACCACTCGGTGGTCGGCTCCCGGTAGCCGACCACCGAGTGGTACACCGACTGTC
>NZ_QGGF01000221.1 GCF_003857015.1 Micromonospora globispora | reverse complement strand
CCTCCTCACGACCGGCGGGCGCACGGTCTGCCGCAAGACCTCGAAGGCCCGAAGAGTGGAGTGCTGACCCGCCAGCCGCTACCGGAGCCATCCTGCACCAGCAGGCTGACGGAACCCATTAGAAGAGCGAGCCGCCGCGACACGGGGAGTAGGCGTCAAACCTCGCGACGCCGGCAAGCAGTGGCATGCTCTTCCCGGTGTTGAGGCAGTTGGACGACGGCGTCGAAATCTGCGCCGAGGCGGGGCGTGGGTCCGTCCGTCTTTGTAGCGCCGAGCGGCCATGGGACGACGAGGTACTCGACCTGCGGTGCGAGCTCGCCGATGACGGCGTCAGTGCTGTGACCTGGGTCCGGACGCTCAATGGCGACGGGATTGTGTCGTGGGCAGCCGACCTCGCCGAGTCGTACCAGGGATGGGACGGCGTGCGGGCCTGGGAGTCGCTAGAACACGACCTCCGCATCGACGCGACGCACGACCGACGAGGCCACGTCAGTCTCCGTTTCGTCATCCGGGGCGCTCGGGGCTACGACCCGGGTGCGTGGGAGGCATCTGTCATGGTGGCCCTTGACGCCGGCGAGGACATGCTACGTCTCGTCGCGGAACTCGGCGACTTGGTCTCGTAACCGGGGCCCAAGTCGGAAGCGCGCGGTCGGCGGCAGAAGCGTGCACCTGATCATGGCGGATGCGAGGGCCGGGCATCATCTTCGTATGGCAACAGACGAATCCCGAATCATCCTCGTCGACGATCTACGCTCGTTCGATGACGGCCGCAGCGCGGACGTGGCCCGTACCAGTGCAGCCGGAGCGGAACTTCTCGAGCGTTGCCGCGATCAGCGGCTGGACGAGCTGTGGCTTGACCATGACCTTGGCGAGGACGACACGATCTGGCCGGTCGTCGAGGCCCAGTCACCTGGTCGTGCGCACCCGTCAGCGCTACGCCGCCGTGCAGCAGTTGCTGGCCGAGGGGCCTCGCTGTCGGCGATCAGCCGCCAACTCGACCTGGACCGCTCGACCGTGCGCCGCTTCGCCCGCGCTACCAGCCTCGACGAACTGCTGGTCAAGGCCGTCAACCGGACCAGCCTGCTCGACGGGTTCACCGCCGGCGTCACCGACGCCGTCGTGCTGCACGCCGAGGTGCAGGCGATGGGGTTCACCGGCAGCGTGCAGACCGTGCGCCGCTGGCTGCACCCGCTGCGGGCCCGGCACGTAGCCAGGATGAGTGGGCGCAGCTGGTGCGGGGCTGGTTCCCAGAGTTAATGGATACCCGGCTTCGGCAGGTGAGCTGGCCGGCGATCGAGGTGCACCGCGACTACATCGCCGAGCAGTTGAAGGCGAACGTGACCGCGGCGACGATCCATCAGCGGCTGCGTGACGAGCACGGCCTGGAGGCGTCGGTGGCGTCGTTTCGCCGGTGGGTGCGGGCGAACCTGCCGGAGGAGGCCCGCCGTTCGCAGGTGCGGGTGCTGGGCGACACCCCGCCGCCGGGTCACGACTGGATCCACCGCGACAACCAGCCCGCCCCGCCCAGACCACGATCACCCTTCAAGAACCTCTGCCAGACGATTACAGCGAGTTAACCAACGGATTCAACGCCGGGGCCCTGGGGGTCGCCGCTGTCGTGACCCGGACGGGCGAGCCTGCCACCCCGCCGGTTTCTACTCGTGCTTAGAATAGAAGAATGGGACGTACGAGCGGTAATGGAGCAGAGGCCGGCGGCGCCAAATCTGCCAGGACCCGGCGTCGGATCATGGAGGCTGCGGCCGAAGTGCTGGCGCGAAAGGGATTCGCGGGCTCGCGCCTTAGCGATATCGCCGAGGTGGCCGAGGTCCAGGCGCCAGCGATCTACTACTACTTCCAGTCGCGAGAGTCATTGATCGAGGCCGTCGTGATGGAGGGCACCAGGAACGCCACCATCCACGTCGAGCAGGTACTCGCCGAGCTTTCCGACGCCGATCCCGTGACCCGCCTGCTTGCCGCCATCGAGGGCCACCTCCGCGTCGCGCTGCAGGGCTCGTCGTTTACTCTCGCCAGCATCCGCAATTCCGGTCAGCTTCCCGAGGACATCCGCGCTAGGCAGCACAACGAGGAAGTGAAGTACGGACGAATCTGGCGAGAGCTCGTCAACGAGGTCGCGGCAGCCGGTCTGCTCCGGGAGGAATTGAACCCGGCTGCCGCGCAGATGCTCATCATCGGTGCCATGAACTGGGCGCCCGAGTGGTGGGGGCCGAAGGTGGCCCCGCTCGAGGATGTGATAGCGACGGCTAAGGCGCTGGTTGCCGGCGGTCTGCTGAACGCCGAGAAGGGCCAGCGGTAGCTACCCAACCTGTTCGCGCTGACGCACCGCGCCCGACGCGACGGCCTCGGCTGCGCCGGAGACATCCCAATCCGTGAGGACCTCCATAGTGTGTGCGCCAGCCATCGGCGCGCGATGACGGACCAGTCCAGGCGTAGCGGAGAAGCGCGGACTCGGTGCCGGCTGGGGCACGCCGTCGAGCTCGATAAAGGACCCGCGGGCGTTCGCGTGCTCGTCCCGGAGGGCCTGTCGTAGGTTCAGCACGGGTTCGACGCAGGCGTCCGATCCGCGGAACACCTCCACCCACTCCGCGAGGGTACGGGTCCCGATGCGCCGCTGGATCAAGGCGCGCAACTCGGGCCATCGGGCTCGGTCGTACTGGTCCGGGCGGTCTTCGGGAAGCTCGGCCAGACGGGCGAACTCCTCGTAGAACTTCGGCTCGATGGGAGCCACCGTCAGGTGGCCCCCGTCCGAGGTCGTGTAGATGTCGTAGAACGGTGCGCCACCGTCCATGAGATTGGCCGCGCGCTGGTCGCTCCATCCGCCGGCATCCAGCATCCCGTAGATCAAGGTCCCGAGGTGCGCCGTACCGTCGGTGATCGCGGCATCGACGACCTGCCCGACGCCGGTCAGCGAGGCGTGCCGCAGGGCGGCGAGGATGCCGGTTACCAGGTACATCGCTCCGCCGGCGTAGTCGCCCAGCAGGTTCAGCGGAATGCTGGGTGCCTCGGCGGTACCGATCGTGTGCAACAGGCCGGTCCCGGCGATGTAGCCGAGATCATGGCCGGCCGTGGCCGCTTTGGGCCCGGACTGGCCCCAGCCGGTCATCCGGCCGTACACCAGCCGGGGGTTGCGTCCCAGGGCCGCCTCCGGTCCGAGTCCCAGGCGCTCGGTGACCCCGGGGCGGAACGCCTCCACCAGTACGTTGGCCCGCTCGATCAGCCCGAGAGCCACGTCGACGCCGTGCGGGGCCTTCAGGTCGAGGACCAGGGAGCGCTTCCCGCGGTTGACGATGCTGCGGCCGTCGTCCTCAACGTCAGCCAGGTCGGCGACCCGGTCGATGCGCACGACATCGGCTCCCAGGTCGGCCAGCAGCATCGTCGCGAAGGGGGCCGGGCCGATCCCGCCGAACTCCACGACCCGCACGCCCGCGAGCGGTCCTGGGTGGGTCGACGACTGACGTTGGCTCATAGCTGGGCCTTTCTCTCGGGGGCAGGACGCTGGCGCCAATTTATAATATGTGTTAGAAAAAGGCCAACACATGCTGAGCTGCGGAAGGAGCATCATGGGCGACGCGCCAACAGAGGGTCCCGATGTCCTCATCGAGAAGGACGGCAAGGTCGGGAAGCTCACGCTTAACCGGCCCGAGAGGCTGAACGCCCTGAGCGTCTCGATGATGCGTGGCATCGAGCAGGGGCTCAAGGAGTTCGACGCGGACGACAACATCCACGTCGTGATCCTCAAGGGTGCGGGGCGCGCCTTCTGCTCGGGCATCGACATCCGTGAGGTCGCCGACCAGCACTTCAACGTCACCGCGCACGAGGACCGGCAGCACACCGATCGGCTGGGTCTGTGGTTCCATCACACGTTCTGGGAGTTCCGCAAGCCGGTGATCCTGCAGCTGCACGGCTACTGCTATGCGGGCGCCTGCTACTTCCTCGGGGTCACCGACCTGGTGGTCGCCGCCGACGACGCGATGATCGGCGCGCCGGAGAGCAAGTCGTTCGGTCTCGAACCGAGTCTGGGCATGTGGCCGCTGACGCTCGGGCCGCGCTGGACCAAGGCGTTGCTGTTCACCGGTGACGCCCTCGACGGCGCCACCGCCGAGCGCATCGGCATGATCAACAAGGCGGTGCCCGAGGCCGAGCTGGACGAGTACACGAACTGGCTGGCCAAGAAGATCTCGCTCACCGAGATGCCGATCCTGGCGCTACACAAGCAGACCGTGAACATGATCTACGACGTCATCGGCTTCTATCCGATGCTCAAGACCGGCCTGATCTTCGACCACATGGAGCATCGGGAGGAGAAGTTCAACGAGCTGCTTCGCCGGGTCAAGGAGGATGGTGTGCGGCCAGCCCTGGAGTGGATCTACGGTCCGACCGGTGGCATCCTGACCAAGGGTGCGCCGTCCTTCCTTGACGGGCCCGAGGGTGAGCGGCGTTGGCTGGAAAGCCAGGGGCGATGACCGCTCCGACCGCGCCGCTCCTCGTCGAGCGGTGCGACGGGGTCCTGTGGCTCACCCTGAACCGGCCGGAGAAGCACAACGCCCAGAACGCCGAGATGCTCGAGCTGCTGCGGGACGCGCTGCGGGACGCCGCGCAGGACGCCGACCTCAGGACTGTCGTCCTGCGCGGGGCAGGGCGTTCCTTCACCTCCGGGCACGACCTGCGCGAGATCGTCGTCAACGACGACTACGCGGAGGCGATCAGCACGGCGGAGGGGCGCCGCCGGTGGGAGATGCGGCTTTTCGTCGAGCCGGTGCAGCTGATCCAGGAGCTTCCGGTGCCGACGATCTGCCAGGTGCAGGGCAGCTGCCTCGCGGCCGGGCTGATGTTCGCCGCGGCAGCGGATCTCGTGGTGGCAGCCGAGGACGCGGTGTTCGGCTCGCCGATCATCTCCGCGATGGCACTCAACGACGCCGAGGTGCCGCACTTCGCTTGGCGGCTGGGTGAGCGCCGGGCGAAGCAGGCGCTTTGGCTCGACGAGCGGTTGACCGCGGACGAGGCCAAGCGGCTGGGCTTCGTCAACTGGGTGGTCCCGGTGGACGAGCTTGACGCGAAGGTGCGCTCGGTGGTGGCGAAGCTCGTGCGCATCCCCCGGGAGACGCTGGAACTCTCCAAGGCCAGCTTCACCTTCATGGAGGAGCGGCGCGGGCGGCGGGACTTCGCGGCGTATCACTTTGCCAGCCACTCCTTCAGCCACCAGACGCACGTTGCCCGGCAGGTCGCCGATAGTCGGGCGGCCAGGGTGCGCTCGGGAGCCTCGCCGATCCAGGGCCGGCAGCGCGGTCTGCCGGACTGATTGCCCCCAATGACCGGACGCCCGCGGCGATCGAGCCGCGGGCGTCCGGAGCGCTGTGCTGTCCGCGCGATGGCGACGACCGAGCGTCGACGGCGACGGGCCGGGGCGGCCTGCGGGCCAGGAGTGCCCGGCCGGGGCCGCGTGCGGAATCCGCCTGATCACGACCGTAACAGGCCCTTGACAAGTCCCTAATCCGCATTAGATTTTATTCACCGTTAAACATGGCGACGCTCGGAGGTCCGACGGTGGGTTCCATGCCCAGGGAGCTGATGGCTCTGCAGATGTATGCCGAGTACGCCCATCGCGTGGACGACGGGCGGATCAGGGAGTGGTCGGAACTCTTCGCCGACGACGGTGTCATGGCCGTCCGGGGGGAGGAGCACGTGGGTCCCAAGGGGATCTACGCCTACCTGACCAAGGCACGCGTCGACGGCGAGCCGAGCACAGCGCGGCACCTGATCACCAACGTCCGGGTGGACGTTGACGGTGACCATGCCGCAATGCGGGCCGACTTCACCCACCTTCGTGTCGCGGGCGGCCTGGCCACCACCGAAATGGTCGGCGCGTACCGGACCCGGATGCGCTGGCACAGCGATGAGTGGAAGCTCGTCCGGCACGAGGTCAGCTTCCTTCTCGACCTGCCCACGAACTGACCCGCCATGCAGACGATCCTGATCATCCTGTCCCAGGCTGGTGTGCTCGCGCCGCTGGCGGTCGGCGTCGCCCTCGTCTACCGGCTGAGCAAAGTCATCAACTTCGCCGCCGGCACGATGAGCGTCTTCCTCGGCTACTGCGCGGCCAGCTTCGACAACTCTGTCCCGGGCGTGATCATCACGCTGCTGCTCGGCTGCCTGGTGGGGGTGGTGGGCTACCTGACCTCGGTCCTGCCGGCGCAGTACATGAAGGTTCCGCCCGTCGGAATCGCTCTGGCCACCCTCGGCTTCGCGCTGGCGCTGCAGGCAGCCGGCGAAATGATCTTTGGCGGATCGGCCGAGGCGGCCAATGCCTGGGTGGAGGGAGCCGTCCAGTTCGCCGGGGTGAACCTGGCCTACCAGCGGCTGATCGCCATCGGCATCGGCATCGGCATCACCGTCCTGGTCGTGATCGTGTTCGACCGGACGATGATCGGCCGCACGATGGAGGCCTGTGCCGGCGACGAGAACCTCGCCCAGCTCTACGGCATCCGCCCGCGCGGCTTCCACCTCCTCGCCTGGGGCGTCGCCGGCGCGTGCTGCGCGGTGACCGGAATTCTCCAGGTCGGGCTGGCCAGCATCTCCGGACCGCTGTCCATGCAACTGCTCAATCTGGCGATCATCGGTGCCGTGCTTGGCGGCATCGGTGGCCTGGCCGCCTCCTCGCTCGGCGTGCTCGCGGTCGCGACCGTGACCGCCGTGTGCCAGCAGTACGTCAACTCGAACTTCGTCCTTACTCCGATTCTCATTCTGCTCTTGCTCGGGCTGCTCGTACGACCTCAGGGAATCTTCCAGTCCAAACTCACCGCAGACAGGACGTGACAGTATGCCGGCCCTCTTCGCCCGAGTGACGAAGTCGCCCGGGCTCGTGCACCTCGCGATACCCGTCGTCCTCGTTCTGCTCGTGCTCACGGCATCGAACAACGACTACTGGATTTTTCTGCTGACCAGCGCGGCGGTGGCCTATGTCCTGACGGCGAGCTTCAACATCGTCTTCGGATACGCCGGGCTCTTCTCCATGGCCAGCATCGCGTTCTACGGAATCGGCGCGTACGCGAGCGTCTACGCCGAACTGCACTGGGGCTGGTCCTTCTGGCTCGCGACGCCATTCGGAGTCCTGGTGGCCGCCGCGATCGGCGCGATCGTCATCATGCCGGTGAGCCATCTGCGTGACATCTTCCTCGCCATCGCGACGTTGGCCTTCGCGGTAGCCGTGTCGGAGATCATCGCCCAGTGGACGTCGGTCACCGGTGGTACCGGCGGCATCTACGCGATCACGCCCCCATCGAGCGGGGAGCTGACCTTCGTCGGGGGCAGCGTCAGCTTCCTGTGGCTGTGTGTCGCCATCGTCTGGGCGGTCGTCGAACTGACCTGGCGGATCAGCCGGTCGGCGTACGGACGCAAGCTGGTGACCCTGCGGGAAACCCCGAACGCGCTGGCCGGCTCAGGGATCGACGCCGGGAAGCTGCGGATCAGCGTGTTCGCGCTCTCCAGCGGGCTCGCCGGCCTGGCCGGCTCGATGTACGCGCACTTCCAGCTGACCATCTCCCCGGAGGCGTTTTCGTTCGACCGACTGATCCAGCTGCTGCTCGCCACCGTCCTCGGCGGCGCCGGCACGTTCCTCGGCCCGATCCTGGGGGTCATCGCGCTGGTGGCGATGGCCGAGATCGGCGTACACCTCGGACGCGCAGAGAACCTCGTCTACGGGCTGGCCGTCGTCGTGCTGATGTCCGTGGGGCGGCAGGGCATCGTCGGCATGGTCAAAAGCCTGGTCTCCGCGCGGCGCCGAACCCCCGGGCCGCGCTCCGACCAGCCGGCCGCGGCACCGCCGGAACCGATACCCGTCGATGAACAGCCACAGGCCTCCTTGGAGATCCGGGACGTCTCCGTGCAGTTCGGCGGAGTGCGCGCGGTGCACGGCGTGAGTCTACGGGTCGATCCCGGACGCGTGGTCGGCCTGGTCGGGCCGAACGGCGCCGGCAAGACGAGCCTGTTCAACGCGGTGACCGGCGAGGTGGCGTCCACCTCGGGTGAGGTGCTGCTCAGCGGTGAGACCCTGGACCGCCACCGACCAGACGCCGTACGCCGGGCCGGCATCGCCCGTACCTTCCAACTGCCGACCCTCGTACCCCACCTCACGCTCCTGGAGAACGTGATGGTGGGCGGCGAGATTCGCTCGAAGGCCGGCCTGGCTCGGCAGATGGTCTACGGCGGGGCGACCCGCCGAGACGATGCCGACCACCGGGCGGAGGCACTGCACCTGCTCAACGAGTTGGGCATCGGCCACCGTGCCGACGGGCGCGCCGCCGAGCAGCCGTACGGCGTGCAGCGGCTCGCCGAGATCGCGCGGAACCTCATGCTCAGACCGAGCGTCCTGCTGCTCGATGAGCCGGGCGCCGGGCTCACCACCGAGGAGCGCGAGGAACTCCGCGCAGTGCTGAAGCGGCTCCGGGAGCGTGGCCTGGCCACCCTGCTGATCGACCACAACATCGCGTTCGTGGCCCAGGCCAGCGATCACCTCGCCGTGATGGCCCAGGGAGAGCTGATCGTCGAGGGTGAGCCCGCCGACGTTCTCGCACACAACCGCGTCATCGAGGCATATCTCGGTTCGGCTGGAGGTGCCCGTGTCTGAGCAACTGTTGAGCCTCCGCGGTGTCGCCGTCGGATACCGGAGAGGCGTGCTGGCCATCCGCGGCATCGATCTCGATGTCGCCGCGGGTGACGCCGTCGGCGTCGTCGGCATGAACGGTGCCGGCAAGTCGACCCTGCTGCGGGCGATCAGTGGCGGCCTGCCGCTCGCGGCGGGGGTGTGCCGGTTCGGTGGCGACGATCTGGGGCGCATGTCTCCGGCGCAGCGCGCGCGCAACGGTTTGGTGCTGCTGCCCGAGGGCCACCAGGTCATCAAGACCCTGACGGTGCGGCAGAACCTGCTGCTCGCGGCGCGGTCGCTCACCTTCCGGCGGGCGAGCCGGGTGGTGGCCCGGCACGAGGGCCTGATCTACGACATGTTCCCGGTACTCGAGGAGCGGTCGTCCCAACTCGCCGGGTTGCTCTCGGGCGGTGAGCAACAGATGCTCTCACTCTCCCGCGCCCTGATCACCGCGCCACGGCTGCTCATCCTGGACGAGCCATCCCTGGGTCTCGCTCCCGTGGTGGTCGACCGGATCTACCAGGCGCTCGAGGAGTTCCGTTCCACAGGGATGTCGATGCTGGTCGTGGAGCAGAACGACCAGCACCTGCGTGGGCTGTGCAACCGGCTGATTGTCATCAGGGACGGCGTCAGCGTGCTGTCCGGCCCCACCGCAGACCTGTCCGCCGCCGAGGTCGAGCGGGCCTACTTCGGAGGTTCCGAGCTTCGGGACACCCAACCCCACACAGAACTGACAATGACAAGGGAGTGACCGTGAATATCCGGAGTAAGAGTTTCGCGAGCCTGGCGCTCGCCGTCTGTGCGCTGCTACCAATGACGGCTTGCTCCGGGGGAGGTGACTCGTCATCGGAGACCATCAAGATCGCGGTGATCGCGCCGCTGACCGGGCCCTCGGCCGACGCCGCCAAGCAGATCGTGAACGGGGCGAAGCTGGCCGTCAAGGAGGTCAACGCCGCGGGTGGCATCGACGGCAAGCAGCTCTCGGTGGAGGTGTACGACGACAAGTTGACCGCCGAGACGGCGGCCAAGGTCGCCCAGCGGGCGATCACGGTCGACAAGGCGTCCGCCGTCATCGGCGGTCTTTCCAGCGCGGAGGGCCTGGCCATCCGGGAGGTCGCGGAGCGGACGAAGACCGTGTACATCAACCCCGCGTCCGCGGCGGCCGGCGTGACCGACGGCGCGGAGTACTCCTTCCGGATCGCCGCCACCACGTCGCAGACCGCGAACGCCGTGGTCGACATCGCCAACGCCCTGGGCGCGAAGTCGATCGGCATCCTCTACGACAACGGCGGCGTCGGTCCGGCGCTGCGCGATTCCTACCAGACGCGCGCCAAGGAGCGCGGCATCACCTTCTCGGCCGTCCAGTACACCCTGGGATCAACCGACATGTCCGGCCCGGTCCGATCGATCGCGAAGACCAATCCGGAAGCGGTGCTGATCGCGGGTTCCGGTAACGCGGACTACGGGCTGATCCCCAAGACGATGCTCGAGCAGGGCCTGAAGAAGCATGTGGTGGGCATGAGCGGCACCGGTTCGCCGGATGCCATCGCGATCGGCTCGGCAGCCTTCGACGCGCTAGGCGGGTATTTCGTGCAGTCTCGCGACGTCAACCGCCCGGGATACCAGAAGTTCATCGCCGCCTACGAGAAGGAGTTCGGGGCGGAGAAGACCTACTCCGACACCGGCTCGGCCACCTACGACGCCGTGCACATCCTCGCCCTCGCGCTGAAGGCATCCAAGGGCGAATTCGGTGACGCGCTGGTCAAGGCCCTGGAGGCGCTGCCCCCGTACGAGGGCGCACAGGGTCGTGACGGAGCGCCGATCAGCTTCGCGAAGGGTCACGACGGGCTCCAGGGCGACTTCCAGACCGTCTACACGATCAAGGGCGGCAAGATCGTCCCCGCGGACATCACCCTGTCGCAGTAGTCGCCGGGTCGAGGCCGCGCGCCCCCGGGTTGCGCGGCCTCGATCGCTTCTGCCGCATGTTCCGCCGGACCCGCGTCCCCGCCGGACCGTTACGTCACGAGCAAGGCAGGTATCATGGGTCTTCCCCTGGACGGAATCGTCGTTGTCTCGGTCGAGCAGGCCGTCGCGGTGCCGTTCGCATCGCGTCACCTGGCCGATCTCGGCGCGGAGGTCATCAAGATCGAGCGACCCGACACCGGCGACTTCGCGCGTGACTACGACGACGTCGTGGCGGGACTGTCGGCCCACTTCGTGTGGCTCAACCGCACCAAGAAGTCGGTCGCCCTCGACCTGAAGTCGGCCGATGGCAGGCAGGTGCTCAACCGGCTGCTGGACCGGTGCGACGTCTTCCTGCAAAACCTCGCGCCGGGAGCGATGGAGCGGCTCGGCTTCGGCGCTCAGGCAGTACGCGCGACCCGGCCAGGGCTGATCACCGGGGACCTGTCCGGCTTCGGCGACGGCGGGCCTGACAGCGACCGCCGAGCCTACGACCTGCTCATCCAGTCCGAGGCGGGCCTGCTCGACGTCACCGGCAGCCCGGACGGCGCGGCCAAGGTCGGCATTCCGATCGCCGACATCGCCGCCGGGATGTATCTCTTCAGCGCCGTGCTGACCGCCCTGTACGAACGCAGCCGTACCGGCCACGGCCGCGAACTTCGTCTCTCGATGCTCGAATCGCTGGGAGAGTGGATGGGCTTCCCCTTCTACTACGGCCGGTACGCCGGTGCGGCGCCCCGACGCTCAGGCGCCTCGCACGCCTCCATCGCGCCGTACGGGCCGGTGCGGCTCGGCGACGGCGAGAGCCGGGTCATCGCCGTGCAGAACAACCGCGAGTGGGCCCGATTCGCGGAGATCGTCCTGGGCGATGCCGCGCTGGCCACCGACGAACGGTTCGCCACCAACCCGGCTCGGATGGCCCACCGCGACGAGCTCATCGGCCTCATCGAGACCCGGTTCGGGCAGCTGACGTCCGAGGCGGCGGTTCGCCTGCTGAACCAGGCCCAGATCGCACACGCGCAGCAGAGCCCGCCGCAGCGGTTGGCCGACCATCCCCAGCTGATCGCCCGGGACCGGGTACGGCAGATTGACTCGGAGGCCGGTCCGCTGGTCGCGCTGGAGTCCCCGACCGGCGCCGGCGCGTGGCCGACCCGGATGGGTCGGGTACCGGCGCTGGGGCAGGACACCGACGAGGTAATTGCCTGGTTGGGCTTCGCCCCGGAGGACCCGACTGGTTCGCTGATGAAAAGCCTAGCGGCGCTCAGGAGCACCAGGCGGTGACCGCGGTGTTCAGCTGGCTCGCCGCTTCCCACTGGACGAAGTGGCCGCAGTCGCGCAGCAGGAACGGGCCGACGTGGTCGGGGAAGACTACGGCCGCCATCCGGTCGAACTCGGGGTACATCACCACGTCGGAGGCCCCGAAGAGGATCATCGTGGGGAGCGGGTTCGGCAACGGCAGCTGCATGGGCTCGCTGAGCCGGGAGTTCGTGAGCAGGCTCTCGTAGAAGCCGAAGCCGGCCCGCAGTTGTCGCGCGTCGGCGAAGGGCTCGGTCATGAAGTCCACCGCCGCCTGGTCGAACGATCCTGGATGCGCCCACAGCCGCGACCCGTAGAACGTGGCGATGTAGTCGCGGCGCTCCTGCCGGGTGCGGAGTTCGGCCACCAGTGCGTCGGCGTCGAGGCCCTGGCGCCGGTAGTAGTCGCCCACCTCCCTCGGCGGCCGGGTGGCCAGGCCGGCCATGCTGGCCTTGTCGTACGGGAGCCTTGTGTTGAACAGGATCGCCCGGTCGATCAGGCCCGGGTAGCGTGCGCTCATGTCCTGGATGACGACGCCGCCGAGGTCGCCGCCCAGCGCCACCACCGAGCGGTGGCCGAGCGCGGTCACAAGCGTGGACAGGTCCCGGCTGTGGCTCGGGACGTCGTGGTGGCCGTCAGGCCCGGGCTCGGAGGAGCCGTGCCCGCGCAGGTCCGGCACGATGACCTCGAAGCCGGCCCGGGCGAGTGGCTCGATGTTGCGCCACCAGATCCGGCTCGTCTCGGGCCATCCGTGGACCAGCAGCAGCGGTTTGCCGCTGAGTCCCTCGCGGATGAAGGCCTGGCGGAAGCCGCGGACGTGGGTGAACTCCTGCCGGAAGCGTCCCGGGTCGAGGCTGGTGTCAGTCATTGTTCCGTACTCCCCGGGGGAGGGCTGGCGAGGTCGAACTGCCAGTTCTGGAAGTGCCACCGGCCGTCCAGGCGTACGAAGTCGCCGGTGTAGACGCCGAAGGCGAGGTGTCGGCGGGTACCGGCCCAGATGGCGGCGATGCCCTTGAACTCGCCGCGGGCGGTGTCGCCGTGGACCGTGACCGTGTCGTTCATCAGGTAGTGGATGACCCGGGGCAGCGACGTCTGGAGGTCGGCGAAGACCCCCGGATCTCGTCCCGGCCGCGACTGGGTTGCTCTCGCTGCGGGATCTTGTAGGTCGCGTCGGGGGCGAACAGGGCGGCAAGCCACGCGGGGTCTGCATGGCTGGGTCCGCCCCAGCCGCCGTCACAGCCGCGTTGGTACGCCGCGGCGAGCTCACGGATAGCCTGCCGGTCCTGCTGGTCGCGGACCCATTCCGCAAGCGCCGTACGCTCGTCGGACGCCGTCCGCCGTTCGCCGGTCACCGGGCCGCCCCGGGACCCACGAGGAGCGAGTCCCGTACCGCCCCGAAGTCGGTGCGGTCGGTGATCGCCGTTCGGAGCCGCATCATCGCCGGTGAGTTCAGGCCCATGGCGCCAACCAGGCGGTCCCCCCGTCGGTAGAGCGCGATGAACCGGTGCTCCGCGATGTTGCCGACGATCTCCAGGTCGTCGCTGTAGCGGCCGAGGAACTGGATCCGGTTGTCGTACCAGTCGGACCAGAAGTACGGCACGGTCGAGAAGGGCTCGTCGTCCGCGCGGACGGCGTTCCGTCCGGCCCACATGCCCTGTTCGGCGGCGCTCGTCCAGTGCTCCAGACGCATCACGTCGCCGTCGAACGCCGGGTTCGGCCAGCTCGCCACGTCACCGGCGGCGTACACGTTCGGGGCCGCCGCAAGCGCGGCGTCGCAGCTGACGCCGTTGCCCAGGGACAGCCCCGAGCCCGCCAGCCACGCCTGCTCTGGACGGGAGCCGATGCCCACAACCACGGTCTCGGCCGGGAGTGCCCGCCCGTCGTCGAGGTTGATCGTCACCGTGTGGGTGCCCTCGACGACCGACACCACCTTCGTTCCGGTGGTCAGGTTCACCCCGTTCGCGGCATGCAGCTCGGCGACCGCCCGGGCGACGGTCTGTCCGAGCGCGGGGACCAGCGGCGCCTCGGCCGCCTCGACGAGCGTGACCGCCAGGCCGCGGCGGGCCGCGGCGGAGGCGATCTCGGCGCCGATGAAGCCGGCCCCGACGACGACGAGACGTCCCCCGTGGGCGAGGCGCTGGTGCAGGGCCACCGCGTCGTGCCAGGTGCGCAGGGTCAGGATCCGGTCGGAAAGCGCCACCCCGGGCAGGCGCAGCGGGCTCGACCCGGTGGCGATGACCAGCCGGGAGTACCCGAGGCTCCGTCGGTCCGTGATGACCACGGAGCCGGCGAGGTCGAGGCCGGTCGCCCGTTCGCCCAGGGCGAGGGTGACACCGAGGCCGTCGACCAACTCGGCCTCGGTCCGAAACGGCTTGAGCTCCGGGGGGGAGTCGCTGTTCAGGACGGCCTTCGACAGCGGCGGCCGGTCGTAGGGAAGTACGGGCTCGCCGCCGAGCAGGGTGATCGGCCCGTCCCAGCCGTCGCGACGGGCCGCCTCGACGGCGCGGAGCCCGGCCAGCGAGGCGCCCACCACGAGGAGCCCAGGTTCGCGGTTCATCGTCATCCCGGGGTCAGTCGTCGATGCGGAGAGCTTCGGTGGGACACGCGTACACGGCGTTCTGGACGAACGCCTTGAGGCCGTCACCGGGCTCGGGGTCGACGAGGTTCATCGTGCCGTCGTTGCTGAGCTCGAAGACCGCCGGGACGAGCGATGCGCAGATCCCGAGGTTCTCGCAGCGGGTGCGATCCACGCTGACCTTCATGAGACAACTCCTGTTCGTGCCCGGTCCGGCTCGGCCGACCCGAACCGGTCCATCAACTCGATGATCGTGCGGTGAAAGTGCACGAGCCCTGGTTCGTTGCGTCCATAGACGAGCGACACCAGGGCTCCGCTGGCCAGCGAGTGCTGGCTCTCCCGCGCCTGGGGGAAGTCCTCGTCGTTGGTGATGTTGATCGCCAGGTCGAGGTTCTTGCGCCAGTAGTTCCAGGCCTTCTCGGTCTTCGGCTCCTCTGGGGCGTAGAGGCTCGCGTCGATCCGGGCCTGGGCCGGGGTCGAGCCGGGGAAGACCTTCCACAGCTCGATGTGGTCCTGCTGATGCACCAGCACGGTGTTGGGCGGGAGGATGTGCAGGACGGTGGCGTGCGGCAGGATCGACCACTGCTCCTTCGGCGTGTCGGCCAACTGAGAGATGGACGCGCGGACGCCGCAGACCCGGGAGGACGGGCCGAAGGAGTCGAACAGACCGGGCGAGGAGAAGTACCACGGGCCGATGGAGCCCTTGTGCAGCGCGAAGATGTGGTAGCTCTCCAGGAACGTGTCCATGATGAACTTCCAGTTGAGCGGGACCTCGAGCGAGCGCGACTCGACGTGGAACCAGTCGCCGAGGCGGAAGTGGTCGAGCTCGGCCCCGATCCCGCCGAGCACGTCCTCGGTCTGCGCGCGGACCGTCTCGTCGTCGGCCCGCAGCGGCGTCACGAACACGAGGCCGTGCCGCTCCTCGACCGGGAGTGATCGCATGCCCAGCAGATCGTTGTCGCAGTCGGAGAACCCGTCGCGGGCCAGCGGCTGGCCGAGCAGGCGGCCGTAGACGTCGTACGTCCAGGCGTGGAAGGGGCAGGTGACGTTGCGGCCACCGTGATGTCCGCGCCCGACGGGGAAGACCCGCGCCCCGCGGTGCCGGCACGCGTTGACCAGCGCCCGCACGTTGCCGTCCTCGCCACGGATCAGGATCAGGGGGATGCCGTCGGCGTCGAAGCTCACATAGTCACCCGGTTCGCGCAGGTCCACGGAGAGGGCGGCCACCAGCGGGAGCCCACGGAAGAGTGTCGCCCGCTCCCGGTCCAGCTCGGCCTCGGACGTGTAATGCGCGGCGGATACCCGGAAGGTCGACTCCGCGAGATCCGTCGTCCGGCGCTGCTGCAGGTCGAAGAAGCGCTCGACCAACGCTGCCTGTGTCTTGTCATCCATGGCTTTACCTCCTCACTTATTCTAATCTAGAATAGGTGACAGCGCCACCGGTGAGCGGCGGTCCAGCGGACAGAACCGAAGCTGGTTCAGGAAGAAGAGGTGGAAGCATGACCTCCCAGAGAAGCGGCGCCGTCGTGATCGGTGGAAGCGGCGGGATCGGCGCGGCAGTCTGCCGACGCCTCGCCGAGGACGGGTACTACGTGGGCCTGACCTACCGCGGTCGCGAGGCCGCGGCGCTGGCCGCCGCCGACGCGGTACGTGCCGCGGGGTCCACTGCTCACGTACGCCGTCTCGACCTGTCCGACCACGCGGCGGTCCAGCAGACCCTGGACGACCTCGCCGAGTCGCTGGGCCGGGTGGACGTGGTGGTCTACGCCGCCGGCCCCTACCTGCCTCAACTGCACATCAGCCGGCTCTCGCCCAAGGCGTACATCGCGCAACTCGAGCAGGACGCGGGCGGCGCCTACGCCGTCGCGCACCACGCGCTTCCGCATCTGCGGCAGACGTCCGGCTCGTTCCTGAGCATCTCCACACCGGCCGTCCGCCGGCACGCCGCGAAGGACATCCTGTCCTCGGCCCCCAAGGCGGCGATCGAGGCGCTGATCCGCGGGATCGCCGTCGAGGAAGGCCGCTTCGGGGTACGGGCCAACGCCATCGGTGTCGGGGTGATCACGGCGGGGATGCACCAACAGTTGATCGACAACGGCGACTTCAGCCCCCAACTGCTCGAGGTCGCCCGCAAGAACATCCCGCTCGGCCGGTTCGGCAGCGCGCAGGACGTGGCCGAGGCCGTCGCCTTCCTCGCCTCGGCGCGCGCGTCCTGGATCACCGGCCAGGTGCTCGACGTCGACGGAGGGTGGTCCGCGTGAGCGGCGTCAGCTATCCGGATCTGCGGGAAAAGGTGGTAATGGTGACCGGCGGCGCCTCGAACATCGGGCGCGGCATGGTCCTCGCGTTCGCCGACCAGGGCGCGCGGCTCGTGGTCGTCGATGTCGATGTAAAGCAGGCCGAGCGGACCGCGCAGGAGATCAGGGCGCGGGGCGCCGAGATCACCGTTGTGAGCGGTGACCTCAGCCGCCCCGAGGTGATTCAGGAGGCGGTGGAAACCGCGGTATCCGCCTTTGGCAGGATCGACGTGCTGGTCAACAACCTTGGCTGGCAGCGCCCGGCCTGGTTCGGGGACCTCGACCCGGCCACCATCGACCGGACTATCGCCCTGAACCTGAGGGTGACCATCGACATGTGTCAGGCTGTTCTGCCCGTCATGGTCTCGCAGCGATCTGGCTCGCTGATCAATATCTCCTCGGACGCGGCCTTCGGTGACCTTCGGCAGTCGGTCTACGGGGCGACGAAGGCCGCGATTATCTCGCTCACCAAGTCCCTGGCCAAGGAGGCTGGACGCTCCGGCGTGCGGGCGAATGTCGTGGCGCCAGGTCTGGTGCTGCCGCCGGGGCGGGAGTGGGTCGGTGACAAGAGCCTGTGGGCCGGGGACGAACCGGTCTTCGACGAGCGCGGTCGGCAGGCGGTGCTGAAGGGGATCCCACTGCGCCGGTTCAGCGAGCCGGAGGACATTGCCGCCTCGGTGCTGTTCTTCGCCTCGGACCTCGCCGCTCGGCAGCTCACCGGCCAGGTCATCAGTGTTTCCGGTGGCTACGCCATGCCGTGTTGAGGGGCCGGCGTGCCTGAGCAGTCATCAGCAGAGAGGGAGGAATGGATGACAACGATCGAAGAACGGCGGGCCGCGGTCGCGCGGCGTCACCCGACGTGGGTCCGCCGGACGGTGTCTGGACACTTCGCGGCGCTGGCCGCCGGTTATCCGGATCGCCCGCTGGTCATGACCGATGACCGGACCTGGACGTACGCCGAGATGGTCCGCTGGGCCCGGGACCTGGCGAAAGGGCTGATGGCGCTCGGGCTGGCCCGCGGTGACCACGTCGCCGTGGTGATGGCCAACCATCCTGAGTTGGTGGCCCTGCGGCTGGGGATCGCCTTCGCGGGCGGGGTGAGCGTCCCGATCAACACGATGTTGAAGCGGGACGAGCTCGGCTACCTGCTGCGCCAGTCCGACTCCGTGCTGCTCGTCACGATGGACGGCTTCCGTGACGGCGACTACCTGACCATGCTCGACGAGCTGGGTCCGGGCTGGGAAGCCGACCCCGCGCGGCTCTCCCCGGCGCTACGCCAGGTCGTGGTGTTCGACGGTGCCGGCCGGGTCGGGGACCGCGCCGTGACCCGGTTCAGCGAGCTGGTCGAGTTGGGGCGCTCGGTCTCCGATGCCGACCTCGACCAGCGCCATGGCGAGGTGTCGCCGGACGACCTGGTCGACATCGTCTACACCTCGGGCACGACGGGGCTGCCCAAGGGCGTGATGCTCACCCATGACAACGTCCTGCGCTGCTCGTTCACGGCGTGCCTGGCCCGCGCGATGGAGGACGGCCGTCGACTCGTCTTCGCGCTTCCGATGTACCACAACTACGCGCACATCGAAGGCTTTATGGCGATGAGCTGGGTGGCCGGCGCGGTCGTCCCCCAGTTGCAGTTCGACCCGTTGGCGACGCTACAGGCGATCGAGAAGTTCCAGGTCAATGAGCCGCTCTTCGTTCCGACGATGACCCTGGCGGTCCTCGAGCACCCCCGGTTCGCGGAGTTCGACCTCGGCAGCCTGACCGCAGTGATGTCGGCGGCGGCCCCGGCCCCGGTCACGCTCTGGGAAGAGATCTGCCGCGCCTTCGGCGTCACCGAGGTGACCACCGCCTACGGCCAGACCGAGCTCGCCTCGTCGGCGGCGTACAAGCGTCCGGAGGACCCGCTGGTGCTGCTCACCGAGACGGTGGGCCGGCTCAAGCCGCGCAGTGTGGCCGGCTCGCCGGAGCTCGATGGGCGGGTGGCGGAGTACCGCACGATCGACCCGGTCACGCTGGAGTTCCTGCCCGACGGACAGGAGGGCGAGTTCGTCGCCCGCGGGCCCGAACGGATGCGCGGCTACTACAACAAGCCCGAGGAGACCGAGGCCGTGTTCCTCCCCGGTGGTTGGATGCGTACCGGCGATCTCGGCTACATCAGGGCCGACGGCAACCTCGCGCTCACTGGCCGGAGCAAGGAACTCTACAAGTGCGGCGGTGAGCTGGTGGCGCCGAAGGAGATCGAGGAGCTGCTCACCGCACGCAGCGACGTCAGCCAGGCCTACGTGGTGGGAATCCCCGACGTGCGGATGGGCGAGGTCGGCTGTGCGTACGTGGTGCCGGCGCCCGGCGCCACCTGGACCCCCGAGGAACTGATCGAGTTCTGCCGGGAGCGCCTGGCCCGCTTCAAGGTCCCGCGGCACGTCGTGGCGATCAGGGTCGACGAGCTCCCCACCACCGCCACCGGGAAGATCCAGAAGTTCGTCCTGGCAGAGCGCGCCAAGACCGCAAGTCTTGTCTGAGGCAGAAGAACGGACTGATGCAGATGACCTATGAAGGGTTACCGGAGGTGGGGTCGATCGACGTGGAGAACCTCGTCGGTCGGCGTGCCACGGGCCGCTGGGAGCGGGTCTCTGTCGGCGACTTCTTCGAGCGGGTGCGCTGGAGCACGCCGGACAAGGAGGCCGTGGTCGGCAGGCCGGGCAGCTACGCGTACGACGAATTCGCCCGACTGACCTACCGCGAGGCCGACGAGCTCGCGAACCGGATCGCCAACGCCCTGCTGGGTGCCGGTCTCACCGCGGGGGACCGGGTCCTCTTCTTCTGCGAGAACTCGGTCGAGGCCTACATCGCCAAGTTCGGGGTGGCCAAGGCCGGCCTGGTCTGCGCCCCGATCAACCCGCGCCTGGCCCAGGACGTGCAGCAGCACGTCATCGACGTGCTAAAGCCGCGCTTCGCCTTCGTCGACGCCGAGTTGTGGGCGGCGGGCGGGGCCGCGCTGACGGCGGCGGGTGTCACCGGTGCGGTCATCCCGATCAACGGCGACCAGGTTCCGGCCGGGTGGGTCGAGTTCACCGACTTCCTGGCCGGCGCCGGTGTCGAGGAACCCGAGGTGGAGATCGCCGGTGATGATATCTGGGAGATCATCCCGACGTCGGGCACCACGTCGATGCCCAAGTGCGTGATGCTCTCCCACAATCTCGCCTACCTCAACGCCTACGCCCACGGGATGACGCACACGCGTGGCCTCACCACCGAGAGCGACCTGAAGATCCTCAGTCTGCTGCCGGCGATCTACCACGCGGCCGACCACAGCCACAGCTTTCCCGCCTATGTCACCGGCGGCACGTTCATCCTCGGCCGCAAAGTCAGCGGGGAGGAACACGCCGCGGCGGTTTCCGAGGAGCGGGTGACCGCGCTGTACGCCGGTTCCTCCCAGTTCCTCGACGAACTGGTCGATGTCGTCGAGCGCGAGCCGAATCGCTACGACCTCACCTCCCTGACCTCGGTCCTCTGGGCCTGGGCGGCGATCTCACCCACGACCGCCGCCGCGCTGCACCGGTTCTGCGCCGGGGTCCAGCTGGTGGAGATCCTCGGCCAGACCGAGGCGCTGTCCTCCACCCGGTTCCGGCCGAACCTCTGGCCCGACGTGCACCGGGCTACCGCGCCGACGGTCAACCACGTCGGCTTGCCGAACCCGATGCTGGCCGCGGCCCTGATGCTCCCCGACGGTCAGCTTGTCCCGTTCGGCGCGGCGGACCAGCCCGGCGAGATCGTCTACCGCTCACCGGTGCTGTCCGCCGGCTACTACCGGGACGCGCAGGCCACCCGCGACGCGCTGCGTAACGGCTGGTTCCACTCCGGTGACGCCTGCGCCTACGACGAGAACGGCCTGCTGGTGATGCTCGACCGGTACAAGGACGTGATCAAGTCCGGTGGGGAAAACGTGTCGAGCATCCGGGTCGAGTCGATCGTCGCGTCGTACCCCGGGGTCGAGCGGGTCGCCGTGGTCGGCCTGCCGCACCCGCGGTGGGTGGAGGCGGTGACGGCGGTGGTCGTCCCGGTGCCGGGGGAGCGCCTCGACGTGGACGAACTGATGGCCCACTGCCGGGAGAAGCTGGCCGGCTACGAGCGACCCAAGCGGATCCTGATGGCCGACGACCTGCCGGTCTCGGTCGGCAGCAAGGTCAGGAAGAACGTTCTGCGGGAGCGGTACGCGGACCTCTTCGCCGACGAGACAAAGGAATGAACCCGATGGCCTCCCGATCCAGCAACAACGTGGACATGCTGCGCGCCGGGCTGCGGGTCGCCGGCCACCTGGCCGCCGAGACGATCAAGCGACCCAAGGCCCGTAAGGTCGAGGAGCTGCCCCGGTCGGTCGGGGGTATCACGACCCAGTGGCTGACGGCGGTGCTGTGCCAGGGCCATCCCGGGGCCGAGGTGGTCGACTTCGGGCTCGCCGACGGCAGCCGTGGCACGCACGAGCGTCGGCGCATCCTCGTGATGTACAACGCCGAGGGCGTCCGCGCCGGATTGCCGACCAGCGTCTTCACCAAGTCTTTGCCGTCGCTGGTCACCCGCATGCTGGTCGGCTTCATGGGCCATGCGCGCTACGAGATGCTGTTCTACAAGTTGATCCGGCCGTCGCTGACGATCGAGACGCCGCTGTGCTACTACTCGTCGTCCGACAAGACCTCGCTGGCGGCCCTGCACGTACTGGAGGACGTCGTCCACACCAAGGGCGCCCGGTTCCTCGACGAGCGTACGTACGTCGACAGGGCGATGGCCGAGGGCATGGTCGATTTGCTCGCCGAGCTGCATGCGGCCCTCTACGACGACCCCCGGCTCTCCTCGGAGCTGTCCTGGCTGATCGATTTCCCGACCTGGATCGAGAAGGGTGTCGAGCGGGTCTACACCGACGAGTTCAGCCGCAAGGCCATCGCGAAGGCCCAGCGCGTCGTGCCGCCGGGTTTCTACGCCCGCCGGCAGGAGGTCTGGCCCGCCACGATGAAGGGGCTCGAGCTGCACCGGAGTCAGCCGAGCACGGTGATCCACTCGGATGTGCACATCGGCAACTGGTACGTGACCAGCGCCGGCCGGATGGGCCTGCTCGACTGGCAGGTGCTCACCCGCGGCCACTGGTCCCGGGACCTGGCCTACGCGGTGTCGACGGCCCTGACCGTGGCGGACCGCCGCCGCTGGGAACGCGAGCTGGTCACCCGCTATGTCGAGGTGTTCGAGGCGCGCGGCGGAGTCGTCATCCCGGTCGAGCAGGCATTCACGTGGTACCGCCAGCAGTTGTTCCACGCCCTGCACATGTGGACCCAGACGCTGTGTCACCCGCGCCTGCAACCGAACTCGCAGCGCGACGAGATGACCTACGAGCTGCTGCGGCGGATCACCACCGCCATCGACGACCTCGGTGCGTTCGACGCCTTCGACTCGCCGAGCACGCCGGCGTCGGCCTCGTGAGCCGCGATCTAGGGGGACGCGTGGCCCTCGTCACCGGCGGATCCCGTGGCATCGGGAAGGCCATCGCGGCGCGCCTGGCCCAGGCGGGCGCGCAGGTCGTCATCGCGTCGCGAAAGGCCGACGTCTGTGCCACCGCGGCGGCGGAGATCGGACACGGCTGTGGCTGGGTCGCCGCCAACGTGGGTGAGCCGGAAGACGCGGAGCGCGCGGTGACACGGGTGGTCGGGGAGCACGGCGCGGTCGACATCCTGGTCAACAACGCGGCCACGAACCCGTACCTCGGGCACACGGTCGACATCGACCTGCCGCGCTGGCAGAAGATCATGCAGGTGAACCTCACCGCGCCGCTGGTCTGGACCCAGCTCGCCTGGCGCCAGTCCATGCGGCACTCCGCGGCGCAGTCGGTGGTGCTGAACGTGAGTTCCGTGGGCGGCTACTGGACCAGCCCGGACCACGGCGCGTACGACGTCAGCAAGGCGGCGCTGATGCACCTCACCCGACAACTCGCCGCTGAACTCGGTCCGGCCGCCCGGGTCAACGCGCTCGCGCCGGGGCTGACGCGAACCGACTTCAACAAGGGCCTCTTCCAGCGAGAGGGGGCCGAGGAGGCGATCGCGGCCGGGTATCCGCTGAAGCGGCTCGGCACGGTGGCGGACATGGCCTCGGTGGCGCACTTCCTGGTCTCGGACGACTCAAGCTGGATCACCGGACAGTCCCTGCTGGTGGACGGTGGCGGGATCTACGGGTTCGCCCGGACCGGGTGACCGGACGACATGGAGAAGGGATCTGAGGTGGGCGACGACATCGGATCGGTGCCACCGGGTGTGCTGGCCCTAGAGCATCGGCTCGGCATCCAGGACGTGCTCAACCGGTACGCCTACGTGGTCGACGCGAAGGCCTGGGACGATCTGGCCGGGGTGTTCAGCGACGACGCCACGTATGACATGAGCGCGGTGCGGCTCGGCGTCTTCGACGGCCTCGCCGCGGTGCGTGACCAGCTCGCCTCGATGCGGCACCCGCAGGCGCACTTCGTCCTCGGGGTGCTCGTCGGCGAGGCAGGCGCCGACGGCCTGGTGCCCGTGCAGTCGAAGTACTTCGTCCGACTGGACGACCGGACGATCATGGACGGCCGGTACGACGACCGCCTCGTCCTGACCGGTGTCGGGTGGCGGATCCGGTCGCGGGTGATCCGCCGGACCGGGACGCCGTTGCCCTGGTGAAAAGGGCGGGCGTTCGGGCCCTCCTCCGGTGTCCCGCCGAACCGCGGGCGTTCAGGCCGCTTTCGGCAGACCCGAACGCCGCGGCAGGTAGACGATCATGCCCGCGACCAGGGCCAGCAGTGCCGCGGCCAGCAGGGCCGCCCGGTAGCCGGCCGCAGCCTCGACCGGGCGGCTACCACCACTGACCGCGTCCGAGAGCACAGCCAGCGAGCCCACAGTCATACCGCTGCCGACCTGGCACCCGGCGTTGAACAGCGCACCGGACAGCCCGGCCTCGTCGAGGTCCGTGGCGGAGAGCGCCGTCACGTTCTGCGCGACGAATGCGGCCGACTGCCCGGTGACCACCACGAGCAGCACCGGGACCACGATCGCCACCTGGTCCACCGCGGGGATCGCCAACCCGGCGACGGCCAGCGCGCAGGTCAGCGAGCCGACGAAGACCACCGTCCGGGGCTGGTCCACGCGGGGCAGCAGCCAGCCCGCGGTGCGCGACCCGATGGCCGCGCCGAGCGCCAGCGGCAGCATCGCCAGGGCAGCGGCCGCCGCGCTCAGGCCCAGCACGCCCTGGAGCAGCAGGGCGACGAAGTAGTAGGCGCTGACCCAGCCCCCGTAGAGCAGCATCGTCGAGACGATGGTCAGCGCGAACCCCGGCCGGGACCAGATCCCGATCGGCATGATCGGTGACTGGGACCGGACCTGGGTGCGCACGAACGCCACGATCAGGCCGGTCCCGGCGACCCCGCAGAGCACCGTCGCGCCGTAGAACCCCTGCTTCGCGCCGATGGTGACCGTGTACGCCAGCAGCAGCAGGCCCGCCGAGCTGAGTACCCCGCCCCAGACGCTGACCCGTCCGGCGGAGCGTGCTCGACGCTGCACCCAGCCGACGGTGAGCCCGGTCAGCAGCGCCGAGATGGCGGCCAGGGCGGCGAACAGCCAGCGCCAGCCGATGGTGTCGGCGGCGAGGCCGCCGACCGCGAGGCCCAGTCCGAAGCCGACGGCACCGGAGCCTGCGTACGAGGCGAGTGCGCGGGAGCGGCCGGCGAGGTCCTGGCGTGCCGCGGCGATGATGGCCAGCGCCGCCGGTACGGTCAGGGCCGCTCCCACCCCCTGCGTGATCCTGGCGCCGATCAGCACGCCGCCGGTGGGCGCGGCGGCGGCGACCAGCGCGGACATGGTCGCTAAGGCGTAGCCGGTGGCCAGCACCCGGCCGCCGCCGAACACGTCCGCGAGCCGGCCGCCGAGCAGCACGAATCCGGCGAAGGCAAGTGCGTAGCCGGACACCACCCAGGACTGTCCGACCGGGCCGAAGCCGAGTTCCGCGGACAGTCGTGGCAGCAGCAGCGGGGAGATCCCCATGTTCAGGGCGCTCAGGAACTGGGCCGAGCAGGCCAACAGGACCTTGGGCTCGCGCAGGTCGGACCGGGCGGGCGGTTCGGGCGTCCTCACGGGGGTATGATTTCATCTAATATAGATTAAAGAAAGGGGGATGGCGCGATGCCCATCCAACTCCGCGGGTCCGAGGGTCTCGCCCTGACGGCGGATGTCGACGGTCCCCAGGACGGCCCTGCCGTGCTGCTGCTGCACGGCGGTGGTCAGACCCGGCACGCCTGGCGCAAGGCCGCCGGCGCTCTGGCGGTCGCCGGCTTCCGGGCGCTGTCGGTGGACCTGCGCGGCCACGGTGACAGCGACTGGTCGCCCGCCGGCAACTACCGCGTCGACGCGTACGCCGACGACCTGCGCGAGATCTGCCGGCAGCTCGGTCGACCGGTGAGTCTCATCGGCGCCTCGCTGGGCGGGCTGTGCGGCATGCTCGCGGCCGGCGAGGACCCGAGGATCGACTGTTCCGCCCTGGTGTTGGTCGACGTGACTCCCAAGCTCAGCACTGAGGGGCGCCAGAACGTGCTCGCCTTCATGAGCGCAAACGGGGAGGGGTTCACCTCGGTGCACGAGGCCGCCGCCGCCGTCTCCCGCTACCTGCCGCACCGGCCGAGGCCGGCGGACCCCGGCGGCCTGCGGAAGAACCTGCGCGCAGGTGCCGACGGTCGACTCTACTGGCACTGGGACCCACGGTTCATCCACGGGCGTCGGATCGGCGTCGAGGACGCCGACGTCGAGCGACTCGAGCGAGCCGTGGTCCGGGCGGACGTGCCGACGCTGCTGGTTCGCGGCGGCATCAGTGACCTGGTGTCTGAGGAGCACGTCGCCGACTTCCGCCGGGTGGTGCCGTACGCGGAGTACGTGAACGTCCCCGGTGCCGCGCACATGGTGGCCGGCGACTCCAACGACGTGTTCGCCACCAGCGTCGTGGAGTTCTTGGTCCGCGTCGCCGGGCCGCAGGGCGGTTGAGCGGAAGTTCTTCGCGGTGAGGGGTTGCGCTCTCGCCGCGATAAGTTATCTAATATGAATTAGAAATAGAAACTGAGAGGTGGGTCAGATGCACGTCGGGATGGGAGTCTTCTTCCAGGGGCTGGACCAGAGCCTGAACGATCACGAGCTGGTCACCCAGCAGCTGAGCCTGGCGGACAGCGCCGAGGCGCTCGGTTTCCAGTCGATCTGGACCGCGGAGCACCACTTCACGAACTACCACATGATGCCGAATCCGGCGCAGTTCCTCACCTACATGGCCGCCCGCACCCGCACGGTGAAGCTCGGCACCATGGTCATGGTCATCCCGTGGCACGACCCGGTGCGGGTCGCCGAGGAGATGTCGTGGCTGGACAATGTCTCGGGTGGCCGGGCGGTGCTCGGCCTGGGCCGCGGGCTGGGGTCCATCGAGTTCGACAACTTCCGTCTCGAGATGGGCGAGTCCCGGCAGCGGTTCGTCGAGTACGCGACGGCCATCTCCGACAGCCTGGAGAGCGGGTACATCGAGAGCGACGGCGAGCTCTACCAGCAGCCGAGGGCGGCCATCAAGCCGGCCCCGTACGCCACCTTCCGGGGCCGTACCTACGCCTCGGCGGTCTCGCCGGAGTCAGCCAAGATCATGGCCAGGCTCGGCTACGGCCTGATGCTGATCGCCCAGAAGCCGTGGCAGACCGTCGTCGCCGAAGCCCAGCAGTACCGGGATCTCTTCGTCGAGATCAACGGACACGAGCCGCCGCAGCCCGTGCTGGTCAACTACACGACCGTGCACGAGGACGCCGGCCGGGCCCAGGAGATGCACGACGAGTTCACCATGGCCTATGCCCGGTCCACGGTCGACCACTACGAGTTCACCAACCCCCGGCTGCAGACCGTCAACGGCTACGAGTACTACGCCGGGCTCTCGCGCAACATCGAGAAGCACGGCCTGACGCGGTTCAACAAGTTCCTCGCCGACCTCCAAATCTCGGGCACCCCCGACAGTGTCGTCGACCAGGTCGTCGACCGGGTGCGGGCGCTCAACGCCGGTGGCGTGATCAACGTGCTCGCGTACGGCGGCATGTCCCGCGAGATCGCCGAGGAGCAGACCAAGCTCTACGCCCGCACGGTGCTGCCGCGGCTCCGTGCGATCGACACCCACCGGGACATCTGCATCCCGTCGGTCCCGATGGCCCCGGTCGCGGGCTGATCCGGTCCAGGGGACGAGGAGGTGACAGCGATGGCGGACACCCGAACGGCGGTGGTCACTGGTGGCGCGTCGGGAATCGGCGCGGCCACCGCCCGGGCGCTGCGGGACAACGGCTGGCGGGTCGTCGTATTCGATCTCCCGGACGCCCTGGCGAGCGCGGGCCGGCAGCCCGGGCTGGCGCACGTCGGCGTCGACGTCACCGATGACGCCGGCGTCCGCGCCGCCTTCGACGGTCTGCGCGCCGACAACGTCCGGGTGGTGGTCAACTGCGCCGGGATCGCTCCGTCGGCGCGCGTCCTGGGCCGGTCCGGCGGGCACTCCGCCGGCCTGATGCGCAAAATCGTCGAGATCAACCTGATCGGGACGTTCAACGTGCTGGTCGCGGCAGCCGAGGTGATGGCGGCCAACGAGCCGGACGGGGACGGCGGTCGGGGGGTCGTGGTCAACACCGCCTCGATCGCAGCCTTCGACGGGCAGATCGGCCAGCTCGGGTACGCCGCGTCGAAGGCGGGCGTCGCCGGGATGACGCTGCCCGCGGCGCGGGACCTGGCGAGCCGGGGCATCCGGGTGTGTGCCATCGCGCCGGGGCTGATTGACACCCCCTTGCTCGCCGGTTTCACCGACGAGGTTCGCGCCCGGCTGGCCGCGGACGTGCCCTTCCCCCACCGGCTCGGCCGGCCCGAGGAGTTCGCAGGGTTGGTACTCGCCATCGTCGACAACCCCTATCTCAACGGCGAGACGATCCGGATGGACGGCGCGCTCCGGATGCCGGCCAGGTGAGTGCCGGCGGCGCGCCGCTCCCGGACGCCCCGCGGAGGATCGGACATGGAGAGGAACGAGGAGTGCGATGAGTGAGGCTGGGGACACGCACCCGCTGGCTCGGGTGGACTCGGTGGCGTTTCGTAACGTGCTGGGTCACTTCCCGACCGGGGTCGTGATCGTGACCGCGATCGACGAGGGTGAACCGGTGGGCATGGCGGTCGGCAGCTTCACCTCGGTGTCGCTCGATCCGCCGCTGGTCGCCTTCCTGCCGACCAAATCCTCGACGAGCTTCCCGCGGATCAGGTCGGCCGGCTCGTTCGCGGTGAACGTCGTCGGTGCCGCCGACGAGGAGCTCTGCCGGGGCTTCGCGACCCGGGGCGCCGACAAGTTCGGCGGCGTCGACTGGTGGCTGTCGGACGGCGGTTCACCGGTACTTGGCCGGGCCGTGGCGTGGATCGACTGTGACATCGACACCATCCACGAGGCCGGCGACCACCTCATCGTGATCGGGCGGGTACTGGCTCTGGCGGTCGGCACGGGTGATGATCCGCTGCTCTTTTTCCGTGGCGGGTACGGCCGGTTCGAACAGGGCTTCCGGACCGCGCCCGGTCGCTCCGACCTGCTCGTGCCGTTGCGTTACGTGGACGGCATCCGGCAGCTGCTCGAGGCCACCGCGGAGTCCCTCGGCGTCGAGTGCTTCGCGAACGCGATCGTCGGCGATGAACTGGTGATCGTGGGCAGCACCGGACGACCGGCCCACCCGGTCGGGCTGAGCCGGATCGGCCAGCGGATGCCGCTGGTCGCCCCGCTCGGTGCCGGCGCCATGGCCTGGACGGAGCCGGCCGACCAGGCCGCCTGGATCGAGCGTTCCCGGTTGTCGGACGACGAGCGGGCCGCCGTGCGGGCGTCCCTGCGGCGGGTCCGCGAGCGCGGCTGGTCGATCGCCCTGGCCAGCCACGAACTGCTCGCCCTCGAAGCCGCGGTCGGCCGGCAGGGCACCGCGATCCTGGACGGGCAGCAGGCGGACGAGGACGCGTTCGAGTTGGCGCGATACGTCGAGGCCAGCACCCATGATCCGGAGGTGCTCGACGACGACACGGTGTACCGGGTACGCAACGTGAGTGCCCCCGTCCTCGACGCCGAGGGCCGGTTGCTGCTGCTGCTGAGCCTCTACGGGCTGCCCCGGGAGCTCACCGGGGCGCAACTGCGCGGCTACCTCGATCGGCTGTGCGCGACGGCGGCTGAGGCCGAGCGGCTGCTGCACGACGTACCCGGACAGCAGGGCCAGCGGTGAACCGTCCGATGCGGCTGCGGCGTACGAGTCTCACCGTGCCCGGCACCAGCCACAAGATGCATGTCAAGGCGGGCACCCTCGATGTGGACGAGGTCATCCTCGACCTTGAGGACTCCGTCGCACCCAGCGCGAAGGACGCGGCCCGTCACCAGGTGGTGGTTAGCCTGCGCGAGGGCGTCCTGGGTACCCGGACGCGGGCGGTCCGGATCAACGACGCCACCACCGCCTGGAGCCTGCGGGACGTCATCACGGTGGTGGAGGGTGCCGGCGCCCACCTCGACGTCGTGGTGCTGCCCAAGGTGGAGGAGCCCGGACAGGTGCGCTGGCTCGACCAGGTGCTCACCGGGCTGGAGACGGAGCTGGGCCTGGCGCCGGGCCGGATTGGTGTCGAGGCGCAGATCGAGGGCCCCGGCGGAATCCTCGGCCTGCCCGGGATCGCCGCCGCCAGCAGCCGGATGGAGGCCCTCGACTTCGGTCCCGGCGACTTCTGCGCGGCGATGGGCATCCCGGTGCTCGGCGTCGGTGAGGTGACGCAGGGCCCGGACCCGCTCGACCACTTCCGGTTGCAGATCCTCACCGCAGCGCGGCGCTACGGGCTGCATGCGATCGACGGGCCGACCGGCAACATCGCCGATGTCGACGGGTGCGCTCGCGCGGCGGCCCGGGCGCGGGCCCTGGGCTTCGACGGCAAATGGGTCATCCACCCGCGGCAGATCGACCCGGTGAACGCGGCCTTCAGCCCGAGCCAGGCCGACGTCCACCGGGCCGAGCGGATTCTCAAGGCGTACGACGCGGCGCTGCGCGACCCATCCGGGGCGCGGGCGGTGCTCCAGCTCGACGGCGAGATGATCGACGAGGCGAACCGGCGGCTGGCCACCGCCACGGCCCTGGCCGGACGCCGCCTCGGCATGACCCGTTCGGCGGCGTCCGCCCCGCTCACAGGCTGATCCGGACACCCCGCTCAGCCGACTCCTCGACGGCGTCGAGGAGTCGGTGCAGCCGGGCCGCGTGGGCGAAGTCGGGCACCACCGAGGTGCCGTTCGCCAGATCTGCCACGAGCTGGGCGTACCCGTGAGCGACCGTGAACGCGTGACTGCCGTGCTCCGGCAGGGACGGCACCTGCACGTACGTCGCCGGAGTCGGCAGCGGGGCCAGCTCGGACCGCTCGCCGCGGGCGCCGCAGAGGTGCACCTGGCCGTACTGCAGGAACCCTCCGGCGTCGCCCTTGACGACAATGTCGCCCTCGGTCCCGTTGATCTCCCAGTGGAAGTCGGTGGCGCGGCTCGTGCCGCCCCGGAAGTGGGTGGCGGCGACCGCGCCATCGCGCAGCACGCCCTGGACGGCGATCTGGTCGGCCACGGTCTTCCGGTGGATCTCGTCCGGCTTCCGGTGCATCGCGACCTGCTCGCGGCGAATCGCGGTCGTCGCCTGGAGGCTTTCGAAGTCGCCGAGCACGAACTGCAGCGCGTCCAGCGTGTGACCGGCCGGGATGGTCAGCATGGAGGCGCCTTCACGCCGGTCGAGCAGGTACGTCTTCCGAGGGTAGGTGATGTCTCCCCAGGAGATGCCCGAGGCGCTGAGCGTCGTAGAGAGCACCCGACCCAGGTATCCGTCGGCGACGAGGTCCCGCAGGTACCGGATCGCCGGTGTCGCCCGCGCCTGCAGACCGACGAACGTGCGCAGCCCCCGGCTCGCGGCCTGGTCGGCCAGCCAGCGCCCCTCCGCATCACCGTTGCCGAGCGGCCATTCGCAGAACACCATCTTGCCGGCGTCGAACGTCGCTTCGATCAGCCGTCGGTGGGTGGACACCTTCACCGCGATCACCACCAGGTCGACCTGCGGATCGTGGGCGAGCGCCGCGGCGTCGGCGTGGTGGCGCACCCCGTACGCCGCCCCGGCGGCGGCCGCGGACGCGGGGGTGCTCGCCGTCAGGGCCCGCAGCGCCAGCCCGTCGACCGCCCTGATCGCCGGTACGTGTGCCAGCGAGGCCCAGCCGCCCCGCGCGCTGAGGCCCACGATGCCGACCCGCAGCGGAGTGGCCGCGGTCGTCATGAGCGGCTCATCAGCTGGGCGGCGATGACGTTCTGCTGGATCTCGTTGGTCCCCTCACCGACGATCATCAACGGGGCGTCGCGGAAGTAGCGCTCCACGTCGAACTCGGTGGAGTAGCCGTAGCCGCCGTGGATGCGTACGGCGTTCAGGGCGATCTCCATGGCGGTCTCCGACGCGAACAGCTTGGCCATCCCGGCCTCCATGTCGCAGCGCTCGCCGGCGTCGTAGCGGTCGGCCGCGTACAGGGTCAGCTGCTCGGCTGCGGTGAGCTTGGTGATCATGTTCGCCAGGTAGTTGCCGATCGACTGGTGCTTCCAGATCGGCACGCCGAAGCTCTCGCGCTCCTTGGCGTAGCGGATCGAGTCGTCCAAGGCGGCGCGGGCGACCCCCAGCGCCCGGGACGCGACCTGCAGCCGGCCGGTCTCCAACCCCTTCATCATCTGGGCGAAGCCGGTGCCCTCGACGCCGCCGAGCAAGTTGTCCCTCGGGACCTGGCAGTCCTCGAACCGCACTTCGCAGCTCTCGACCCCCTTGTAGCCGAGTTTCGGCAGATCGCGGGAGACCACGCAGCCCTCGCCGGGCTCGACGAGCAGGATGCTCATCCCCTTGTGCGCGGGGCGGGCGTCCCGGTCGGTCTTGAGCAGCACGGCGGTGATGCCGGCCCGGCGGGCGTTGGAGATCCAGGTCTTGGAGCCGTTGACGACGTACGTGTCGCCGTCCCGGCGGGCGAAGGTGGTCATCGCCTGCAGGTCCGAGCCGCCGCCCGGCTCGGTGAGCGCCATCGTCGCGCGGATCTCGCCAGTGGCCAGGCGTGGGAGGTAGCGGCTCCGCTGCTCCTCGGTGCCGAAGAGGGAGATGAGGCGGGCCACCACGGTGTGCCCGCCCATGGCCCCGGCGAGGCTCATCCAGCCGCGCGCCAGCTCGGTGCAGATCCGCACGTAGGCGCGGGAGCTGACCGGGTTGCCGCCGTACTCCAGCGGGACCGCCAGGCCATAGATGCCGAGCTGCTTCATCTGCTCGATGAGCTGCGCCGGGTAGGTGTTCGCGTGTTCGAGCTCAGCCGCGACCGGGCGCACCTCGCGGTCGACCCAGTGTCGGACCGTGCTGATGAATTCGGCTTCCTCGGTGCTGGCGTCCATGTGGCTACCTCATGCGCGAGAGACTTACTTTTGAATCTATCCTAGGTTAAATTACAGCGCGAGGAAGTCGGCTGCAAGTAGGTGAGGAAGCGATGACGACAGCAGGTCAGTCCCGGGTCGTGCGCGGGCCGTACTTCGAGGAACTCGTCCCGGGGCAGGTCTTCGACACGGCCCCGGCGCTCACCCTGACACCGGGTCTGGTCGCCCAGCACCGCGCGATCGTGGGGAGCCGGCTACGGATGACCCTCGACGCGACGTTGTCCCGGCGAGTCGCCGGTGGCGAGGTGGTCGGTCCGGACGCCGTCTGGGACACCGTGATCGGGCAATCCACCCTCGCCACGCAGAACGTCCGGGCGAACCTCTTCTACCGCGGACTGGTGTTCTGGCGAGTGCCGATGATCGGCGACACTCTGACCTCGACGACCGTCGTCGAGGGGCTGCGCCAGAACCGCAAGCGCGAGGGCAGGGCGCCGACCGGGCTGGCCGCCCTGCGGATCTCGGCGTTGGACCAGCACGGCCGCACGGTCCTGGACTTCCACCGGTGCGCGATGATCCCGCTCGGTGATCCCTCGGTCGACACCGGTCACGCCGACGACCTGGACCGTATCGGCGCAGAGACATCCGCGATGGACGATGCTATGCCGTGCGGCGACTGGGACATCGAGGCGTTCCGGCTGGCCGTGCCGCGATGCGTGGGCTTCGACGACGTGCACCTCGGTGAGACCTGGGAGGTGGTCGGCGGCGACGTCGTGAGCAGCGCGCCCGAGCTGGCCCGGCTCACGCTCAACGTCGCCGCCGTGCACCACGACGCCGGCGCCGCCGGCGGCGAGCGGCTCGTGTACGGGGGACACACCATCGGCGTGGCCTTCGCCCAGCTGACGCGCGCGTTGCCCGACGTGGTGTGCGTCGTCGGCTGGAAGTCCTGTTCGCATCTCGCGCCGGTACGCGAGGGTGACACGCTGCACAGCATGATCCAGGTCGAGGGCAAGCGGGCGCTGGCCCACGGTGGCCTGCTCGATCTGCGGATCATCACCTCGGCGAGCCCGCGCGGCGGTTCCGAGCTCGGTGCGCCGGTGCTGGACTGGCGCCTCGTCGTCCTCATGCCATAAGCCAGGTCCGTGGGACCGGCTCGCCACTCCAGCACACCCGGAGGTTCAACATGCAGGAACGGTCCGTTCCGACGTCGACTAGGTGGGGAGGGCCCGCGTGAGAGGCAAGGTGGCGCTCGTGACCGGCGCCGGCATGGGCATGGGGAGGGCGACGGCTGAGCTGTTCGCCAGGTCCGGCGCCTCCGTGCTCGTGGTCGACTGGGATCCGCCGGCGGGGCGGGCGGTGTCGGAGGCGTTGAACGACGCCGGTCACGACACGATCTTCTGCGCGGCCGATGTCAGCCGGAGCGCCGACGCCGAGCGCATGGTGCGGACGGCGGTCGATGCCTGGGGACGGCTCGACTGCGCGGTCAACAACGCCGGTGTCAGCCTTGATCCCCAGCCAATCGAGAACTTCGAGGAGGCGGAGTTCGACCGGATCATCTCGGTGAACCTCAAGGGTGTGCTGCTCTGCCTCAAGTTCGAAATCCAGCAGATGCTGCGGCAGGGGACTCCCGCGTCGATCGTCAACATCGGTTCGGTCCGCTCCGTGCGCGCCCAGTGGGGCGGGGCGGTGTACACGGCGGCGAAGCACGGGGTCGTCGGCCTGACGAAGACGGCCGCGTTGGAGAACGCACGCCGGGGCATCCGCGTGAACGGGGTCCTTCCCGGGGGGATCGAAACCCCGATGGTTCAGCAGGGCCGCCGCCAGCGCGGTGAGTCCGTCGAGGACATGGCGGACCGGATCAGCGCGGTCGGTCGGCTCGGGGCTCCGGACGAGGTCGCCCAGGCGAGCCTGTGGCTGTGTTCGGACGCCGCCTCCTACGTCACCGGGCAGCAGATCGCGGTAGACGGGGGGTACCTGGTCCGATGAGCCCAGGCGACGACGTTGCTCGCGACCTGGTCCGGTACGGCATAGCCGACGGTGTCGCCGAGATCGAGCTCAACCGGCCGGATTCGTCCAACGCGGTGGACCTACCGACCGCCCGCGCGTTGGACGCGGCGGTGGCCGACGCGGCCGCCGACCCGCGCGTGCGCGCGGTCCTGGTCACCGGTGCCGGACGGCGGTTCTGCGCGGGAGGCGATCTCTCCGCGGTGCTGGCCGCCGCTGACCCGGCCGCTTACCTGGAGTCACTGGTGGCCGCGCTCGACGGAGCCCTGCACCGGCTGAGGGCGCTCGAGGTTCCCGTTGTCGGCGCGGTGCAGGGTGCGGTTGCCGGTGCTGGCCTGGCCGTGCTGCTGAGCTGTGACGTCGTGGTCGCGGCGCCGTCGACCAAGTTCGTGATGGCGTACTCCGGCGTGGGGCTGACGCCGGACTGCGGCGTCTCCTGGTTGCTGCCACGGGCGATCGGTCAGCAGCGTGCCCTCGACCTCGCGCTGACCGGCCGGGTGCTGTCCGCGCCGGAGGCGGAACAGTGGGGCCTCGTCAACGAGGTGGCCCGCTCCGACGGTGCCGCGGTCCGGGCGCGGGCGCTCGCCCGAGAGATGTCTGCCGGCTCTGCTTCCGCACTGGGACAGGCCAAGCGTCTGCTGCGTGCGTCCTGGGACACCACGCCGGTCGAGGCCAGTGCCGACGAGGCGCAGACCATCACCAGGGCGATCACCACCGCCGAGGCCCAAGACCTGATCCGGGCCTTCAGCCGCCGCTAGAGGGCTTTGGACGACGAAGTCGTCGAGCGTGCACGAGGTTGGCCAGGTCGTTGCGATCGGCGGCGCGGTCCGGAGGGGTTGAACCCGGCTCGAAGGTCAGAACCGAGCCGGGGTCGTACTCTGACTGATCTACTGATTCCGCGCGGCACACCCAGGTGCTGGCCTCGCTTGTGCGATCCGCAGTGGCTATCTCAAGATAACTGCAGATCAGCTGCCATGCTGATCATGTAGTTGGGGTTCAAGTCGGGCCTCGGACACCAGTTCTGGTGGAGTTCCACCGGAGATGAACCTGACTCGGCTCCGCTCCGATGCGCCGGCATACCTTCGCTTACCCATCATCGTGAGCGTCGGCTAGTGCTCTGACCACAAACGTTGGCGGTGTTGGTGACACGCCGGCCTGAGTGAAGGGCTGGGCCGGCGTGGGGCCGTCAGGCTGTCGGGGTGGCAGAGCCGGTTCGGGTACGTCGATTAAGTGATC
>NZ_QGGF01000526.1 GCF_003857015.1 Micromonospora globispora | reverse complement strand
GTGCGGACGCTGCCCAGGAAGACCGTCTCGAAGGACTCCCGCCACTGCTCGTCGGTGACCTGGGCAGCGTCCGCACCGCCCGCACGGTCGCCGCCGCGCTGACCGACGGCGGCGCGATCGGGCTGGTGCTCTCCACCTCGGCCCGCAGCCCGATGCCCGGCCTCGGCATTTCCAACGGCCTGCGTCCCGGCCTGGCCGGCGTGGCCAAGGACATCGCCGACGAGTACGGCCCGCGCGGCGTCCGGGTGATCGGCCTGCTGCCCGGGCGGATCATGACGGACCGCAACCGAGAGCTCTTCGCCGCCACCGGGGACCCGGAGCGGGCCCGGGCCGAGGCGGAGGCCGCCATCCCGCTGCGCCGGGTCGGCGAGCCCGCGGAGTTCGGTCGGGTGGCCGCCTTCCTGCTCTCCCCCGCCGCCAGCTACCTGACCGGCGTCACCGTCCCGGTGGACGGCGGCGCGCTGCGCGGCCTGTGACCGACGACCGCAGACCCCCACGGCAGCCTGGTGGCACGCCGCCCGATGCCCTCGGCGCACGCCCCGGGAAGCGCGGAGCAGCGGGCCGCCATCCGCGGCCGACCCGGGCGGAGCTGGCGGCGGCGGCCGACCGGACCCTCCCGGACCTCATCGCCCCCGGGCTGGACGTGCTCTTCGTCGGCATCAACCCGGGGCTCTGGTCCGCGGCGACCGGCTGGCACTTCGCCCGCCCCGGCAACCGGTTCTGGCCGGCACTGCACCGCGGCGGCTTCACCCCGCGCCAACTGCACCCCAGCGAGCAGGACGAGCTGCCCGGCTACGGCCTGGGCATCACCAACATGGTGGCCCGGGCGAGCGCCCGGGCCGACGAGCTGACCGCCGAGGAACTGATCGCCGGGACGGAGATCCTGACCGCGAAGGTCGAGCGGTACCGGCCCCGGTGGGTGGCGGTGGTCGGGGTGACCGCCTACCGGATCGGTTTCGCCCGGCCGAAGGCGGCCTTCGGCCCGCAACCCGAACTGCTCGGCGGCGCCCGGCTCTGGGTGCTGCCCAACCCGAGCGGCCTGAACGCGCACTTCAACGCCGAGACGCTCGGTGCCGCGTTCGGGGAGCTCCGTGCCGCGGCGACGGCCTAGTTGGCGGCGGCCGGCGGCAGGGCCTCCTGCGCGACGTACGTCCCGAGGGGCACGGTGGTGACCACCGGCTCCGGCTCGTCCATCCCGGCGTACGGCGCGGGCGAGTCGGCGACCGCGAACTGGGTGCGGTACAGCTCGGCGTAGAGCCCACCGACCGCCACCAGCTCCTCGTGCCGGCCCCGCTCCACGATCCGCCCCTCGTCGAGGACCAGGATCTGGTCGGCGTCCCGGACGGTGGAGAGCCGGTGTGCGATCACCAGCGCGGTACGCCCGGTCAGCGCCACCGACAGCGCCCGCTGCACCGCCGCCTCGCTCTCCGAGTCGAGGTGCGCGGTGGCCTCGTCGAGGATCACGATCGACGGGGCCTTGAGCAGCAGCCGGGCGATGGCGATGCGCTGCTTCTCGCCGCCGGAGAAGCGGTAGCCCCGCTCGCCGACGGTGGTGTCCAGCCCGTCGGGCAGGGAGCGGACCAGGTCCGCGACCTGCGCACCGGCGAGCGCGGCCCAGATCTCGTCGTCGGTGGCGCCGGGCTTGGCGTAGCGCAGGTTCTCCCGAATGGTCTCGTGGAACAGGTGGGAGTCCTGGGTGACGACGCCGATCTCGTCCCGCAGGGAGGCGAGGGTGGCGTCCCGGACGTCGACCCCGCCGACCAGCACCTGGCCGTCGGTGACGTCGTAGATCCGGGAGATCAGCATGGACAGGGTCGACTTGCCGGCGCCGGAGGGGCCGACCAGCGCGACCATCTGTCCGGGCTCGACGCTGAACGTGACGCCCTTGAGCACCGGCTCGTTGACCGTCCGGTCCAGGGTGGCAACCTCCTCCAGGGAGGCCAGCGACACCTCGGCCGCGCTCGCGTAGCGGAACCGCACGTCGCGGAACTCGACCCGGCCGTTGCCCCGGGGCACGGGCACCGCGTCCGGCTTCTCCTCGATGCCGGGGCGCAGGTCGAGCACCTCGAAGACGCGGTCGAAGGAGACCAGGGCGCTCATCACGTCGACGCGGACGTTGGAGAGCGCGGTCAGCGGGCCGTAGAGGCGGGTGAGCAGCAGCGCGAGGGTGACGACGGTGCCGGCGCTGACCGACCCGGTCACCGCGAGCCAGCCGCCGAGCCCGTAGGTGAGCGCCTGGGCCAGCGAGGCCACCAGCAGCATCGCCACGAAGAAGGTCCGCGAGTACATGGCGGACTGGATGCCGATGTCGCGGACCCGTTCGGCCCGGCCGGCGAAGCGCCGCGCTTCCTCCTCGGGCGAGCCGAAGAGCTTGACCAGCAGAGCCCCGGCCACCCCGAAGCGCTCGGTCATCGTCGCGTTCATCTTCGCGTCGAGGTTGTACGACTCGCGGGTGATCTCCGCCAGCCGCTTACCCACCCGGCGGGCCGGGATGATGAAGATAGGCAGCAGGATCAGCGAGAGCGTGGTGATCTGCCAGGAGAGGGTGAACATCACCCCGGCGGTGAGCACCAGCTGGATGACGTTGCTGACCACGCCGGACAGGGTGGAGGTGAACGCCCGCTGGGCGCCGAGCACGTCGTTGTTGAGCCGGCTGACCAGGGCGCCGGTCTGGGTACGGGTGAAGAACTGCAGCGGCATCCGCTGGACGTGGTCGTACACCCGGGTGCGCAGGTCGAGGATGATGCCCTCGCCGATCCGGGCGGAGTACCAGCGCTGGGCCAGCGAGAACAGCGCGTCAACCACCGCCAGCGCGGCGATGACCAGCGCCAGCCGCACCACCAGCGACGCCGCCTCGGAGCCGCCCCGGTTGATCCCGTTGATCACGTCACCGGCGAGCACCGGCGTGGCGACCCCGATGATCGCGGCGAGCACCACGGTGACCAGGAAGACCACGATGTCCCGCCGGTACGGCTGGGCGAAGGCCATGATCCGCTTGGCGGTGCCGCGCTTGAGCTGGTGGGTGGAGATCTCGTCACGGTTACGCATCGACCGGAGCATGCTCCAGCCGCCCATGCCGCCACCGGACATCGGGTTCGACACTCGTCACCTCCGGGTTGTCGGCAGCCAGGACCGTCGGGTCAATTCTCCCGACGACTACGACAACCTCGGCAGTAATCCGGATCTTCCCGAACGGTCCTTACTATTCTCCGCGCCCGGCCAGATCACGCAGTCGGCGGGTCTGTGCCTCCCGCTCGGCGCGCTGCTGCTCGGCATGGGTACGACTCCCGGCGCCGGCCAGCAGCGCCTTGATCTCCACGATCGCGTCCCGGTCGTTGGCGAGCAGGCCGGCGGTCAGATCCCGCACCGCGCCGTCCAGCTCGGCGGCCGGCACGACCAGGGTGGCCAGGCCGATCCGGTCCGCCTCGGCGGCGTCCATCCGCCGGCCGGTGGCGCAGATCTCCAGCGCCCGGGAATAGCCGACCAGCTCCACCAGGCGCCGGGTACCGGCGAGGTCGGGCACCAGGCCGAGGGTGACCTCGGCCATGGAGAGCTTGGCGTCCTCGGCGAGCACGCGCAGGTCACACGCGAGGGCGAGCTGGAAGCCGGCGCCGATGGCATGCCCCTGCACCGCGGCGATCGAGATGACGTCGGGGCGGTGCAGCCAGGCGAAGCCGCCCTGGTACTCGGCGATGCGGTCGGCGCATTCCTGCTCAGGCAGCGTGGCGAGCTCGGCGAACGAGCCGGGCCCGGTGGCACCGGCCACCGACAGGTCGAGGCCGGCGGAGAACGCCCGCCCCTCGCCCCGTACGACCACGACCCGGACGTCACCGGGCAGATCCCGCGAGAAGTCGCTCATCGCGCGCCACATCGCCGGGGTCTGGGCGTTGAGCACGTCGGGCCGGCACAACGTCACCGTCGCGACCGGCCCGTCGCAGTCGATGCGTACCCCGGTCGCCTCGGCGGTCACCGGACCGCCCCGGGCACGGTGCTGATGGACGACGTCGATGGGCGGGTCACGCCTTCTTGCGGCGCCGGGCGCCGCCGCGCTGCCGCAGCTGCACCCCGGACTCGGTGAGCACTCGGTGGATGAACCCGTAGGACCGGCCGGTCGAGGCCGCGAGCGAACGGATGCTCTCACCCGAGGTGTACCGCTTTACCAGGTCCTTGGCGAGCGTCTGACGCTCGGCTCCGACGATCCGGCGACCCTTCTCAGTGCTGGTGGCTGTGCCAGTGGAGGCCATGCTGATTCCTCACGTCGCAGACTGTGCGGTTCGGATACGGTCCACCTATTAGACCGCCTCCAACGATCATGCGCCAGATATCAACTCTTCGCCAATCGACACGCTACGCAACATCACCTTCCCGATAGCGTGATCCTGCTGAACGGCTGAGCCGCCCCCGACCGCCGGGTGGATCATGGTTCGTCCGGCCGGCCCTGCGCCCGTACGCTGCCTGGCGTGACCGACCTGCTCGCCGCCGTGGCCAGCGCGGCGCTGGTGTTCGCCGCGACCAACATCGACGACATCGTCGTGCTCACCGTGCTCTTCGTGGCCGCCCGGAGCGCGGGTCGGCCCCGCCCGTGGCACATCGTCGCCGGTCAGTACCTGGGCATCGGCGCGCTGGTCACCGCGGCGGTGGTGGTCGCGGCGGGGCTGCTGGTCGTCCCGGACCCGTGGACCGGGCTGCTCGGCCTGCTGCCGATCGGGCTCGGCGTCCGGGCGCTGCTCGCCCGCTCCGACTCCGACGAGCCGCCAGCCGTGGTCGGCAGCCTGCTCGGGGTCGCCGGGGTGACCATCGCCAACGGCGCCGACAACATCGCCGTCTACGTGCCGGTGTTCCGTTCTCTCGATCCGGCGACGGGCCTGGCGTACCTGGTGGCCTTCGCCGTGCTGGTCGCGGTCTGGTGCGGCACCGCGGCGCTGCTGGGCGGCCATCCCCGGGTGGTCGGCCTGGTCGGCCGGGTCGGCCACTGGCTGGTACCGGCGATCTTCGTGGCGATCGGCGTGGTGATTCTGGTGAGCTCGGGCGTGCTGGGCCACCTGGCGGACCTGGCCGCCTGATGCAGGTCGGCTCAGGCGGCCGGCGGCTCAGGCGAGCTCGACGAGTTCGAGCAGGTCGTCGCTCCAGGCGTCCTCGTCGCCGTCGGGCAGCAGGATCGCCCGGTCCGGCTTCAGCGCCAGGACCGCGCCCGGGTCGTGGGTGACCAGCACGATCGCGCCCGGGTAGCGGGCGATCGCGTCGAGCACCTGCTCCCGGCTGACCGGGTCGAGGTTGTTGGTCGGCTCGTCGAGCAGCAGCACGTTGGCGCCGGAGCAGACCAGGGTGGCCAGGGCCAGCCGGGTCTTCTCGCCGCCGGAGAGCACCCCGGCCGGCTTGTCGACGTCCTCGCCGGAGAAGAGGAACGCACCGAGGATCTTGCGCAGGTCGGTGTCGGTCTGGTCGCTGGCGGCGCTGCGCATGTGCTCCAGGATCGTCCGGTCCACCTCGAGGGTCTCGTGCTCCTGGGCGTAGTAGCCCAGCCGCAGCCCGTGGCCCGGGCGCACCTCGCCGGTGTCCGGCTTCAGCAGGCCGCCGAGCATCCGCAGCAGGGTGGTCTTGCCGGCACCGTTGAGGCCGAGGATGGCCACCCGGGAGCCGCGGTCCACTGCGACGTCGACGTCGGTGAAGATCTCCAGCGAGCCGTACGACTTCGACAGGCCGGTCGCGGTGAGCGGCGTCTTGCCGCACGGGGCGGGGGTCGGGAAGCGCACCTTGGCCACCTTGTCGGCGACCCGCACCTCGTCCAGGCCGGATAGCAGCCGTTCGGCGCGGCGGGCCATGTTCTGCGCGGCGACCGTCTTCGTGGCCTTGGCCCGCATCTTGTCGGCCTGGGCCATCAGCGCGCCGGCCTTCTTCTCGGCGTTGGCGCGCTCCCGACGGCGGCGCCGCTCGTCGGTCTCCCGCGCCTCCAGGTACGCCTTCCAGCCCAGGTTGTAGACGTCGACCACGGAACGGGTGGCGTCGAGGAACCAGACCTTGTTGACCACGGCCTCCAGCAGCGAGGCGTCGTGGGAGATGACGATCAGGCCGCCCTTGTGGTTGGCGAGGAAGCCGCGCAGCCAGGTGATCGAGTCGGCGTCGAGGTGGTTGGTGGGCTCGTCGAGGAGCAGGATGCCACCGCCGTTCTCACCGGCGTCGCGGAACAGGATCCGGGCCAGCTCGATCCGGCGGCGCTGGCCACCGGAGAGGGTGCCGATGGTCTGCGCCAGGGCGCGGTCCGGCAGGCCGAGGTTGGCGCAGATCCGGGCCGCCTCGGCCTCGGCCGCGTACCCGCCGAGGGCGGCGAACTGGTCCTCCAGCGCGCCGTAGCGGCGGACCAACTTCTCGTCGGCGTCCTCGGCGAGCTTGGCCTCCAGCTCCTTCATCTGTGCCATGAGCAGGTCCAGGCCACGGGCGGAGAGCACCCGGTCCCGCCCGGTCACCTCCAAGTCGCCGGTGCGCGGGTCCTGCGGCAGGTAGCCGATGGCGCTGCGCCGGTCGATCTGCCCGGCGTACGGCTGCCCCTCCCCCGCCAGCACCTTGAGGGTGGTGGTCTTGCCGGCGCCGTTGCGTCCGACCAGGCCGATCCGGTCCCCCGGCTGCACCCGCAGGGTGGTGTCGGACAGCAGGATCCGGGAACCGGCGCGCAGTTCCAGGCCGGTGGCAGTGATCATCTCGCGGTACTCGCTCTCGGGATTCCAGAAGGGCTGACTCAGGGCACGCGAAAGCGCCGGCGGGCTCGATGGACCGTCGGCGCGGGGCGGTTCAGCCTTCGCAGAGCAGCACGCGGCAAGTGTACCGGGCGGCCTGCCGTGCTCCGCCCGGATTACCGAGCAAGATCATCGGGTACCGAAACGCCGTCCGGACCCGGTCCGGTACCGCAACCACCCAAAACGGACTAAACGGTGATCGGGGTCATCATGGAGCTGAACGAGAACGCGCGGATCGACACCAGCCAGGTGGAGGATCGGCGAGGGTCCGGCGGAGGCGGCGGGATGGGCATACCGATCCCGATCGGCGGCGGCCGAGGCGGCATCGTCGGCATCATCATCGCCGTCCTCGTCGCCCTGATCGGCGGCGGCTTCGGCCTCAACGCGGCCACCAACGGCGGCGGCTCCGACCAGGGCGACAACACCTCCCTGGACCAGAAATGCTCGGCACAGAACGCGACCGAGCAGCTCGACTGCCGCAACACCCTCTACGTCAACTCGATCCAGGCGTACTGGCGCAAGGCGCTGCCGGAGGTCTTCGGCAAGCAGTACCAGCCCTCCAAGACGGTCTTCTTCAGTCAGAACGTGAACACCGGCTGCGGGCAGGCCGACTCCGGGGTCGGGCCGTTCTACTGCCCCGCCGACGACCTGGTCTACATCGACCTCACCTTCTACAAGCTGCTCGCCGACCAGCTCGGCGCCGAGGGTGAGTTCGCCCAGCCGTACGTGCTGGCCCACGAGTACGGCCACCACGTGCAGGACCTGCTCGGCACCGAGGCGCAGATGCGGCGCCAGCAGCAGCGCGACCCGAACAACGCCAACGCCCTGTCGGTGAAGCTGGAGCTGCAGGCCGACTGCTACGGGGGCGTCTGGGCCAAGAACGCCACCGGCACCGCCGACGCGCAGGGCCAGAAGATCTTCAAGAGCATCACCGAGCAGGACATCCAGCAGGCGATCGACACCGCCGACAAGATCGGCGACGACGCGATCCAGAAGCGTTCCGGCCGGCCGGTGAACCCGGACGAGTTCACCCACGGCACGTCCGCGCAGCGCAAGCAGTGGTTCACCAAGGGCTACTCCACCGGCGACCCGAAGTCCTGCGACACCTTCGGCGGCAGCCTGTAGGGCCACCGGGCCGGACCGGCCACCCGCACCGCGACCCGGGTCGAGCGCTCGCTCGACCCGGGTCGCCGCGTGAGCGGCGACCTCACCGCCGGACGGTGTGGACCGTCACCGGGAGACCGCGGCGCACCCGCAGCGAGAGCATCGGCTCCGGACCACCCACCCGCGTGGTTCAGCTGAACCGCTCCTGCAGGTGGACGGTCACCTCGTCGCCCTTTTCCTTGTTCACCTGCTTGCGCAGCGACGCCTTGATGGGCAGCCAATGGGGGCCATCACCCGACGGCATGAGGGTGGCCGTGAACGGGTGCCCGTCGATCGTTCCGCCCACCTTGACGGGCCGACGGGTGCCGAACAGCTCCGCGGAACCGGGCACCGTCACGAAGGTCGGGTACGCCCCGTCCGTCTCGATCGGCGCGTTGAACGTGGTGTCCATCTTCTGCGCAGGCTTTTCTGCGGTAGCCATGTCGTTTCCTCCTGATGTCGTTGCGTACGGGTTCAGCGGATGACCTCGACGACCTCGGCCGTCGGATTGCGCAGCTCGGGGTTGACCCGCTCGAACAGCGCCATGATGAGCACGCCGCCGAGCACCATCGGCGCAGCTCCGACCCGGAAGGCCAGGGTGTAGCCCGACGTCACTGCCGGATCCGGGGCCACGCCGTTCTGGATCTCGTGACCGGCGTACCGGAGGGCGAGGGTGACGAGCACGGCGAGGCCGAGCGCGCTGCCGACCTGCTGCATCGTGTTCTGCACACCCGAGGCGAGGCCCGAATCCTGCGCGGTGACGCCGTGCAGCGCGGCATTCGTCGCGGCCGGCATGGTGCTGCCGGCGAACACCCCGAATACCACCATGCCCGGCAGGATCCCGCCGAGATACGAGGAGTTCGTGTCCAGCAGACTGGTGAGGAACAGCCCCACGCCGGCGCCGATGAAGCCGACCGCCGCCACCGCCTTGACCCCGAAGCGCGGGATCATGCCGGTGCCGATGCCGGCGCCGATCGCGAAGCCGAGCGGCAGGTAACCCAGACCGCTGCGCAGTGGCGAGTAGTCGAGGATCTGCTGCTCGAACAGCGTCAGCATGAAGGTGTACGAGATGAACGCCGCCATGAAGAACAGGGAGGCGACGTTGATCACCGACCTGGTCCGGTTGTTGAAGAACTGCAGCGGGATGAGCGGGTTGGCCGCGCGTCGCTCGACGATGAGCGTCACGAGCAGCAGGAAGACTCCGGCGACGAGCGGAAGCAGCACGCGCGCCGAGCCCCAGGGATGCTCGGCGGCTTGGAGCAGCCCGAAGACGATGCCGAAGAGACCGCCGGTCGAGGTGATCGCACCGGCGACGTCCAGTCCCTCGTCCATCTGCCGCACCATCCGGCTCTCGGACACCAGTCGGGGCAACAGCACCAGGACCAGCACGGCGACCGGCAGGTTGATGTAGAAGATCCAGCGCCACGACGCGAGGTCGGTCAGGAGGCCGGAGATGATGTAACCCAGCGTGCCACCGAGGGCCAGCAGGCCACCCCAGATGCCCAGCGCCTTGGTGCGCTCCTTGGGATCGGTGAACAGCAGGGCGATCAGGCCGAGCGACGCGGGCGCGGCGATCGCCTCAGCGGTGCCCTGGCCGAACCGGCCGGCGACCATCATGCCCGGGGACAGCGCCGCACCGCAGACCGCGGAGGCCACTGCGAAGATGACCACACCGGTCAGCACCAGCCGGCGTCGACCGAAGACGTCGGCCAACCGGCCGCCGAGCATCAGCAGTCCGCCCGACATCAGCAGGTAGCCGTTCACCACCCAGGCCAGCCCGGCCTGGGTGAAGCCGAGAGACTCCTCGATCTTCGGCAGGGCCACGTTCACGATGGTCATGTCCAGCAGGATCATGAACTGCAGCCCGCAGACCAGGGTGAGCGCCCACCACCGCCGCGGATCTGCCGGCGGCATCTCAGCACCCCCCGAGGCCGCGCTCGCGTCAACCATGGACACTCTTGTCTCCCTTGGTGATCGTTGTCGTGGGTTGGCGGTACAGATGCCAACCGCGGAGAAGGCGTGCCGCGGCTGTCAGAAAGCTGTGCCGGGCTGGGTGGCGTCGGAGCGGCTCCTAGAGCCGATCGCGGAGCCGCCGCTCACCAGCGGATTCGCTCGGTGTGGACCGGGCCCACCGCCGGGCCGTGCGGGTGGCGCGTGGCCAAGGTCGGAAGTGAAACGGAGCCGGACCAGCCGCGCATCCGGGAGGGCCGGCCGGGGTGAAGTATACACCGTACACATCTACCATGCCGGAATCATACACAGGCTCGCCGATGTAGCACAGTGCCGAGCAGCCATCACGGAGGGTCACGATCACCGGCGAAGCGCGGCCTCGGACCCGCGTGCCGGTGCGGGACGGACTGCGGTCGGCTTATCGTCTGCACTGCAGACATTTGCCGTGCTCACACCGTGTGCAGAACGGGGAGGTAACGCAAGGTGGTCACCGAAACGCGCCCGTATCACCATGGCGACCTCCGCGCCGCCCTGGTGGAGGCCGGCCTCCGACTCGCGCGTGAAGGTGGCGCCAGTGCACTTGGGCTGCGCGGAGTTACCCGCTCCGTGGGCGTCACACCCAACGCGGCCTACCGTCATTTCGCCGACCGACGGGCACTCGTCCTCGCCGTGGCGGCGAAGGCGCAGGATCAGGTCGCGCACGCCATGCTCGAACGGATGAACGCCATTCCCCGCGATGCCGATCCCGCCGAGCGGGCGCTGCACCGATTGCGCGCGGTGGGACTCGGCTACATCCATTTCGCACTGTCGGAGCCCGGCTGGTTCGAGGTCGCGTTCCTGACCCAGGACGTAGCGCCCGAGAACGCCCCGCCGGGCACGCTCGACGGCCGCGTGTCGCCGCCCTACCAGCTCCTGCTCGACGCCCTCGACGAGATGGTCGAGGCGGGGGCCCTGTCCCTCGAGCGACGCGCCGGTGCCGAATGGGTCTGCTGGTCGGCCGTCCACGGCTTCGCCGACCTGGCGACGCGTGGCCCTCTGCAGCGACAGGACCGCGCCTTCATCGACCGGCTTGCCGAGCACGTCGTCGACACCATCATCCACGGGCTCGAGGCGTAGTCAGGGCACTCCCTGCTCGCGGCCGTCCTCATCATCTTCGCCACCGAGGGGAGCCCGGCCTCCCCGAGCGGGCCGCCCTGTCGTCGACCGCTGAGCTCAGGCGGCCGGTCCGGGGTCGCGGACCAGGATCCGCACCGCGCGGGCGGCGGCGATCGCGCCGACCAGCACCGCGTGCCGCGGCTCGGGTACGTCGAGCAGCCGTTCCGCGCGCAGCGCGGCGAGCGGCGCGAGCCGGCGCTCGGCCAGCACGGTGTCCACCGCCCGGCGGTCGCCACCGCAGACCAGGGCGGCCAGCGTCGCCGCCTCCGGCAGCAGCAGCCGGACGGCCAGCTCCACGGCGTCGGCCAGCGCCGCCTTGGCCTGGTTTTCTCGCCGCCGGGCGAAGCGCTGCTGCGACCACCCGCCGGCGGCCGTGCGCCCCTGCACGTAGCGAGTGTCCACCTTGGAGACCACCAGCTTCTCCCCCGCCGCGATGCCGACCGCCACCGCACCCTTGCGGGCGAGCAGCAGGCCGAGCCGGCGGGGCGCGGCGGCGGTGGCCACGAACCCGGG
>NZ_QGGF01000572.1 GCF_003857015.1 Micromonospora globispora | reverse complement strand
GCTAGCGGCCTGTCGTTCTGCGGCGGCCCCGTGGGCTTCCCCGCTTCCGCGCCAGCCGCCGGGCGTGTTGCGACCGGCGTGGAGCGGCAGCGGAGCGTCGGGTGCGCGCCCTGGCGGCGGCGCGTGCGGCCCGTTGCGGGCCGCCTTGAAGACGTACAGAAACTTTGAACGGGGATTCTGGGGAGGTGTCCTCGCCGGCCGGGCCTGACCCGAGTTTGAACCGGCTCCGTGCCCTGAAGTTGACCCGTCGACCCAGCAGGCGGGGACACCGTTTCGGCACGTGCACGGGCCGGCGTGGTGACCTGATTAGGAGCTCGGGTTCGTCCCTCATCCCCGTTCTGTCCAGCGTTCTCCTCGTGCTCAGCGGCCGAGCGACACCCTTCACGCACCACACAGGAGGCAGAGTGAACGTGGAGCAGCACGTGACCGTCGGGGTCGACACCCACAAGGACGTGCACGTCGCGGCAGTGCTGGACCAGGCTGGCAGGCTGTTAGCCACGAGAAGCTTTCCGACGACGACGCGCGGCTATGCACAGCTGGCGACCTGGGCGGAGTCCTTCGGCACCGTCATCAAGGTCGGCATGGAAGGCACGGGCAGTCACGGCGCCGGGTTGCTGCGGTTCCTGACCGAGTACGGACTACCCGTTGTCGAGGTCGACCGCCCGGACCGCTCTACTCGCCGCCGCATCGGCAAGACCGACACCATCGATGCCGAGTCCGCCGCCCGAGCCGTGCTCTCCGGCCGCGCCACCGGCACCCCGAAGACCCGCGACGCCCAGGTCGAGATGATCCGGGCGTTGCGGGTGGCCCGACGCGGAGCGATGAAGGCCCGCATTCAAGCCGGCGGCCAGCTCGAAGCGCTCATCATGTCGGCACCTGACGCCGTCAGGCAGCTCCTGCGCGGGCTGTCCGGCAAGCGCCGTGTCCGCGCCTGCGCCGCTCTGCGGCCCGGCCTGGTAACCGATCCGGTCACCGCCACCAAAGCCGCCCTGCGCAGCCTCGCCCGCCGCTGGCTCGCCCTTCAAGCCGAGATCGGCGACCTCGACAGCCACCTGACCAGCCTGGTCACCGCCGTGGCCCCCGACCTCGTCGCCCTGCCCGGCGTCGGCGTCGACACCGCTGGGCAACTCCTCGTCACCGCCGGCGACAACCCCCACCGACTGCGCTCCGAAGCCGCCTTCGCCCGCCTCTGCGGCGTCGCCCCTATCCCGGCCAGTTCCGGACGTACCGACCGCCACCGCCTGCACCGCGGTGGTGACCGCGACGCCAATAGCGCCCTGTGGCGCATCACCCTGGTCCGGATGCGCTGTCACCAGCCCACCAAGGACTACGTCGCCCGCCGGATCAGCGAGGGCAAGAACAAGACAGAGATCATGCGCTGCCTCAAGCGCTACATCGCACGAGACGCCTACCGGCTGCTCACGAACTCCGCATAGCCAACATCGGTCTCGACACCATTAGCCAGATCAGGCACGCTGCACCGTTTCCCGGCTGATGCTTTACAGCTGCGTCACACCTGCTGCTTGACATGGTCGGCGTTTCTCGCCGTTACGGCCGCCAGTCCGTCTATGAGGAGGATTTTTCCCCGGCAGTCCAGTCGCGGACGAGGGCGGCGAAACCTACCGGCCGTTCCATCGACGGCAGGTGCGCGACGTCATCCCAATCCACCCGCCGGGCACGGGGCGCACCGGCGCACACGCGGCGGGCGGCGTCGTGGGTGGTGTCCAGATCGTGCCCGCCTACGAGTACCAGCACCGGCAGGTCCAGATCGCCCAGCCGTTCCAGGGCGGGCGGCTCCAGCTCCGCCTCGTCGACCTCGCCCCACGAATCCGCGATCTCGAACGCATTGCGCTGCATCAGCCGGACAGCGGACACCACCGACGGCTCGACCTCGGAAACGCTGCGGCCGGGGCCGGCGACCCAGGTGGTCACGTTGGCCTCGACCGCAGCATCGAGATCGCCACTGGCCAGGGCCGCCTTCTCGGCGTCGAAGAAGCGGCGCAGATCGGGCGTCAGCTCGGCCAGGAGGCTGCCACCGGGCGGGCACAACAACAGCGACTGCACCAGATCGGGCCGGGTCAGGGCGACCTCCGTGGCCACGCCCGAACCGAACGAAGCGCCGACCAGGTGGCACCGCGTGACGCCCAGATGCTCTAGCGTCGAGAGGACGTCGGCGACGTGGTCCAGCCCCCCGTCCGGCCGGGTCGTCGACTCGCCGAAGCCGCGCAGGTCGACACGGACGACCGTGCGGTCGGCGGCCAGGTCGCCCCAGATCGGGTCCCACATACGCCGGTCGGCGATGCCCGCGTGGATGAAGACGACGGGCAGGCCGCCCTCCTGCGGCGCGCTGCCGTCGTACGCGATGCCGGACGGGGTGTACGACGTGGCAGTCATTGGTCTCCTGGTCTGTTCGAGGCGTCGAACCAGCGATTCAACCGTGGCCGCCAGCCGATGGCCAACCGCGGTGCACCGGTGGAGAACTTGGTCACTCGCGGCCCGGAGCAGGCCTGCCGGCGGATGCGCTGCCACCAACCCACTACGTCGCATGCGCACTGCCGAGGGCAAGACCAAGACCGAGATCCCGCGGTGCCTCAAAGCGCCACATCGCTCGCACTCCCCGTCCGGACGACCCGGACGGCTTTGGGCACTTCGGCGACGAGCGTTGACATCAATAGGAGCGTCAACTACGCCTGCAGGCGGCCGGTCGAACGTGTGTTCGATTAGAGTGCTGGTGGTGGAGGTACGTGGTCGCTGGTGGAACCAGTCGTGGGGTCGCATGGCCCGGCGCGACGTCTGGCTGGTCTCCGACGGCCGGCTCTGGCAGGTGCGTGGCCGCCTCGGTGGTGACGGAGGGCAGGAGGTCTCGCACGACTTCTCGGACGAAGTCTCTGCCAGGGCGATGGTCGACCGCATGATGAAGACCTCGGCCGGCACCTGGCGGGATCTCACCGGAGCGGTCCGGGAGTCGGAGCGCAGGTGCCTTGGCTAGACGTCGGCCTTTAGGCCCGCCTGCTTGTTCGCCTCGGCTTGTGGCAGTCCGGAGGCTTGGAGCAGCTCGCTGACGGTAGCGCGCACTCGCGTGGCGACGACTCCCCCGGAGAACTCGACGCCTTCGGCGCATGCCTCGTTGACGTCTTTGATCGCCTGCAGTGCCCGCGTGCGCATGGGATCCGGCTCCCGGCCAGGGAGGACCTCACGGTACAGGAGCCTCAGCGCCTGGCCGACGTGCTCGATCGACGCGGGAAGGCCGGCCGGTACCGGCTCACCGGCGCGTATGGTCGCCGTCGCCCACTTCACCATCTCGCATGCGCTGCTGTAGGCGTCTTCCAGGTGCTCGGCGGCGTGCTGGTACCGGCGCATCATGCCGAGTCGTCGTCTTCGCCACGGTGAGAGGACCACGACCTGCTGCGCTGCCGCGACCAGCTCGGTCGCCTTCTGTCTTTGCTCCCGTGTGGCGGAGAAGCGTTGTAGGGCGTCCTTGGCCTGTTGAAGGTCACGGTGGGTCAGTGCGTCGGCGGTAGCGGTCAGTTCACGGGCGAAGGCATCCACCGTCGGACGGACGATGCGATGTGCGACGCGCATCGGGTTGAGTGGCAGGATCAGGTACGCGACGGCGATGGCGACCACGCCACCGACTACCGCACTTTCCGTTTTCGACACAGCCAGATCCGGTCCTGGCGCCACCGATCCCAGCAGCAAGGCGGTGCCTCCTGCCTGCGCCGTGACCGCGCCGGTGCCCCGAATCGCGACTGCCGCCGAGATGGCCAATGCCACGACCACGCCCGTTTGTGCCGGCCCTCCCCCGATGGCCCGTGTGACCAAATGCGCGACCATCGCCCCCACGGTCAGCCCGGCAATGACCTCCAGCGTCCGCCTGATCCGATTACCGATGGCTCCCGCGATCGTGCCGATCGCGACGGCGGGCGCGAACAACGGCTCCGCACTGTGCAGCACATCGCGCGTGATGAACCAGGACAGCTCGGCCGCCAAACCCGCCTGCGCCGCGACGATGAGGTACGTGCGAAGTCGCTCGTACACACCTTGGCCCGTCCGCCGCACACGCTCCCGCGGCGCACTCCGAAGCCGGCTGAACACCTTCACCTCCGCGAGTACATCGGCTGCCCAACGACATCGTCCTATGCCAACAGACGTTGAACGCTCGAGATCCTCGAATCTGCTGCACCACCGGCGGCGCAGCCGTCCATCTCGCCGCGGTACTGACGCCACTGCCGCAGCAGCTCGTCATGACGCCTGGCTCAGGCTTTCGGCCGTCCGGCCAGGAGTTTCGATCCCATACGCCCGGGTATACGCGGCTAGTGGTCGAATCCGCCGTACCCGCAGTGCCGCGTAGGCTGCCCGATGCGGTGCGGCTGAGGCTGCGGCGCGCCTTCCACAAGCCCTTGCAAATTCCGGTAACTATCAGCCACAACCGGAGTGCCTTGACGCTCAGTCGGTTCCTGACCGATCCCGGCTGGGGCTAGCGGCGGACCGACGTGGTGGCGCCCCAAGCCGAACCAGACCGCAGCTCGTCTGACCACTACGGGCTGGTCTTCCTGCTGCTGATCGGCGCTTTCCTGCTGTCGGCCCTGGTCACGCACGAACGGGCCCGGGTCTTTTCGCTCCTGCTCGACGCGATGGTGCTGGTCGTGCTGCTGCGCCCGTCCCAGCTGCCCGGACCGAGGGCGGGCACAGCCGGGCGGGTGTTGGTGGCGGGAGTGCTGGCCTCGGTTGTGGTGACCCTCCTGGTGACGAACCGGTTCGTGCACAGTGTCGTCTCGCTGTGGCTTGCCGGAACACTGGCGTTCACGATCGCGGTCATGCTGTGGCGGATAATGATCCACTATCGGGTGGTCACACTTCAGACGATCTTCGGCGCGTTGAGCGTGTACCTGCTGATCGGGTTCCTCTTCGCCGCGCTGTTCTCGGCCCTCTCGCAACTCCAGCACGATCCGCTGTTCGCAAACGGTCAGCCGGCCAACAGCGGGACAATCCAGTACTTCGCCTTCATCACCATGACCACAACTGGGTACGGTGATTTCGTCGCGGCCGGCGAGCCGGCCCGTAGCCTCGCGGTGCTCGACGCGCTTTTTGGCCAGATCTTCCTGCTCACCTTGGTGGCTCGGCTGGTCTCGATGTTCGGCACGCGGCGGGACGAGTAGTTGAACTCCACCTGGCACAAACACGCCACGATGCAACGCCGGTCCATCGGCCCCGGTAGCCAAGCTGATTACCGAATTCGGTGCCGGGCAGGAGATGCAGGTAGGTCCGGTCCTCCGTACTACAGCATCGGCTTCCGCTCCATCGCGGGGTGCTGCCGCAACTTTCCGTATCCGGGAATCACTACCGGGCGCTGAGACTCAACGACATGCGTCTGCCCGGGACGTGCACACCACACCACGGCGGCAGGTCGGCTGCCCACACCCGTCAGCCGCCGGCGTCTCGCCGGGTCTCGAACCGCCATGGATGGGCTGTACCGCTGAGGTAGATCCGATCGTTCCACCAGACCGCGTGGACCTGGGCGGCCACCGTCGCGCGGTCCTCGTCCTGGTCCTCGACGCCGATCCGTCCGACCACCTCAAGCTTCGACGGAACCTCGGCACGCTGCATCTCGCCGCGGTACTGCCGCCACTGCCGCAGGAGCTCGTCATGACGCCCGGCGACCAGAACCCGCGACAGGCCCAGCTCCTCCCCGCTGCTCATCTTGAGGATGTAGACGTTCGCCGCCGCGTCCGGCGTCGTCTCGCCGCGCTCCGCTTCGGCTTGCCGGAGAACAGCCCACGACACCGGCACGGCAACGATCCCCGCACACAGCACCGCTACAAGCGCGAGCGCCACCCACGGCCAATGACGCGGTGACCATACGCGCCGGGCTATCGACAAGGCGTTCGGTGAGGTCCAGGCCGCCGACGACGGCCCGGAAGCCGGTGACGGCCTGGAGACGGCATGATCATGGTGCAGCGAACCTCAGCGGGGGTGAAAGTGCAGGTCAGAGCACTTGCCCCGATTATTTGGCGTTGAAGTAGCTCGCCTCCGGGTGATGCACCACGATGGCGTCCGTCGCCTGCTCCGGCATCAGCTGGAACTCCTCGGAGAGCTGCACCCCGATCCGCTCGGCCCCCAGCAGCTCGACGATCTTCGCCCGGTCCTCCAGGTCCGGGCAGGCCGGGTAGCCGAACGCGTACCGGCAGCCGCGGTAGTCGGTGCGCAGCAGGCCGGCCAGGTCCGCCGGGTCGTTGTCGGCGACCGTACGCCCATCGGGGAGGGTCAGCTCGGCGCGAATGCGGCGATGCCAGTACTCGGCGAGGGCCTCGGTGAGCTGCACCGACAGCCCGTGCGCCTCCAGGTAGTCGCGGTACTCGTTGCCGGCGAACATCTTCGCGGTGTACTCGCTGATCGGCTGCCCGACGGTGACCAGCTGCAACGCCACCACGTCCAGCTCGTCGCCCCGGGGGCGGAAGAAGTCGGCCAGGCAGAGCCGCCGTTCCTGCCGCTGGCGGGGGAACGAGAACCGGGCCCGCTCGGCGTGTCCGTTCTCGTCCAGCACCACCAGGTCGTTGCCCTCGGAGTAGGCGGGGAAATACCCGTACACCACGGCCGCCTCGAGGACCTGGTCGGCGCGGAGCCGGTCCAGCCAGTACCGCAGCCGCGGCCGCCCCTCGGTCTCCACCAGCTCCTCGTACGACGGGCCCTTGCCGCCGCGGGCACCCCGCAGCCCCCACTGGCCCAGGAAGGTGGCCCGCTCGTCGAGCAGCGCCGCGTAGTCGGCCAGCGGCACGCCCTTGACCACCCGGGTGCCGAAGAACGGCGGGGCGGGCACATCCACGTCGGTCGCCACGTCGGAGCGGACCGAGGCGTCGTCCAGCTCGGGCAGCGCCTCGCTGACCATCGCCCGCTGCCGCTCCCGCCGGGCCCGCCGGGCGGCCAGGGCGGCCTCCCGCTCCGGGTCGATCACCGGGGCGCCGCCCCGCTTGGCGGTCATCACCCGGTCCATCAGGGACAGTCCCTCGAACGCGTCGCGGGCGTAGTGCACCTGGCCGGGGAACATCGACCGCAGGTCGTCCTCGACGTACGCCCGGGTGAGCGCCGCCCCACCGAGCAGGACCGGCCAGCGCTCCGCGACCCCCCGGGCGGCCATCTCGGCCAGGTTCTCCTTCATGATGACCGTGCTCTTGACCAGCAGGCCGGACATCCCGATGGCGTCGGCCCGGTGCTCCTCGGCGGCGTCGAGGATGGCGTTGATCGGCTGCTTGATGCCGATGTTGACGACCTCGTAGCCGTTGTTGGACAGGATGATGTCCACCAGGTTCTTGCCGATGTCGTGCACGTCGCCCTTGACCGTGGCGAGCACGATCCGGCCCTTGCCACCGTCGTCGGCCTTCTCCATGTGCGGCTCCAGGTAGGCCACCGCGGTCTTCATCACCTCGGCGGACTGGAGCACGAACGGCAGCTGCATCTGGCCGGAGCCGAACAGCTCGCCGACCACCTTCATGCCGTCCAGCAGCAGGTCGTTGATGATGGACAGCGGTGAGCGGCCGCCCGTCATCGCGGCGTCGAGGTCGGCCTCCAGGCCATTGCGCTCGCCGTCGATGATCCGCCGCTTGAGCCGCTCGTCCAACGGCAGCCCGGCCAGCTCCTCGGCCCGGGTGGCCCGCGCCGACGCGGCATCGACGCCCTCGAAGATCTCGATGAAGCGCTGCACCGGGTCGTACCCCTCGCGGCGCCGGTCGTAGATCAGGTCGAGGGCGACCTCGCGCTGCTCGTCGGGGATCTTCGACATCGGCAGGATCTTGCTGGCGTGCACGATCGCGGAGGTGAGCCCGGCCCGCACGCACTCGTGCAGGAAGACCGAGTTGAGCACCTGCCGCGCCGCCGGGTTGAGCCCGAAGGAGATGTTGGAGATGCCGAGGGTGAAGTTGATCCCCGGGTAGCGGGCGGCGATCTCCCGGATCGCCTCGATGGTCTCCAGGCCGTCCCGGCGAGTCTCCTCCTGGCCGGTGGCGATCGGGAAAGTCAGCGCGTCGATGAGGATGTCCGAGCGGCCCAGCCCCCATCGGCCGGTCAGGTCCTCGATCAGCCGGCCCGCGACGCGGACCTTCCAGTCCTTGGTGCGGGCCTGGCCCTCCTCGTCGATCAGCAGGGCCACCACGGCGGCGCCGTGCTCCTTGACCACCGGCATCACCCGCGCGTAGCGGGAGCCGGGCCCGTCGCCGTCCTCGAAGTTGACGGAGTTGACCACGCAGCGCCCGCCGAGCATCTCCAGCCCGGCCTCGACCACCGCCGGCTCAGTGGAGTCCAGCATGATCGGCAGCGTGGAGGCGGTGGCGAAGCGGCCGGCCAACTCCCGCATGTCCTGCGTGCCGTCGCGGCCGACGTAGTCGACGCAGAGGTCGAGCAGGTGCGAACCGTCCCGGGCCTGGCTCCGGGCGACCTCCACGCAGGCCTGCCAGTCGCCGGCGAGCATCGCCTCGCGGAACGCCTTGGAGCCGTTGGCGTTGGTCCGCTCCCCCACCATCAGCACGCTGGCGTCCTGCGCGAACGGCACGTGGTGGTAGATCGAGGAGACCCCCGGATCGTGCTTCGGCTCCCGGGCGCCGGGGCGGGCACCGTGCAGCCGCTCAGCCACCACCCGGATGTGCTCCGGGGTGGTGCCGCAGCAGCCGCCGACCAGCGCGAGGCCGTACTCGGTGACGAAGCGTTCCAGGGCGTCGGCCAGCTCGACCGGGGTGAGCGGATAGACCGCGCCGTCGGCGGTGAGCTGCGGCAGACCGGCGTTCGGCATCACCGACAGCGGCACCCGGGCGTGCTGCGACAGGTAGCGCAGGTGCTCGCTCATCTCGGCCGGGCCGGTGGCGCAGTTCAGCCCGATCAGGTCGACGCCGAGCGGCTCGATCGCGGTCAGCGCGGCGCCGATCTCGCTGCCCAGCAGCATGGTGCCGGTGGTCTCCACGGTGACGTGGCAGATCAACGGAATCTTCCGGCCGGTCTCGGCCATCGCCCGCTGCGAACCCACCACCGCCGCCTTGACCTGCAGCAGGTCCTGGCAGGTCTCGACGATCAGGGCGTCCGCGCCGCCCTCGATCAGACCGGCGGCGTTCTCCTGGTACGCGTCGCGCAGCGTCGCGTACGCGGCGTGCCCCAACGTGGGCAGTTTGGTGCCCGGCCCGATCGAGCCGAGGACGAACCGGGGCCGGTCGGGGGTGCTGAACGCGTCGGTCGCCTCCCGGGCGATCCGGGCGCCCGCCTCGGAGAGCTCCCGGATCCGGTGCTGGATGTCGTACTCGGCGAGGTTGGCCAGGTTGGCGCCGAAGGTGTTCGTCTCGACGCAGTCCGCGCCCGCGGCCAGGTACGCCTCGTGCACGTTCCGGACGACGTCCGGCCGGGTGACGTTGAGGATCTCGTTGCAGCCCTCGAGGCCGTCGAAGTCGTCGAGGGTCAGGTCGGCCGCCTGGAGCATCGTCCCCATCGCCCCGTCGGCGATGAGGATCCGATCCGCCAGCACATCCAGCAACGAAGTCCGCACAGAGCCAGGTTAGTGCGGCCGCGCCGAGCGGGGTTCTCCCATTCCTGCCATCCCACATACTGTCAGCGGGATCACCATGTCCCGTTCGCCTCTTTTGACCGGGTGGTCCGGTCCCCGACCGGCGCGGCCGACGGGCCGCATCGGGCGCCGGCACGTAGGCTGACGGACGTGAAGGACATCAGGGACGCCACCGCGCACGGCGGGCGGACAACTGGGCACCGGCCCGACGCCGCTCCCGACGAGCAGGGTGAGGTGACGGCGTGACCGAGTTCGACGGGCTGCCGGTGCTGCGCTCTCCGGTGGCCATCGCGGCCTTCGAGGGCTGGAACGACGCGGCCGACGCCTCCACCGCCGCCGTGGAGCATCTGGAGCAGGTCTGGCACGCCCGCCAGGTGACCGAGCTGGACCCGGAGGACTTCTACGACTTCCAGGTGAGCCGGCCGACCATCACGATGGCCGAGGGCGAGACCCGACGGATCGAGTGGCCGACGACCCGGTTCATGGTCGCCAGCCCCGAGGGCACCGAGCGGGACGTGGTGCTCATCCGGGGCATCGAGCCGAGCATGCGCTGGCGCACCTTCTGCGAGCAGGTGCTGGAGATCTGCCACAGCCTGGAGGTCGAGCGGGTGGTGCTGCTCGGCGCGCTGCTCGCCGACGTGCCGTACACCCGGCCACTGCCGATCAGCGGCAGTGCCTCCGACGCCGACGCCGCCAAGCGCTACCAGCTCACCCCCACCCGATACGACGGGCCGACCGGCATCGTCGGGGTGCTGCACGACGCCTGCACCCGGGCCGAGGTCGACGCCGTGTCGTTCTGGGTGCACGTGCCGCACTACGCCAACAACCCGCCCTGCCCCAAGGCCACGCTCGCGCTGCTGCACCGGGTCGAGGAGGTGCTCGACCTGCCGGTGCCCATGTCCGACTTGGCCGAGGAGGCGGCCGAGTGGGAGCAGCGGGTCCGCAACGCCGCTGAGCAGGACGCCGAGCTGGGCGAGTACGTCCGCGAACTGGAGCAGCGGGTCGGCGACGCGGGCATCACCCCGTTGACCGGCGACGAGATCGCCCAGGAGTTCGAGAAGTACCTGCGCCGCCGCGGCGGCTCGGCCGGCCCCACTGCCGGCTCCTGGTAGACCCCTCCCCCAGCCACCTTCCGGGCTCGGACGTCTCCTGACGTCCGAGCCCGAGTTCCTGGCGTGTCCCGGGTGACTCCGTCACACCCTCTGGGGCATCCTAGGAACCTAGCTGCGATGAGGAGGCGGGCATGCAGATCAACCCGGGGGCCGCCGAGTTCCCGCACCGGCAGATCGCCGCGCAGCTCAAGGCCCAGGTGCGCCGCGGCGACTGGGCGCCCGGTGAGCGGCTGCCGTCCATTCCGGCCATCGCCGAGATGTTCGGCGTGGCGAAGCAGACCGTGCAGCGTGCCGTCGACCAGCTGCGGGTCGAGGGCATCCTGATCACCAAACCCGGCTCCGGTACGTACGTCCGCGGCACCCGCCGCCGGCTCAACCGCCTCTCCCGCGGCCGGTACGGCGGCTTCCGCGGCTACCACACCGACCTGGCCGCCCGGTACAAGCAGCAGTTGGTCTCCGTCGGCCGCTCCCCCGCCCCGCCGGAGGTCGCCGACGCGTTCGGGGTGGCGGACGGCACCGAGCTGCTCTGCCGCCGGCACCTGGTCCGCACCGACGAGTCGCCGGTCGAGGTGGGCGCCTCGTGGCTCCTGCCCGCCGACACCGCAGGCACCTCATTGGAGCGGGCCGAGGCGTTCGGCCGCCCGCTCTACCAGGAGGCCGAGGAGGCCACCGGCCGGCGATACGCCACCGCCACGGACACGATCAGCGCCCGCCAGCCCAGCCGGGAGGAGGCGGAGACCCTGCAGATCCGCCCGGACACCCCGGTGCTGCACCTGCTGCACGTCGCGTACGACGCGCACCACAAGCCGATCGAGGTCGCCCAGGCCACCTGGCCCGGCCCGATGACCACCCTCACCGAGGAGTACAAGATCCCCGGCCCGGCGCCCGACCCGGACCCCGACCCCGGCCTCGTCCTCGGG
>NZ_QGGF01000467.1 GCF_003857015.1 Micromonospora globispora | reverse complement strand
CAGCGCGGCGGCGTGCAGCGGCCTCGACGGCCGGCCGCTGCACGCCGCCGCGCTGAAGTTCTTCTGGGGGCCGATGGACTGCGGCAAGTCCACGATGGCCCTGCAGATGAACTACAACCACGCCCGGCAGGGCCGCCGCGGCCTGGTCACCACCCGCATCGACCGCTCGCTCGGCCCGCAGGTCACCACCCGCATCGGCCTGGCCCACGCCGCCATCGAGGTCACCGACTCGATCGACCTGCGCGACGTGGTCCGCGATGCCTGGGCCGAGGGGGTACGCGTCGACTACCTGATCTGCGACGAGGCCTCCTTCTACAACCTCGAGCACGTCGAGCAGATGGCCGAGCTGGTCGACAACTACGACGTCGACGTGTACGCGTTCGGCCTGGCCACCGACTTCCGCTCCTGCCTGTTCCCGGCCGCGCAGCGGCTGTTCGAACTCGCCGACGAGGTGGCCCGCATCCAAATCGAGGTGCTCTGCTGGTGCGGCCGGGAAGGCCTGCTCAACGCCCGGGTCGTCGCAGGCCGGGTGGTCCGCGAGGGCGCGCAGGTCGTCATCGGGGACACCGTGGACAGCGCCGAGGTGCGCTACCAGGTGCTCTGCCGGCGTCACTACCGCAGCGGCGACCTCGGACCGCGCGCCTGAGTCAGAACGGATCCCCGCAGACCCGCCACTTGCCGTCCTCCTGCACCACCGGCAGCGTTCGCTCCTCGCTGGCCCCGCCGTCGCGGGTCACCCGCACCCGCACCGTGCCACGCGGGCGGCCGCCCTTGGTGGCCACCGACACGTCCGTGATCTCGTAGCCGGTGACCTGCGGCGGAGTGCGTACCCAGCTGCCGAAGCCGACCACGCTCCACCGGCTGCGGGCCTGCCGGCACAACTTCTCGTACGCCTGATCGGTGTCTCCGGTGGCGACCTCCCGGAGGAACGCGTCGGCGGTCTTCCGCACCGGGCCGTTGGCCTGCATCACCACCTGCACGTTCCAGACGCCCAGCCCGGCCACCCCGATCAGGCACATGCCCAGGCCGAAGGCGCCCAGCACCAGGCCGGTGCGCACCGGCCGGCGCGGCCGGGCCGGCCTGCTCCACACGTGCTCCCTGCCCATCACCTCCGACCGTAGGCAACAGGCCGACCGGCGCGCAGGAAGTTGCGGCCGTGTCGCCGCCGACCGGCGCCTGGCGCTGCTCGGCGGATAGTCGGCCAACGTACCTGCCAGAAGGTGTCAGGATCTGTCGGCAGACTGGCCGGCATGACAATCAACGCCGACCTCGCGATGGTCAACCTCGACAGCTCCGACCCGGTCGCCCACGCCGCGTTCTACGCCCGCGTCCTGGGTTGGAAGATCCCGCACAGCCAGGCCGAGTACGCCATGATCAGCAAGGACGGGGGCTCGATCGGCTTCGGGCTGGTGCCCGGCTACCGGCCGCCGACCTGGCCGGACGAGACCGCCGGCAAGCGCTACCACCTCGACCTGTACGTCGACGACCTGACGGTGGCCGAGAAGGAGTTCCTGGCCGCCGGTGCGTCGAAGCCGGACTTCCAGCCCGGCGGCGAACGGTGGGTCGTGCTGATCGACCCGATCGGCCAGCCGTTCTGCATCTGCCCCCGCCCGCAGGGCTGAGGCTGGGCCGGGCTCGCCGGGCGGGGGTGCCGTCCGGCGAGCCCGGCGACTCACCGGAAGGCGGCCACGTTGCGGGCCGCCCAGTCGGCGAAGGGGCGGGCCGGTCGGCCGAGGATCCGCTCGACGTCGGGGCTCAGCCGCTGCTCGGCCGCGAACGGCGCGCCCAGGATGCCGAGGGTCGCCTCCACGACCGGCTCGGGCATGAACCGCAGCATCTGCTCCCGGGCCTCCACCCGGGTCTGCTCGACGAAGCGAACCGGCTCCCCCAGTGCGTCTTCGATCGCCGCGACCTGCTGACGCGGCGAGATCGGCGCCGGGCCGGTCAGCTCGTACGTCGCGCCGCTGTGCACCGCGTACCGCAGGGCGGCCGCCGCGACCTCGGCGATGTCGGCCGGATCGACGGTCGGCAGCGCCACATCCCCGAAGGGCGCGGCGACCAACCGTCGGGTGCGGACCGCGTCGGCCCACAGCAGGGCGTTCGAGTGAAAGCCGCCCGGCCGCAGCACCGTCCAATCCATACCGGACGCCGTCACGGTCTCCTCCAGGTGTGCGGGATGCCGCCCGGTCGCGACCCCCTGCGAGGACAGGAACACCACCCGCCGGACGCCGGCCTCCCGCGCCACGTCGAGGATGCCGCGCGGGTCGCCGCCGGTCGCCAGCAGCTCGCCGGAGAGCAGCAGGAACAGCGCCTCCGCACCGTCGAGCGCCGCCTTGAGGGTCGCCGGCTCGGCCAGGTCCGCGTCGACGGACCGTATTCCGGCCGGCAGGTCCGCCGCCGACGCCTTCCGCGCCACGGCCGTCACCTGCTCGCCGGCCGACACGAGCGCCCGCACCAGCGGCCGCCCCACATTGCCCGTCGCTCCCGTCACCACGATCATGACCACTCCCGTTCCGAGTTCCTTGTGGACGCGGAGGACATTACTGGCGCCGGTATAGTAGGTACCTAGAGGAAAGTAACGGCGATCGGAGGCACTGTGACCGGAGACACCGCGCGGCCCCGCACGGCCGACCCCGAGCTGGCCTGCCCGATCGCCCCCGTGGTCGACATCGTGTTCAGCCGCTGGACCACGCCGATCCTCTGGGCGCTGAACGAGTACGGCCGGCAGCGGTTCGTCGAGCTGGAACGCCGCCTCACCACCATCACTGCGAAGGTGCTGACCCAGCGGCTGCGGCAGTTGGAACGCGACGGCCTCGTCGTGCGCACCTACCACCCCGAGGTGCCGCCCCGGGTGGAGTACGAGATCAGCGAGCTGGGGCGCAGCCTGGCGCCGCTGTTCGCCACGCTCGCCGACTGGTCGACCGCCAACCTCGGCAAGGTCGACCAGGCCCGACTGGACTACGATGCCCAGGCGCGGGCCGGCAGCCGCCGCAGCTGAATCGGCGGAGCTCAGCCCAGCGGGCCCCGGGCGACCGCCGCCCGCATGGCCTCCGGGTCGCCGGCCGGGACGAACTCCAGCCACCAGGTCGCCCCGGCCGCCGCGATCTCCCCGAGGTACGCCCGCTCGGCGCGCTCGTCAGGGCGGCGCCGGCGCCCGCCGATCGCCACGTCGAACGGTTCCCCGTCGGCCCGAGCGGCCGGCAGCGCGGCCACCATGTCCCGCACCTCGTCGGGGGTGAAGTCCGACCACCCCTCGGTGTCGGTGAGCTTGTAGGGGACGATCCCGTCGGCGCGGGCCGCCCGGCGCAGCACCGCCTTCGCCTGCGTGCTGCCGCCCACCCAGACCGGCACCCGAGGCGCCTGCACCGGCGCCGGCCGCAGGGTCACCGCATCGGCCCGATAGTGGTCTCCCTGATGGTCGACCCGGCCGCCGCCGAGCAGCCCGACCAGCAGGTCAAGCCCTTCGTCGAGCATCGCCGCCCGGGTCTTCAGGTCGGTCCGCTCGCCGAACACGGCCAGCCCGCGATCCTTCGGGTCGCCGACCCCGACGGCGACGGTGGCCCGGCCGCCGGAGATATGGTCCACGGTGAGCGCCTCCCGGGCCAGCTTCGCCGGACGCCGACGCGGCAGAGCGGTCACCGTGGTGCCCAGCCGCACGCGCCCGGTACGCGCGGCGATCGCCGCGAGCAGCAGCCACGGGTCGTAGGTGGGCGGGTCGTCGCCCTCGTAGTAGATCAGGTAGTCCTCGAAGAACACCCCGTCCCAGCCGGCCCGCTCGGCCAGTACGCCCAGCTCGACCAGGAGGGACGCGGTCACCGACGGGCCGCCGCAGCAGATCTCCAGTCCGTGTCGCATCGCCGCACCGTACGACGGGGGTGTGACGGTCCGACGGGGTCAGCCCCGGCGGCGGGCCCGGGCGGCCCAAAGGACGTACGCGGGGTCGCGGTCGAGGTTGTGCCGGTCCCGGTCGTAGCGGCGGGTGGTGCGGGGGTCGGCGTGGCCCATGGCGTCCTGCACGTCCTCCAGCGGCACCCCCTCGGCGCGGGCGGTGGTGGCGAAGGCGTGCCGCAGCGAGTGCGGGGACAGCTTGGCCCACGCCGGGATGCCGGCGGCCTGGGCCAGCCGGCGTACCAGCCGGAACACCGAGTGCCGGTCGAGGCGGCCGCCGGTGGCGGTGACCAGCAGCGGACCGGTCAGCTGCGGCACGGTCACCCCCTGCGCGGCGGCCCGGGCGGCCAGGTACGCGTCCAGCACGTACGCCGTGCCGGGGGTCAGTGCGCGACGCCGGACCTTGCCGCCCTTGCCGACGAAGCGGACGCTGCGATGCCCCCGCTCCGCGCCGAGGTCGTCGAGGTTCAGCGACACCAGCTCGCCCACCCGCAGTCCGAGGTCGGCCAGCAGCGCGATGACCGCCCGGTTGCGGGCGGCGGTCGGGCCGGTCTCCGCCTCGGCGGCCGCGAGCAGGGCGTCCACCTCGTCGGGGGTGAGGCCGACGGTGGCGGAGTGGTCCCGGTCGATCCGCGGCCGGTCTGCCCCGGAGACCGGGTTGGCGTCGACCGCACGCAGCTTGACCAGGAAGTCGTACCAGCTGGACAGGGCCGAGAGCCGTCGGGCGACGGTGGCCGGGGTCAGCGGCCGGCCAGTGCGCACGGCCAGGGTGGACTCCAGCGCCCGCCCGTACTCGTTGACGTCGAGGAAGTTCGCCCGCAGCGGGTCCAGGCCGCGTCCGGCGCACCAGGTGAGCCAGCCGGCGATATCCCGCCGGTACGCGTCGCGGGTGTGCTCCGACAGCCGCCGGTTACGCAGCCACGCCTCGGTGAAGTCGCTCGGCCCGCCGCGTAGGGCGGGCCGGGCCGACGGGCGGGGCAGGACGTCCGAACGGAGCATGTGAGAAAGGCTCTCAGCCGCGGCGACGAATCGCGACGAGGCGCGCCCGACGGGAATCCGACAGCGCCCCCGGCGAGCCGGGTGCCGGGCGAATTGCCTTCCCGGTGTCGGCGCCCGTCGGGCCCGGCGTTACGGTCGGCCGGTGCGCGCCAGCCGGCTGGTCTCCCTGCTGCTGCTCCTGCAGACCCGGGGGCGGATGACCGCCCAGGAGCTCGCCGACGCCCTGGAGGTGTCGGTCCGCACCGTCTACCGGGACGTGGAGTCACTCGGCGCCGCCGGCGTGCCGGTGTACGCCGACCGCGGACCCGCCGGCGGGTACCGGCTGCTGGAGGGCTACCGGACCCGGCTGACCGGGATGACCGCGCCCGAGGCGGAGGCGCTGTTCCTCGCCGGCATGCCCGGCCCGGCCGCGGACCTCGGCCTCGGGCCGGTGCTGGCGGCGGCGGAGTTGAAGCTGCTCGCCGCGCTTCCCGAGGAGCTGGCCGACCGGGGTGGGCGGATGCGGCAGCGGTTCCACCTGGACGCGCCCGGCTGGTTCCGGAACCCGGAGCCGACTCCGCACCTGAGCGCGCTGGCCCGGGCGGTGTGGGAGGACCGGCTGGTCGAGGTGCGCTACCGCCGGTGGAAGGCCCCGCGGGAGGTCACCCGGGTGCTGGCCCCGCTGGGCGTGGTGCTCAAGGCCGGCCGCTGGTACCTGGTGGCCGGCTCCGGCGAGCAGGTGCGCACCTACCGGGTCGGTGCGGTGCTGGACGTGGTGGTGCGGGACGAGCGGTGCGAGCGGCCGGAGGGCTTCGACCTGGCCGCGTACTGGCGGGACTGGACGCAGCGGTACGAGCGCGACGTCTACCGCGACGAGGCCCGGGTCCGGATGACCGTGGCGGCGCTGGAGTTCATGCCGTACGTCTTCCCGCCGGCGATGAGCCGGGCGGCCCGGGCTGCCGCGGGCGAGCCGGACGAGGACGGCTGGGTGTACACCACCGTGCCGATCGAGTCGGTCAAGCACGGGCACGTCGAGCTGTTGAAGCTGGGTGCGGAGGTCGAGGTGCTCGCCCCGGCGGAGCTGCGGGACCGGTTCACGGCCACCGCACACGCCCTGGCCGGGCTCTACCCGGCGACCGGTGAGACGACGGCGGGGGCGTCCGAACCGGACGCCCCCGGATGACCCTGCCGCGCGGTCAGGCGTTGATCTCCTTGCGGCCGTCGCCGTTGGCGGGCGCGGTGATGCTGATCCGCCGCGGCTTGGCCCGGTCGGCGATCGGGATGCGCAGGGTCAGCACACCGTTGTCGTAGCCGGCCTCGAGCTTGTCGGTGTCGAGGGTCTCGCTGAGGAAGAGCTGCCGGGTGAAGGTGCCCATCGGCCGCTCCGCGGCGACGAGTTCGACGTTCTCGCCGGTCGGCCGGCGCCGCTCGGCGCGGACCGTCAGCACGTTGCGCTCGACCGTGCAGTCGATGCTCTCCGGGTCGACGCCGGGCAGGTCGAAGGCGGCGTAGAAGTAGTCGCCGTCGCGGTAGGCGTCGAGGTGCATGACCGCCGGCCGGGTGGTGGTGCCGAAGAACTGCTCGGCGAGCCGGTCGATCTCACGGAACGGGTCGGTACGCATCAACATGGTCGTGCCTCCTCGGTTCTCCTGGCCGAAGGTGTCAAGTTGAGTCTGGTTGACTCAAGTCCTCAATTCCTTGTTTTAGCGCGCCGGCCGGGCATCGTCAACCCGGGTCGGCAGGGTCTTTTCGAACCAGTGCTCGGCGTACTGGCCGTCGTTGAAGGCCGGGATCTCGACGTAGCCGTGGCGCGCGTACAGGGCCCGGGCCTCGACGAGGTCGGCGCGGGTGTCCAGCCGGATCCGGTCCGCACCCGCGGCCCGCGCCTGCTCCTCGACCGCGGCGAGCAGGACCGCCCCGCCGCCCGTGCCGCGCCACGGGGTGCGCACGTACACCCGGGTCAGCTCGGCCCAGTCCGGCCGGAAGCGCAGGCCCGCACAGCCGGCGAGCCGCCCGTCGTGGTGGGCGAGCAGGAGGATCCCGGTGGGTTGCGCCAGGTCATCGCTCGGCAGCTCGGCCAGCGCCGCCTCCACCTCACCGGGTCCGGCCGGGCGCCGGTGGTAGCGGCGCACCATCTCCTCCATGTACTCGCCGAGCAGGGTCACCGCGTCGGGGGTGTCGGGACGGGCGGGGGTCGTCGTCCAGGTCGTCACCGCTTGATCCTCACCACCCGGTCAACGGGTTTTCCTGATCAGGGACGCCAGTAGACGCCGTGGTCGCGGGCCAGCAGCATGTCGTCGATCAGGTAGCGGCGCAGCGAGACGTGGTCCGCCTCGCCCCCCTCGCACCAGGCCCGCAGCGCGTCGTCGACGGCGCGTTCCGGATAGCGCACGCCGGGCTCGAACGACCGTTCGGCGATGTGTTCGAGCAGCACCCGACGGCGTCCCCGCTGCGCGGGCAGCCGGGTCAGCACCCCGTCGCGCAGGAACGTGCGCAGGATCGTCTCCTCCCGGCTCTGCGCCGGGGCCGCCGTGGCCGGCCCTCCCGCCCGGGCCAGCTCGCGCAGCCGTTCCCCGTCGACCCGCAGGCCGGCGGCCTCGTCGACCACCACGCCGGTGTCGGTCAGCCGGCGAACGGCGGTGGCGACGTCACGGGCGGACAGTCCGGTACGCGCGGCGACGGCGGCGAGGTCCCGGTCGCCCAGCACAATCGCCGCGAACACCAGCCGTCGTCGGTCGTCGGCGAGCGCTCCCGCCAGGGCCTGTGTGCTCATGCGGGGCAGACTGCCAGCCCGGCCGCGGTCCCGGCGAGGCGTTTTCCGGGCCGCCGGTCAGCCCGCGGGCCGCTCGGCGACCAGGACGACGCGACGCAGCAGGTCGGACAGCTGCCGCCGTTCGGTGGAATCGAGCGCCCCGAGCAGGCGGTGCTCCTCGTCGCCGACCACGTCCATCGCCCGGGACCAGGCGGCCCGGCCGGCGTCGGTCAGCTCCACGTCGACCCGCCGCCGGTCGACGTCGGAGGGGATCCGCCGCACGAAGCCCCGCCGCAGCAGCGCGTCCACCCGGGCGGTGATCGAGGCGGGTGCCATGCCGAGGTCGACGGCGAGTTCCGACGGCGCGGCCCGGCCGCCCCGGCCGGCCAGGGCGTGCAGCGTGCCGAACTCGTGGGCCTGCAGGTCCAGGTCCGCCAGGGCCCGCTCCTTCACCGCGCGCAGGTGCCGAGTGAGGAACGACATCCGGGTCACCACGCCCTCGACGTCCGGGTCGAGGTCGGGCAGCACGGGCAGCCAACGTTCGACGTGCCGGTCGATGCGGTCTTTCACCCGGCCACCGTACTCCGACGCCGAAATATTCGTTGACGAAAGGTTCGACGTCGAAATACGTTGTCCGGCGTGACGCATCCCCTCCGGCTCCGTTCCTTCCGGCTGCTCTTCCTCGGCCGTACCGTCTCCGCCGTCGGCGACGCGGTGGTGCCCACCGCGCTGGCCCTCGCCGTGCTCCGCGCCACCGGGTCGACCACCGCCCTCGCCCTCGTGCTCGGCTGCGCGATGGTCCCCCGACTGCTCCTGCTGCCCCTCGGCGGCGTGGTCGCCGACCGCTTCGACGCCCGCCGGGTCGCCCTCGCCACCGACCTGGTGCGGTGCGCGGCCCAACTGGCCGTCGGCGCCGAACTGCTCAGCGGCACCCCGGCGCTGTCCCACATCGCCGCGGCCTCCGCACTTGGCGGCGCCGCCTCGGCGTTCGCCATGCCCACCGCGTCCCCGCTGGTCGCCGGCACCGTCGAGCACGACGGGCGGCAGCAGGCCAACGCGCTGATGGGCGTCACCGCCAACACCAGCCGCCTCGCCGGGCCCGCCCTGGCCGGCCTGCTGATCTGGACCGCCGGCCCCGGCTGGGCGTTCATCCTCGACGCGCTGTCGTTCGCCCTGAGCGCGCTGCTGCTGGCCGTGATCCGGGTCCGCCACGTCCCCGTGCCGCGCCGGTCCATCCGGGCCGACCTGGTGCTGGGCTGGCGGGAGGTCCGCTCCCGCGACTGGTTCTGGAGCAGCCTGCTCGCGCACGGCGTCTGGAACGGCGCCGCCGCGGTCCTGCTCACCGTGGGCCCGGTCGTCGCCGTGGACCAGCTCGGCGGGGAGGGCGTCTGGGTGCTGCTGCAGCAGGGCGGGGCCGTCGGCATGCTCGCCGGGTCACTGCTGGCCGGCCGGCTCCGGCCCCGCCGGCCGGTGCTGGTGGCCAACCTCGGCCTGGCCCTGTACGCGGCACCGCTGCTCCTGCTGGCCGTCGCCGCGCCCGCCGCGGCGGTCATCGCCGCCTACTGCGTCGCGCTGGCCGCGCTGGGGTTCCTCAACCCGGTCTGGGAAACCGTGGTGCAGGCCCACGTCCCGCCCGGGGTGCTCGCCCGCGTCACCTCGTACGACTGGCTGATGTCGCTGGGCGCGATGCCGATCGGGTACGCCCTCGCCCCGCTCGCCGCCCGGGCCTGGGGGCCACCGGCGCCCCTGGCCGTCGCCGCGACGCTGGTCGCCCTCGCCTGCGCCGGTACCGCCGCCGTCCCCGCCGTACGCCGGCTGGGCTGGTCGGTCAGCGCGCCGCCGGCACCCGCAGCGCAGGTCCCGGCGGCGCGCTGACGCTCAGAGCGCGTGCCCGGTGGTGGCGTCCACGTGCTCAGGCACCGCCTCGTGCCGGTCCCCGACACTGGACGTGCCCGACGGCTCGAACATGAGGATCGACGCGCCCTGCGGCGCGGACGGTCGGTGTTCAACCCCACGCGGCACCACGAACACCCCGCCGCGGGGCAGCACCACCTCACGTTCGCCGGTGCCGTCGCGCAGCGCGATCCGCAACTCCCCGTCGAGCACCAGGAAGAACTCGTCGGTGTGCTCGTGGACGTGCCACACGTGCTCCCCGGCCACCTTCGCGACCCGGACGTCGTAGTCGTTGACCGTCGTGACGATGCGCGGACTCCACAGCTGGTCGAAGCCCGCCAGCGCGGTGGCCAGGTCGATCGGCTCGTCTCTCATCGATCCATCCCCTCGTCGACTGTTCACAGGTGACGGTGCATGACGTGCAGGCCGACCCGCCCGAGGGTGGGGTGCGCGAACGCCTCCGGCACCGTGCCGACCACCGCGAAGCCGAGCCGCCGGTACAGCTCCACGGCCACCTCGTTGACTTCCACCACCGCGTTGAACTGCATCGCCGCGTAGCCCTGCCGGCGTGCCCAGTCCAACGCGTACTCCGCGAGGGCGCGGCCGACGCCGCGGCCGCGGGCGGCGGACGACACCATGAAGCTGGCGGTGGCGACGTGCGAACCCGGGCCCGGCCGGTTCGAGCCCATCTTCGCCGTGCCGAGGATCGTTCCGTCCTGCTCCGCCACCACCGTGTGACCGGGCGGCCGTTCCACCCAGACGTCGTGGGCCACCTCGGCGGACCAGGCCGGGTCGTACGGGAAGGTCTCCTGCCCGGTGATGACGTCCTGCACGATCGGCCAGACCTGCGACCAGTCGGCCTCGGTGAACTCTCGGATCCGCATCCCGGCGACCCTAGCCCCGGGCGACGGCCACCGGCGACCCCGTTTCCCGGCGACCCGTGTGCCCGAACCGTGACCTGCCCGGCGGGCCGCGGGTACCCGGGCGGTGGCGGGCCGGGACGATGATGGGCGCGTGGCCGAACCCGTCACCGACCTGGACCGCCCCGACGCCCGGACCCCGCCGCGGGCCGACGTTCCGCCACCTCCCGGCCCGCGTACCGCGGGGCCGTGGCTGGTGGGGGCCGCGGTCACCGCCGTCCTGCTGCTGCTCTCCGGCCGGTACGGCTACCACCGCGACGAGTTGTACTTCCTGCTCTGCGGCCGGCACCTCGACTGGGGGTACGTCGACCAGGGGCCGCTGGTACCAGCCCTGGCCCGGCTGATGGACACCCTCGCACCGGGCAACCTGGTCGCGCTGCGCACCCCGTCGGCGCTGATCGCCGGCGCGGCGGTGGTCCTCGTCGCGGCCATCGCCCGGGAGTTCGGCGCCGGCCGCGGGGGGCAACTGTTCGCCGCGTTCCTGGCCGCCGTCGCCGGGATCGTGCTCGCCCCCGGGCATCTGCTCAGCACCACCACCGTCGACCTGCTGGTCTGGCTGGCCGCGGCGTGGTGCGCCGTGCGCGTGCTGCGTACCGGGGACAGTCGGTGGGCCCTCGGTGTCGGCCTGGCGCTCGGCGTGGGCATGCTCAACAAGCTGCTGCCCGCCCTGCTTGCCGTCGGCCTGCTGGCCGGGGTGGCGATCGCCGGGCCGCGGCGGCTGCTGCGCGACCGGTGGGTGCTCGCCGCCGCCGGGCTCGTCGTCCTGCTCGCCGCGCCGAACCTGCTCTGGCAGGCCACGCACGGGTTCCCCCAGCTCTCGGTGGCCTCCTCGATCTCCGACGGGGACAGCTCCTACAGCGGCCGGTTCGAGGCGATCGTGCTGCAGTTGGAGATCATCAGCCCGTACGCGGTGCCGATCTGGGTCGCCGGGCTGGTCGCGCTGCTGCGCCGGCCGGTGTGGCGGGCGTACCGGGCGATCGCCTGGGCCTGGCTGGTCGTGTTCGCGATCGTCCTGCTCGGCGGCGGCAAGGGTTACTACGACGCGCCGCTGCTGCTGGTACTGACCGCCGCCGGCGCGGTCGTCACCACCGAGTGGGCCGGCCGCCGGGCCGCGCGGTTCCGGCGGGCGCTGGTCGCCGCCGGCGGCGT
>NZ_QGGF01000462.1 GCF_003857015.1 Micromonospora globispora | reverse complement strand
GCGCGGGGAGCGTCCGCGGGATGGGCAGTTCGGCGGTGACCGGCGCGGTGCCGGCCGGCGACCGGCCCGACCCGCCGTCGACCTGCCCCGGTACGTCGCGTACCAGGCGATCGCGGCGGTGCACCGGGACGACGCGTACGCCAACCTGGTGCTGCCGACGATGCTGCGTGACGAGGGGCTGACCGGTCGGGACGCCGCCTTCGCCACCGAGCTGACCTACGGCACCCTGCGCCACACCGGCACCCTCGACGCGATCATCACGGACGCCGCCGGGCGGGACGTCGAGCGGATCGACCCACCGGTCCGGGACGCGCTGCGGATCGGGGTGTACCAGCTGCTGCACACCCGGGTGCCGGCGCACGCAGCGGTCTCCTCGACCGTGGACCTGGTCCGGTCGGTCGGTCCGGGCGCCACCGGGTTCGCCAACGCGGTGCTCCGCGAGGTCGCCACCCGGGACGTCGACGGCTGGGTGGCGAAACTCGCCCCGCCCAGGGAGACCGACCCGGTCGGCCACCTCGCGCTGGCGTACAGCCATCCGCAGTGGATCGTGCGCGCCTTCTCGGAGGCGCTCGGCGGGGACCTGGCCGAGACGGAACGGCTGCTGATCGAGGACAACGAGCGGCCCCCGGTGCACCTCTGCGCCCGCCCCGGGCTGGCCGACCCGGTCGAGCTGGCCGACGAGGTGGGCGGCGCGCCGGGCGCGTTCTCCCCGTACGCGGTCTACCTGTCCGGGGGCGCGCCGGGCGAGCTGCGGGCGGTGGCCGAGGGCCGGGCCCACGTCCAGGACGAGGGCTCCCAGCTGGTGGCGAACGCGCTGACGGTCGCGCCGCTGGACGGTCCGGACGGCCGCTGGCTGGACCTCTGCGCCGGCCCGGGCGGCAAGGCCGGCCTGCTCGGCGCCATCGCGGCGCAGCGGGGCGCCCGGCTCACCGCCGTCGAGGTGGCCGAGCACCGGGCCCGGCTGGTGGAGCAGGCCACCAAGGGCCTGCCGGTGACTGTGCTGGCCACCGACGGGCGGACGGTCGGCGCCGACCCGAAGCTGCCCGAGGGCCACTTCGACCGGGTACTGGTCGACGCGCCGTGCACCGGTCTGGGCTCGCTGCGCCGGCGGCCGGAGTCCCGCTGGCGCCGCCAGCCCTCCGACCTGCCGCCGCTGACCCGGTTGCAGCGGGAACTGCTCACCGCCGCGCTGCGGGCGGTCCGCCCCGGCGGCCTGGTCGCCTACGTCACCTGCTCCCCGCACACGGTGGAGACGCACGTGACGGTGACCGAGGCGTCCCGCCGGTGCGGCTTCCCGGTCGACTTCGTCGATGCCCGGCCGCTGCTGCCGGCCGGCATGCCAGGGCTCGGTGACGGCCCCACGGTGCAGCTCTGGCCGCACCGGCACGGCACCGACGCGATGTTCCTGGCGGTGCTGCGCCGGGGGTGAGCGCCCGACGTTCCCCGTTGACCTGCTCGTGGAGGACTCGTCGTTGCAGACCAGCTTCGTCCTCGACGACGTCACCCTGCAGGTCAGCTAGAACGAAAAGGGGGGGTGGGCCGGCCGGCCCACCCCGCCCGCTCACTGGATCGGCAGGCCCTTGGTGCCGGCGCCCTTCAGCGAGCGGGTCAGCGTGCGGTCGTCCAGCCAGAGGAAGCACTGCACGCCCCGGTTGCCGTCCTTCCACTCCTGCTCGTATGGGTGGTAGATGATCGTGCCGGCCCGGTACTGCATGTCGCTGTTGTTCGGCACCTTGACGTACTTGGCGATCAGCCCCCGGCAGGCCTTGTGCGCCCGCAGGGGGGTGCGCTGGAACTCGGCGTAGGTGATGTCCGGGGCCTGGTAGATGCCGACGAACTCGGCGTGGTGCTTCGCCGTGCAGGCGACCGGCCGCATCTCCTCGATGTCGTCCTTCGACAGCTTCGGGTTGAAGCAGCCGAGGGTCAGCGGGGAGCCCGCCGCCAGCGCGTTCTTCAACGACGCGCTCCGCGGGATGACGCTGTTGTCGTCCAGGCTGGCCACCTCGGAGACGTCGCAGCGGAACCAGCGGGCACCGCCCGTCCAGGCCGTCGTCGACGGGAAGATGACGGTTAGCATCAGCCGCCCGGAGCGCCAGTCGGCCCCCACCGCCTTGCTGACCTGCCGATCGCACTCCGCGTGCGCCGTCCGCATCCCGTTCGAGCCGGCGCGCGGGGGGGCGCTCCGATCGGCGTCCGTTCCGGTCAACGTACCGACGTGCAGGGTCTCCGCCCGGTGCGAGGCGGTGCAGTCGACCGGGCTGTAGCCGGTGAGGTAGCCAACTTCCTGGACCGTGGTGTGGCAAGCCCCGTTCGCCGGCACGAAACCCTTCGCCGGGCCGAAGCCCGGCCAGTCGTCGGTCAGGTTCCCGTCCGCCCCGCCCGGCGCGCCGCAGCCGGCGAGCGCCAGCACCGCCACCGCGCCCACGGCGATCGCCGTCCACCATCGCCGCATCCGCCGACCTCCCCGCAGTCCGTGGTCGCGCCGACCGGCTCCGAGCGCCGGTACGCCACGGCGGTGCAGCATACGGCACCGCGGCTCAGCTGGCGGGTAGTCCCTGCGGGCCGGCGCCGCGCATGGAGCGGGTCAGCCGCCGGTCGTCGCTCCACAGGAAACAGCGCACCCCCCGGTCGCCCTCCTCCCACTCCCGCTGCGACGGCGGGTAGAAGATGGAGCCGGCCCGGTACGGCAGCTCGCTGTTGTTCGGCACGTTGGCGAAAGCCGCGATCAATGCCATGCAGCGCCGGTGCACCTGTTGGCGGGCCTTGATGAACTGCGCCCAGCTCATGTCGCGTTCGACGTAGACGCCGACGAACTCGGCCCGGTGCGGCTCGGTACAGAGCACCGGCGCCATGTAGTTGAGGTTGTTGCCGATCAGCTTGGGGTCGAAGCAGCGGTGGACCAGCGGGTTGTCGCCGATCATCGCGCCGCGCAGGCTGCCGACCCGGTTGACCGGTCGGGTGTTGTCGATGCTGTCGGTCTCGCTCAGGTCGCACCGGTACCACCGGGCGCCGGCGAGCCAGGCGGTCACGGAGGGGACCGCGATGGTCAGCGTGAGCCGGGCGGAGTGCCAGTCCCCGCCGATCACCAACCGGGCCCGCTGGTCGCACTCGGCGCGGGCGGTGCGCAGCGCGGGGGAGCCCGGCTCGGGTCGCGCCCCGGCGGCGGCCGGGCCGGTGAAGGTGCCGACATGCACGGCCTCGGCCAGGTGGCTGCGCCCGCAGTCCACGGTCTCGTACGTGCCGGCCTGCACGACCACGGTGATCCGGGGCAGGCAGGCGTCCGTGGCGGGGATGAACAGCTGGGGCGCCGGCAGGGCGGGCCAGTCGTCGACCAGGTCGCCGTCGGCACGGTGCGGCTGGACGCAGCCGACCAGGACCATCGTCGCCGTGCCGGCCAGCGCCAGCGCCACGAGCCACCGTCGCATCGTCCGCCCTTTCCGGGAGCTGACAGCCGGTCGCCGCGACCCGTGCGGCGTCCCCCGCCGCCGGGCGTGCAGCCTACGTGACCGTCCCCGTTGGAGTGTTGCTGTCTTTCGGTCGATCGGCCAGTCATCGATGGCTTCTCGTCCGGGATGTCCGCACCGGAAGGGCCGATCATGCACCGGGAGCCACCGCTGGGTCACAGCGGGTCTCAGCCGGTGCCGCGCTGCGGGCGGCGGGTGGCCGCGTTCGTACACTGGCCCCGTGACCGTACCGCCGCTGATCGTCGCGCCCAGCATCCTGGCCGCCGATTTCGCCCGCCTGGCCGAAGAGGTCCGCGCCGTCGAGCACGCCGCCGACTGGTTGCACGTGGACGTCATGGACAACCACTTCGTGCCGAACCTGACCATCGGGCTGCCGGTGGTGCAGAGCCTGCGCGCCGCCACCGAGCTGCCCTTCGACGTGCACCTCATGATCGAGGACCCGCGCCGGTGGGCGCCCGGGTACGCCGACGCCGGCGCGTACAACGTCACCTTCCACGTCGAGGCGTGCGACGACCCGGTCGCCCTCGCCAAGGACCTCCGCTCCGCCGGGGCGAAGGCGGGGCTGGCGATCGACCGGGACACCCCGATCGAGCCCTACCTGGAGCTGCTGCCCAGCTTCGACACCCTGCTGATCATGACGATCAAGGCGGGCTTCGGCGGGCAGCGGTTCATCCCGCAGCTGCTGGAGAAGGTGCGTACGGCCCGCCGGCACGTGGACAGCGGCCATCTCGAACTGCGGATCGAGGTCGACGGCGGGATTGCCGCGGACACCATCGAGCAGGCGGCCGCCGCCGGCGCGGACGCCTTCGTCGCCGGAACCGCCGTCTACGGAGCCGACGATCCGGCCGAGGCGGTACGCCGCCTGCGTGCCCAGGCGGAACGCGCGATCGCCGGGGCCTGAGATGGACCCGGCGGACGAGCGACCCGACGTCATCCTCGTCGTCGACGACGACGAGGACATCGCGCGTTTCGTCGAGTTCAACCTGCGGCTGCACGGCTTCGAGGTGATCCACGCCAGCGACGGCCAGGAGGCGCTCGAAATGATCGAGCGGCAACGGCCGGACCTGGCCGTGGTCGACCTGATGATGCCGCGCATCGACGGCCTGGAGCTGACCCGCCGGCTGCGCGCCGACCCGATGACCTCCGCCCTGCCGGTCATCATGCTGACCGCCAAGGGCATGACCGTGGACAAGGTGCACGGCCTCACCGCCGGCGCCGACGACTACCTGGTCAAGCCGTTCGACACCGCCGAACTGGTGGCCCGGGTCAGCTCCACCCTGCGCCGCAACAAGGAGTTCCGCGAGGTCTCCCCGCTCACCGGGCTGCCTGGCAACAGCCGGATCCGGCGGGAGATCAGCGACCGGGTCCGCAACGGCGCCGACTACGCCGTCGGCTACATCGACATCGACCGGTTCAAGAGCGTGAACGACCGGTACGGCTTCGTCCGCGGCGACGAGTTCATCTCCGCGCTGGCCCGCAGCCTGCACCGGGCGGTGGTCTCGATCGGGCTGCCGCCGGCCTTCCTCGGGCACGTCGGCGGCGACGACTTCGTGATCGTCTGCACGCCCAGCCAGGTGCGCCCGCTGACCAGCCGGGCGGTGGTGGACTTCGAGAAGGCCGCGGACGCCCTCTACGACCCGACCGACCGGGAGCGCGGCTTCGTCGAGTTGAAGGACCGCCGGGGCAACATCCGCCGGGCCGCCCTGGTCACCCTCTCCATCGGCGTCTCGCTCTCCGACTCGGGCAAGCGCTTCACCAACCCGCTGGAAGCCATCGCCGTGGCATCCGAGATGAAAACCGTCGCCAAGAGCCAACCCGGGTCGTACGTGGCGGTGGACCGGCGGCGCGGAGTTACGTGATCGTGCCGTCTTGCTGTGAGGTACCTCGCCTCTGTGGCGCGGGCCCCGGCCCGGCGTGTAAGACTTCCGGTGTACCCACCACGCGCTGGCGGGGCTCGGTGAAATTCCGAACCGGCGGTGATCCACGGTCCGACCGTGGTAAGCCCGCGACCCGGACGGCTTCGGCCGGACGGTGGACCTGGTGAGAATCCGGGGCCGACGGTTGGGAGCGGGGCGACCCACTCCCAGACAGTCCGGATGGGAGACAGCGCGCGGGACGGGGGAGGGCCCTGCCGGCCGCTGACACCTCAGCGCCGCCTGGGCTCCCCGGGGCGGCACCGCCGTCCCCGGATCTCCGCCGCCGCCTGTCTGCGGCACCGTGCCGATGCCTCCCAGCCCCGCCCGCGCGCGACCGGCGAGTGAGAGGGCAGGGACGGGCGATGGCCAGCGTCTCCATCGACGAGGCGATGCGTCGCGCCATCGCGCTGGCCGCCCGGGGACTCGGCACCACCAGCCCCAACCCCGTCGTCGGCTGCGTGCTGTTGGACACCGACGGCGAAGTCGTCGGCGAGGGCTTCCACGCGTACGCCGGCGGTCCGCACGCCGAGATCGTCGCGCTCGCCCAGGCCGGCGAGCGGGCCCGCGGCGGCACCGCCGTGGTCACTCTCGAACCCTGCGACCACCACGGCCGCACCGGCCCGTGCAGCCTCGCGCTGATCCAGGCCGGGGTCGCCCGGGTGGTGGTCGCGGTCCCCGATCCCAACCCGGTCGCTTCCGGCGGCGCCGCCACGCTGCGCGCCGCCGGCATCCAGGTCGAGTTCGGGGTACGGGCCGAGGAGGCCGAGGCCGGCAACGTGGCGTGGCTGACCTCGATGCGCCGCGGCTGGCCGTACGTGATCTGGAAGTACGCGGCCACCCTCGACGGGCGCTCCGCCGCCGCCGACGGCACCAGCATGTGGATCACCTCCGAGGCGGCCCGGATCGACGTGCACGCCCTGCGGGGCACGGTCGACGCGGTGATCGTCGGGGTGGGCACCGTGCTCGCCGATGACCCCCGGCTGACCGCCCGCAACCTGCGCGACGGCACCCTGGCCATCCGGCAGCCGCTGCGGGTGGTGGTGGACAGCTCGGGGCGTACCCCCGACCAGGCCCGGGTCCGCGACGGCGCCGCCCGCACCTGGGTTGCCACCACCGCGGAGGTCGGGGCCGGGCCGGACGGCCGGGTCGACCTGCCGGCGCTGCTCGCGGAGCTGCACCACCGCGGCGTGCGGGCGGCCCTGCTGGAGGGCGGCCCCCGGCTGGCGGGCGCGTTCCTCGCCGCCGGCCTGATCGACAAGATCGTCGGCTACGTGGCGCCGAAGCTGCTCGGCAACGGCCCGACCGCACTGCTCGACGCCGGCGTGACCACCATCGCCGACGTCATCGATCTGGAGATCACCGACGTTACGCAGGTCGGTCCCGACCTGCGGATCACCGCGCTGCCCCGGAAAAGGGAGGGCTGACATGTTCACCGGCATCGTCGAGGAACTGGGCGAGGTCGTCCGGACCACCGAGACCGGAGGTGACTCCGCGCTGCTGGCCATCCGCGGCCCGCTGGTCACCTCGGACGCCCGGCACGGCGACTCCATCGCGGTCAACGGGGTCTGCCTGACCGTGGTCGACGTCGACGGTGGCGTCTTCACCGCCGACGTGATGGGGGAGACCCTGCGCCGCTCCGCGCTCGGCGCGCTGCGCCCCGGTGACCCGGTCAACCTGGAGCGGGCCGCCGCGCTCGGCAGCCGGCTCGGCGGGCACCTGGTCCAGGGGCACGTCGACGGGGTCGGCGAGGTGCTCTCCCGGGAGCCCGCCCCGCAGTGGGAGACGGTCCGCTTCCGGCTGCCCGCCGCCCTGTCCCGGTACGTGGTGGAGAAGGGCTCCATCACCATCGACGGGGTGTCGCTGACCGTCGCCGCGGTCGGCGACGACTGGTTCGCCGTCGGCCTGATCCCGACCACCCTCAAGCTGACCACCCTCGGCGCCAAGGGGGTCGGCGAGCCGGTCAACCTGGAGGTGGACGTGCTCGCCAAGTACGTCGAGCGGCTCCTCGGCGACCGCGTCGCCGGCGGCCCGGCGCTGCCCGGCGGCGCCGCCGTGCCGGGGGGTGACCGGTGATGGGCCCGCTCGGCTGGCTGCTCGACGCCCAGGTCCACGTCGCCGGCTCGCCGGTGCTGGTCCGGGAGATCGTCGGCAACGTCTTCGGCCTCGCCTCGGCGCTGCTCGGGCTGCGCCGGCTGGTCTGGGCCTGGCCGGTCGGCATGATCGGCAACGCGCTGCTCTTCACCGTCTTCCTCGGCGGCGTGTTCGCCACCCCGCAGGCGCACGACCTCTACGGCCAGGCCGGCCGGCAGGTCTTCTTCTTCGCGGTCAGCGTCTACGGCTGGTGGCGCTGGTCCCGCAACCAGCGCGGGGGAGCGGCGGAGCAGCCGGCGGTGACGCCGCGCTGGGCGACCGGTAGGGAACGCCTCGGCCTGCTGGCCGCCGCGGCCGTCGGCACCGCCGCCGGGTACCCGGTGCTCGCCGCGCTCGGCTCCTGGGGTCCGCTGCCGGACGCCTGGATCCTGGTCGGCAGCCTCCTCGCCACGTACGGCATGGCCCGCGGCTGGGTCGAGTTCTGGCTGATCTGGATCGCCGTCGACGCCGTCGGCGTCCCGCTGCTGCTGCGCGGCCACTACTACCCGTCGGCCGCCATGTACCTGGTCTACGGCGCGTTCTGCGTCTGGGGCCTGGTCGCCTGGTGGCGTACCTCCCGGGCCAGCCAGCCGGCCCCCACCTCGATCCCGCCCACCTACTCGGAGGCCGTCGCATGAGCGAGCGTAGCGAGCGAATCATCAGGCTCAGTCCTTTGGTGCCTCATGACGGCACGGAGCGAAGCGGAGTGGCGGCATGAGCGCGTTTGCCAGCATCGAGCAGGCGGTGGCGGACATCGCCGCCGGCCGGCCCGTCGTCGTGGTCGACGACGAGGACCGGGAGAACGAGGGCGACCTGATCTTCGCGGCCGAGCTGGCCACCCCGGAGCTGGTCGCGTTCATGGTCCGCTACACCTCCGGCTACATCTGCGTGCCGCTGACCGAGTCGGAGTGCAACCGGCTGGACCTGCCGCCCATGCACCACACCAACCAGGACCGCCGCGGCACCGCGTACACGGTGACCGTGGACGCCCGGGAGGGGGTCAGCACGGGCATCTCGGCAGCCGACCGGTCGCACACCATCCGGCTGCTCGCCGACGCCGCCACCGACCCGACCGACCTGGCCCGCCCCGGGCACGTGGTGCCGCTGCGGGCCCGCGAGGGCGGGGTGCTGCGCCGGCCGGGGCACACCGAGGCGGCCGTCGACCTGACCCGGCTGGCCGGGTTGCGCCCGGCCGGCGTGCTCTGCGAGCTGGTCAACGACGACGGCACCATGATGCGCCTGCCGGACCTGGAGAAGTTCTGCGCCGAGCACGGCCTGACCCTGATCACCATCGCCGACCTGATCGCCCACCGGCGGCGTACCGAAAAGCAGGTGGAGCAGGTCGCCGACGCGCGGATGCCCACCCCGCACGGGGTGTTCCGGGCGCTCGGCTACCGCAGCGACTACGACTCCGCCGAGCACGTCGCGCTGGTGATGGGCGACCTCGGTGACGGGAAGGACGTGCTGGTCCGGGTGCACTCGGAGTGCCTCACCGGGGACGTCTTCGGCTCGCTGCGCTGCGATTGCGGCCCGCAGCTCCAGGCCGCCCTGGCCCGGGTGGCGCAGGAGGGGCGCGGGGTGGTGCTCTACGTGCGCGGGCACGAGGGCCGGGGCATCGGCCTGCTGCACAAGCTCCAGGCGTATCAGCTGCAGGACCTGGGCCGGGACACCGTCGACGCGAACCTCGACCTGGGGCTGCCCGCGGACGCCCGGGACTACGGCACCGGCGCGCAGATCCTCTACGACATCGGCGTCCGCTCCATGCGGCTGCTGACCAACAACCCGGCCAAGCGGGCCGGCCTGGAGGGCTACGGCCTCACCGTGAGCGGCCGGGAAGGGCTCCCGATCCGGTCGAACCCGGAGAACGTGCGGTACCTGCGCACCAAGCGGGACCGGATGGGCCACCTGCTGGACGAGCTGGACGAGGTGACCGAGGCGCCGATGGGCCGCCCGGTCGCCGGTGACGAGATCGGAGCGTAGACATGGCGGGTTTCGGTGAGCCCGGGGTGACGACGGTGGACGCCGCCGGGATGACCGTCGGCGTGGTCGCCGCGCGCTGGCACGGCGAGCTGACCGACCACATGCTCGACCGGGCGGTCGCGGCGGCCGAGGCGTGCGGCGCGCGGGCGGTGGTGGCCCGGGTGGCCGGCTCGGTGGAGCTGCCCGTGGTGGCGCAGGCGCTCGCCCGCCGCTGCGACGTGGTGGTCGCCCTCGGCGTGGTGGTCCGCGGCGCGACCGCGCACTTCGACTACGTCTGCCGGTCGGTGACCGACGGGCTGACCCGGGTCGCGTTGGACGAGGGGAAGCCGGTCGCGCACGGGGTGCTCACGGTGGAGACCGTCGAGCAGGCCCGGGACCGGGCCGGGCTGCCCGGCTCGGCGGAGGACAAGGGCTGGGCGGCCACGGTCGCGGCGCTGGACGCCGCCCTGGCCGTCCGCGGCCTCGACGCCAGCTACGGCCACCGGGTCGGCTTCGGCGGCTGAACCGGCGCGCCTCCCGAGCGCGTGCCGCCCTTCGGCCGCGGCCTGTCGCCGCGGCCGGAGGGCGACGGCAGGTGCCCCGCCGCCGTTCCGCCCAGCATGTGGTCGACGTCGCGCCGCGACGGACCCGGCGCACGCGGTCACCCCGGGCGGCTGGAAGAATCGCCTTCCGTGAAGACGTTCGAGGAGTTGTTCGCCGAGCTGCAGGCCAAGGCCGCCGCCGGCACCCCGGGCTCGGGCACGGTCGCCGCGCTCGAGAAGGGGGTGCACTTCATCGGCAAGAAGGTCGTCGAGGAGGCGGCCGAGTCGTGGATGGCGGCCGAGCACGAGGGTCCGGAGCGGGCCGCTGAGGAGATCTCCCAGCTGCTCTACCAGGCCCAGGTGCTGATGCTCGCCACCGGTCTCGAGCTCAAGGACGTCTACCGACATCTGTGAGTGCGCCCCGTCCGCTGATCATCAGATCGATCGAAGGAGCACTCCGACATGCTGCGTGTCGCCATCCCCAACAAGGGCACCCTGGCCGAACCGGCCGCCGGGATGCTGCGCGAGGCCGGTTACCAGCAGCGCCGCGACCCGAAGGACCTGGTCTGCCGCGACGAGGACAACGACGTCGAATTCTTCTACCTGCGTCCCCGGGACATCGCCACCTACGTCGGCTCCGGTGACCTGGACCTCGGCATCACCGGCCGGGACCTGCTGGTCGACTCCGGCGCCCGGGCCGAGGAGGTCGTCGACCTCGCCTTCGGCGGCGCCACCTTCCGCTTCGCCGCCAGACCGGACACCATCGCCTCGCCGAAGGAGCTGAGTGGCCACCGGATCGCCACCGCGTACCCGGGGGTGGTCAACCGGTACCTGGCGGAGCACGAGCTGAGCGCCGACGTCATCCGCCTCGACGGCGCGGTGGAGAACGCCGTCCGCCTCGGTGTGGCGGACGTGGTGGCCGACGTGGTCTCCACCGGGGCCACCCTGCGCCAGGCCGGGCTGGAGATCATCGGTGAGCCGCTGCTGATCTCCTCGGCGGTGCTCGTCCGCCGCGTCGGCGCGCCGGGCTGCGCCCAGGCCGAGCAGCTGCTCCGCCGGCTGCACGGGGTCCTGGTCGCCCGGCGGTACGTCATGCTCGCCTACGACGTGCCGGCCGGCCTGCTCGACCGGGCCAGCTCGCTGACTCCCGGCATCGAGTCCCCGACCGTCTCCCCGCTGCACCGCGAGGGCTGGGTGGCGGTCCAGGCCATGGTCCAGCGCGACGACGTGCACCGGATCATGGACGAGCTCTACGAGCTGGGCGCCCGGGCGATCCTGGTCACCAACATCCACGCCTGCCGGCTGTGAGGCCGCTGCCGGCCCCCGCCGCGCTGGCCATGGTCGTCCTCGGCGGGGTCGCCGCGGCGGCCCAGGGCGCGATCAACGCCGAGCTGGGCGAGCGGGCCGGCAATCCGGTGCTCGGCGCGGTGGTCAACAACCTCGGCGGGAGCCTGCTCGTCGCGATCGGGCTGCTGGCCGTCCCCTCCATGCGGGCCGGGCTGGCCGAGGGCCACCGCGTCGACCCCGCCGAGGACGACCATGGCCAGCGCGGCGGGGGCCGGCAGCGGCCTCACAGCCGGCAGGC
>NZ_QGGF01000459.1 GCF_003857015.1 Micromonospora globispora | reverse complement strand
TCCTGCGCCCGGACGGGCGGCGGTCGACGCGGCGCTGCGCGCGGTCGGGCTCGCCGACCGGGCCGGTGACCCGGTCGCCACCCTCTCCGGCGGTCAGCAGCAGCGCACCCTGATCGCCCGGGCGCTGGCCGGTGAGCCGGAGCTGCTGGTCCTCGACGAGCCGACCGCCGGGGTCGACGCGGCCAGCCAGGAGGCGTTCGCCGGGGCGTTGCGCGGGTTCCTCGACGGCGGCGGCACCGTACTGCTGGTCGCCCACGAGCTGGGCCCACTGCGGCCGCTGATCAGCCGCGCGGTCGTCGTCCACGAGGGCGGGATCTGCCACGACGGCGCCGTGCCGGAGCCCGCCGGCCACCACGCGGAACCTGACCACGACCACGTGCACCCGCACGGTCCCGAGGAGCCCGCCGGGCTGTGGAGCAGTTGAGCATGGACCTCTTCCAGTACGACTTCATGCTGCGCGCCCTGGTCGGCGCCCTGGTCATCGGGCTGGCGGCGCCGGCGCTCGGGATCTACCTGGTGCAGCGGCGGCTGGCGCTGATCGGCGACGGCATCGGGCACGTGGCGCTCACCGGGGTCGGCGCCGGGCTGCTGCTCAACCGCTCCCCGGTGCTGGTGGCGGTGATCGCGGCGACGCTCGGCGCCATCACCATCGAGCTGGTCCGCGCCCGCGGCCGCACCTCCGGCGACCTGGCTCTGGCGCTGCTCTTCTACGGCGGCATCGCCGGCGGCGTGATGCTGGTCGGCCTTTCCAACGCCAGCAACGCCTCGCTCAACGCCTACCTCTTCGGGTCGCTGACCACCACCTCACCGGCCGACCTGACCACCATCCTGGTGCTCGGGGTGGCGATCCTGGTGACCATGCTGGCGCTGCGCCCGGCGCTCTTCGCGATCTGCCACGACGAGGAGTACGCCCGGGTCTCCGGCCTGCCGGTCCGGGCGCTCAACCTGCTGCTCGCGGTGACCACCGCGGTGACCGTCACCATCGCCATGCGGGCGGTGGGCGTGCTCCTGATCAGCGCGCTGATGGTGGTGCCGGTGGCCACCGCGCAGCAGGTCACCCGCGGGTTCCGCAGCACGATGGCCGCCGCGATGGCCCTCGGGCTCTTCGCCGCCGGGGCGGGGATCTGGGTGGCCGCCACCGCCGACACCGCGCCCGGCGCCTCTGTGGTCCTGCTCGCCATCGCGTCGTTCCTGGTCGTCGCGCTCGGCGCGGCCGGCTGGCGGGCGCTGCGCCGACGTACCGGCCCGGCTGCCGTGCCCGCCGCCGAACCGGGCGAGCCGGTCGCCGAGCCGCACGAGGTGGTGCTCGGGTGAGCCGGCCCCGGCCCGCCCTGCTGGCATTGGTTACCGTTACAGCGTGACCGGCACGAACGGGTACGACGCCTTCGAGGGCGCGGGTGAGCTGCTGCGCGCGCTGTCGGCGCCCATCCGGCTGGCGATCGTGAGCGAGCTGGCGCAGGGTGAACGGTGCGTGCACGAGCTGGTGGAGAAGCTCGGCGCCCCGCAGCCGCTGGTCTCCCAGCATCTGCGGGTGCTGCGCGGGGCCGGCGTGGTCCGCGGTTCCCGGCGCGGTCGCGAGATCGCGTACGCCCTGGTGGACGAGCACGTCGCGCACATCGTCGCGGACGCGGTCAGCCACGCCGGGGAGGGGCCGTGACCGAGGGGACGCTCCGGAACACGCGGCAGCGGACGGCCGTGAGCGCGCTGCTGGCCGAGGTGGAGGGCTTCCACAGCGCCCAGGACCTGCACGCGATGCTGCGGGAGCGGGGCGAACGGGTCGGTCTCACCACCGTCTACCGGACGTTGCAGGGGCTGGCCGACGCGGGCGAGATCGACGTGATGCGCCTGCCCGGCGGCGAGCACCTCTACCGGCGGTGCAGCGAGGGCCATCACCACCACCTGGTCTGCCGGGCCTGCGGCCGGACGGTGGAGGTGGCCGGGCCGGCGGTGGAGAGCTGGGCCGAGCGGGTCGCCGCCCAGCACGGGTACGCCGACGTCAGCCACACCCTGGAGATCTTCGGCACCTGCCCGGACTGCGCCGGCTGAGAAAACTGAGCCGTGCCGAGGCGGCCGGAGCGTGGCACGCTGTCCGGCGTGAAGATCTACGCTGACCGTTTTCCCACCGCCCTCCGTCAGCTGCTCACCGACCTGCTGGTGGTCGTCTGGGTGTACGCGGCGATCCGCTTCGCGCTCTGGCTGCACGACCTGGTGCAGAAGCTCGCCGTACCCGGACAGAAGCTGGAGGGGGCCGGCAGCGGCCTCGCCGACAACCTGGCCGACGCCGGCGGCAAGGTCGGCCGGGTGCCGCTGGTCGGCGACGAGCTGACCGCCCCCTTCACCAGGGCCGCCGACGCCGCCCGGGCGGTCGCCGACGCGGGCCGCGACCAGCAGGAACTCGTCGGCCAGCTGGCGCTCGCGCTGACCATCGCGGTGCTGGTCTTCCCGCTCGGCCTGGTGCTCTTCGGCTGGCTGCCACTGCGAGTGCGCTGGATGCGCCGGGCCGGCGCGGTCGCGACCTCCTCGCGCTGCGCGCGCTGGCCGGCCAGCCGCTCGGCAGGCTGACCCGAATCGCGCCCGACGTGGCGGAGGCCTGGCGGCGCGGCGACGACGACGCCGTGGACGCGCTCGCCGCGCTGGAGCTGCGCAGCCTCGGGCTGAGGTCCGGTCGGTAGGGTGTCCCGGTGCTCTACTTCCTGATCGTCGTCGCCGTGCTGCTGCTCGTGTACGCGGGCGTCCTGGTGAGCTACGTCCGCAAGGGCCGCCGGATCCCACCGGCCGCCTACCTGGTGCTGGCCGGGCTGAACGGGCTCATCCTTGCCGCCGTGATCGCGTGGGCCGTCGCCCGCTGACCCCGGCTCCCGGCTCCCGGCTCCCGACCGGCGAGCCGCCACCGGCCGGAGGCGGCCGTACCCGCCTACCCCGCTGGTGGGATCCGCCGTCGGACGTCCTCGGCGGTCGACGGGCCCGGGGTCCAGCGGGCCACCCAGGGGGCGTCCGCCGGCGGGGTGACCACCCCCTCCTCCAGGGCGGCGTACCGGCCGGCGAGGATGCGCTTCGCCGCCGCCACGTCCTGGGAATCGGTGTTGGACCAGAGCCCGGTGAACAGCTCGTCGATCCGCAGCCGGGCCTGCCGGCAGAACAGGTCGGCCAGCTCGACGTTCTCCGGGTGGGCTTCCCGCTCGGCGATCGCCCGGACGCAGACCGCCGAGATCGCGAACAGCTCCGCGCCGATGTCCACCACCCGGCCGAGGAACGCCTGCTTGCGCTCCATCTTCCCCTGCCAGCGGGACATCGCGTAGAACGTCGACCGGGCCAGCTTCCGCGACGTGCGCTCGACGTGCCGCAGGTGGCCGGCGAGCGGCCCGAACTCCCCGTACGCCCCGGGGGCCTGCCCCTTGCCGACGGCGAGGGTGGGCAGCCACTTCGCGTAGAAGGCGCCGGCCCGGGCGCCCGCCTTCGCCTTGCGGCCGAGCCCGGCGTCCGGGTCGATGATGTCGCCGGCCACCGAGAGGTGTGCGTCGACCGCCTCCCGGGCGATCAGCAGATGCATGATCTCGGTGGAGCCCTCGAAGATCCGGTTGATCCGCAGGTCCCGCAGGAGCTGCTCGACCGCGGCCGGACGCTCGCCCCGGGCGGCCAGCGAGTCGGCGGTTTCGTAGCCGCGGCCGCCCCGGATCTGGATCAGCTCGTCGGCGATCTTCCAGGCCATCTCGCTCGCGTAGAGCTTGACCAGCGCCGCCTCGATCCGGATGTCGTTGCGGTCGTCGTCGGCGAGCAGGCAGCAGAGGTCCAGCATGGACTCCATGCCGTACGTGGTGGCCGCGATGAAGGCCAGCTTCTTGGCGACCGCCTCGTGCTCGCCTACCGGGCGGCCCCACTGGACCCGGTCGGCGGCCCACTCGCGGGCCACGTTCAGCGACCACTTGCCCGCGCCGAGGCACATCGCCGGCAGCGACAGCCGACCGGTGTTCAGGGTGGTCAGGGCGATCTTCAGCCCCTTGCCCTCGCCGCCGATGACGTTCTCCTTCGGCACGAACACGTCGTGGAAGCGGGTGAGGCTGTTCTCCAGGCCCCGCAGGCCGACGAAGGCGTTGCGGCGCTCCACCGTGATGCCCTCGCTGTCGCCCTCGACCACGAAGGCGGTGATCCCGCCGCGCCGCCCCTCGGCCGCCGGCACCCGCGCCATCACCACCAGCAGGGTGGCGACCGTGCCGTTGGTGGCCCAGAGCTTCACCCCGTTGACCCGGTACCCGCTGCCGTCCTCGGTCGGCTCGGCGGTGGTGGCCAGCCGGGCCGGGTCGGAGCCGACGTCCGGCTCGGTGAGCAGGAACGCGGAGACCTCACCGGCCGCGAGCCGGGGCAGGAACCGCTGCTTCTGCTCGGGCGTCCCGAACATCTTCAGCGGCTGCGGCACCCCGATCGACTGGTGCGCGGAGAGCAGCGCGCTGATCGCCGGGTTGGCCGAACCGACCCGCATCAGCGCCCGGCAGTAGTGCAGGTTGCTCAGCCCGAGCCCGCCGTACTTCCGGTCGATCTTCATGCCGAAGGCGCCGAGCCGGGCCAGCCCGTGGAACACCTCGTCCGGGATGCGCGCGTCCCGCTCGATGGCCGCACCGTCCACCTCGGAGTCCAGGTACGCGCCGAGGTCGGCGAGGAACGCCTCGGCCCGCTGCACGTCGTCGGGGTCGGACTGCGGCCACGGGTTGATCAGGTCGAGCCGGAACCGGCCGAGGAAGAGTTCCTTGCCGAAGCTGGGCCGGTCCCAGGCCGCCTCGCGGGCCGCCTCGGCGACCTGGCGGGCCTCCTTCTCGGAGACCTGACCCGCCTCGCCGGGCAGCGGCCCGACCCCACCCGCCTCGTCGATCGCCGCGGCGGAGCCGGCCGGTGGGCTGGTGTCGTCGATCGGGGGCATCTTGCCGGTCGGACCACCCGCTCCGGCTGCGCCCGCTCCGTCGGGTCGGCTGTTCTGTGTCGTGGTCACGGCTGCCCCCTCGAACCTCGGTCCGGCTGCGTCAACGTGCGCGACAGAACTGACGCTACTCCCGGGTGTTACCCAGCGGTAGCGTTTGGCGCACGTCCGATTTGGCGAGGTGTCCGGCCCGCTTCTCGCGGTTCAGTCGCCGGGGAGGACGTCCGGGTCGTCATCGTCGTCGTCGATGTCGTCGTCGCCCCAGCCGCGCCGGATGAAGGGCAGCACCGCCCAGAAGGTGAGGAACCACACCGCGGTGAGCGCGCTGAGCACCAGGGCGAAGGAGCGGTGCAGCACGAAATCGGTCACCAGCAGCACCGCGCTGACCATGGAGACCAGCATGAAAGCGAGGCCACCGCTGGCCATCCGGTGGGCGTACCGGACCAGCTCCGGCTTACGACCCTGCCGGAACAGCGCCCGGTGGAACGCGACCGGCGAGATGATCAGCGCGGCCGACGCGGCGGCGGCGAGCAGCGCGACGATGTAGACGTCCTTCTGGAAGCCGCTGGTCCGGGTGAAACCGTTGCTGAACGGCAGGGTGAGCAGGAAGGCGAAGAGGATCTGCACCCCGGTCTGCGCCACCCGCAGCTCCTGCAGCAGGTCGGCGAAGTTGCGCTGCCAGCGCTGCTTCTCGGTTTCCTTGGACACGCGCTACCTCCGCGGAAGACGGTACTGCCGGCGGGGACCGCCCCGTCGGCAGCAAGGCTTGTGCCCCGTCGGCGGCGCGCCGAAACCGGTTCATGATCGCCGTTCGGCTTACGCCCCCCGGCGGATCCGACCGGCGTAGCGGGCCTCCAGCTCGGCGTTGTGCTCGTCGCCGCCGGTGATGTTCGCGGAGAGGTAGACCGGGGGCCGCTCCCCCGCCGCGATCAGCCGGGCCACCACCTCCGCCACGATCTGCTGGGCCAGCAGCGCGGCGGTGATCGAGGAGACCGCGCCGACCGCGCCGCCGCCGGGCAGCGGAAGGGTCGCATCGCCGTACGGGGCGCCGTTGTCGAGCACCACGTCGGCGAAGTCGGCCAGCTTGCGACCCGACGGGTGCCGGGAGGTCATCCGGCCGGAGTGCTCCGCCGAGGTGATCGCCACCAGGCCGTGCCCCCGCTCCTTCACCAGGGACGCGAACTCCACCATCGCGCCGTTCACCCCGGAGTTGGAGGCGAGCACGAAGACGTCCTGCGGGCGTACCGGGGCCAGCTCGTAGAGGCGGTGCGCAACGGCCGGGTCGCGTTCCAGCTTGGGGCCGAGCACGTCGGCCGGCTCGCCGCCGTACAGCACCAGGTCACGCAGGGCGATCCGGTTCGTGGGTACCAGCCCACCGGCCCGCCCGGCGATCTCCATGGCGAGGGCCTCCGAGTGGCCGGTGCCGAAGGCGTGGATCACCCCGTCGGCGCGCAGCGACTCCGTGATCAGGTCGGCGGCCCGGCCGACCGCCTCCCGCTGGGCGGCGGCCACCCGGCCGATCGTCTCGATCACCACCGCCAGGTACGCGTCGGCGCTCACCGTCATGACTCCTCCGTCCGTCGGTTGCGGGCCAGCCAGTCGACCGCGAAGTCGACCGCCGCCCGCTGCCTCATCAACCGGCCCGTTCCATCGCCGACCGGCCCCAGCCGCACCGCGCCGGTGGTCTCGAGGTCGGTGCCGAGCCGGGCGAAGTCCTCCTCGTCCAGCCGCACGTCGTCCCACCACACCCACTCCCGGCCGCCGTCGCCGGTCAGCACGGCGGCGCCGCAGCGCTGCCGGGGCGGCGCCGGTCGGCGGTACTCGGCGAGGTGCAGCGAGGTGTTGGAGCCGTGGTCCACGCCGAGCAACAGCACGTCGGCGTCCAGGTCGTAGAGCCGGGCCAGCGGGGAACCCTCGCCGAGCCACCGCCTCCGGGCCGCCGCAGAGGAAGCCCAACGGGCGCATCGCCGCGTGCACCAGGACGACCCCGCCGGGGCGTACGCCGAGCTGCCGGAGCTGCGCGGCCAGCGACCCGCGGGTGTGCGGCCGGGCCGACGCGGGCGCCGCGATCACCCGGCCACCCGGGCGAGGATCGCCTCGGCCAGCGGCCCGGGCGCCTCGTCCGGGATCCAGTGCGTCACGCCGGAGAGCTGCACGAAGCGGAAGTCCCCCGTGACGTGGGCGGCGCACGCCTCGGCGGCGGTCCGGCCGATCGCGATGTCCCGGTCGCTCCAGACGAAGGTGGTCGGCACGCCCACCGGCCCCACCGCCTTCATGTCGGCCCCCGTCATCGCCCGGTACCAGTTCAGCGCGGCGGTCAGCGCGCCCGGCTGGCGCATCGGGTCGGCGTAGCGGGCCACCCGGGCGGCGTCGCCGACCCCGCCGAGCATCTTCCGCAGCGCGGTGGCATTGAGCGCGAGCAGCACCTTCTCCGCCTTGCCCGGCTTGCGGAACAGCGCGATGTAGGCGGAGCGGGCCTTCTGCTGCGGGTCGGTGGCGAGCGCGTGCCCCATCGCCGCCGGGTGCGGCACCGACACGGCGGTCAGGGTGCGGACCCGCGCCGGGTGCGCCGCCGCCAGCCCCCACGCCACGATCGCGCCCCAGTCGTGCCCCACCACGTGCGCGGCCTCGACCCCGAGCGCGTCGAGCACGCCGGCCGCGTCGGCCACCAGCTCCGGGATCCGGTACGCCTCGACCGCCGCCGGCCGCGCACCCGGCGAGTACCCGCGCTGGTCGAGGGCGTACGTGCGCAGCCTGGCGGCGTGCAGCGCCGGAACCACCTCGTCCCACTCGCCGCCGTGCTGCGGGAAGCCGTGCAGCAGCAGGACGGGTACGCCGGTCTCGGGGCCGCCGGTGCGTACCTCGAACGTCAGACCTCGCGCGTCGACCCGCATGATCGGCAGCCTACCCACCGCACCGCGGCGCGGCCGGACCGCGAGCGCCCTGCTAGGCCGGTACGGGCGGTCGGTGCTAGCGTCTGCCGAGACAACTTCACATCCGACAGGGGAGCGCACAGCGCTGAGAGTGCGGGCCGGTGCCCGCAGACCCTCGAACCTGATCTGGGTAATGCCAGCGCAGGGAGTTCGGTCGACCTCCAGCCGCGCCGCCGTCCGGTGACACCGGACGCGGCGTGCGTCTTCTCCTGGTTCGTCTTCACTGGACTGGGAGTCAGCATGAATCACACCGACAGCAACCGCTGGCGCACGATCGACATCGTGGTCGCCTCGGTGATCGCCGTCGCTTTCGGCGTCATCTTCTGGGCCTGGGGCCTGGTCTGGAGCGCCACCGAAGGCGCCTTCGCCTTCTTCCCCCCGGCGCAGACGCTGATCTACGGCGTCTGGCTGATGCCGGCCGTGCTCGGCGGCCTGGTCATCCGCAAGCCCGGGGCCGCGCTCTACTGCGAGACCGTGGCGGCGATCATCTCCGCGCTGTTGGGCAGCCAGTGGGCGGGCACGGTCATCCCGCAGGGCATCGTCCAGGGCCTCGGTGCGGAGCTGGCCTTCGCGGCGTTCCGGTACCGCTCGTTCAAGCTGCCGACCGCGGTGCTCGCCGGTGCGTTGACCGGCCTCAGCGCGGCGCTCTTCGACTTCTTCGTCTGGAACGCCACGTACGACCTGACCAGCTACCGGCTCCCCTACGCCCTGCTGACGATCGTCAGCTCCACCGTCATCGCCGGCGTCGGCGGCTGGCTGCTGACCCGCGCCCTGGCGGGCACCGGCGTGCTGGATCGCTTCCCCGCCGGCCGCGAACGCGCCGCCGTCTGACCCAGCCGAGTCGATCATGGAGTTGACGGCGATGGTGATCTCCGGAAGTGCCGCCAACTCCATGATCAACCGGGCAGGGTGGTCCGGGAGGGGGTGCGCGGGACGGTGAGTGCCGTGGAGCTGCGCGGGTTCGGGTGGCGACATGCCGGGCGGAAACGCTGGGCGGTGCGCGGGGTGGACCTGCGCATCGAGGCCGGCGAGCGGGTGCTGCTGCTCGGGCCGTCCGGGGCGGGCAAGAGCACCCTGCTCGCCGCCCTCGCCGGGCTGCTGCCCGAGGACTCCGGTGAGCAGGAGGGCACCGTCGAGATCGACGGGCTCGACCCACGCAAGGCCCGGGAGCGGGTCGGCATCGTCTTCCAGGACCCGGAGGCCCAACTGGTGATGGCCCGCTGCGGCGACGACGTCGCGTTCGGGCTGGAGAACCGGGGCGTACCGCCCGAGGAGATCTGGCCGCGGGTGGACGAGGCGCTGCGCCGGGTCGGCTTCCCGTACCACCGGGGCCGGCTCACCGCCGCGCTCTCCGGCGGCGAACAGCAGCGCCTCGCCCTGGCCGGCGCGCTCGCCCTGCGACCGGCGCTGCTGCTGCTCGACGAGCCGACCGCCAACCTGGACCCGGCCGGCGCGGCGCTGGTCCGGGAGGCCGTCGCCAGTGCCCTCGACGCCGACACCACGCTGATCCTGGTCGAGCACCGGGTCGCCGAGGCACTGCCGCTGGTCGACCGGGTGGTCGTCCTCGAACCGGGCGGCGGGGTCCGCGCCGACGGACCACCCGAGGCGGTCTTCGCCGCGCACGGCGACGCGCTCGCCGCCGAGGGGGTCTGGGTGCCGGGTCGCACCATCCCGCCCCGGCACGCGACCGCGCCGCCCGGGGACCTGCTGCTCACCGCCGACCGGCTCGGCCTTCCGCCGCGGCTGGCGCCGACCGATCTTCCGGTACGCGCCGGCGAGGCGCTCGCCATCCTCGGCCCGAACGGCGCCGGCAAGTCCACCCTGGCCCTGCTCCTCGGCGGCCTGCTCCGCCCCGGCACGGGTACCGCCACCGCCACCGCCGAGCTGGCCGGCCGGGACGCCCGCACTCCCCCGCACCGCTGGCGGGCACCCGACCTGGCCCGGCGGATCGGCTCGGTCTTCCAGGATCCCGAGCACCAGTTCGTCACCGGGACCGTCCTCGACGAGCTGGCGCTCGGTCCACGTCGGACCGGCCGGAGCGAGGCGGCGACGAAGGCCACCGTGGACGGGCTGCTGGAGCGGCTGCGGCTGGCCCGACTGGCCGGCGCCAACCCGTACACGCTCTCGGGTGGGGAGGCGCGGCGGCTGAGCGTGGCGACCGCCCTGGCCACCGCGCCCCGGCTGCTGATCTGCGACGAGCCCACCTTCGGCCAGGACCGACGGACGTGGTTGGAGCTGGTCGACCTCTTCGCCGAGCTGCGCGACGCCGGACACGGTGTCGTCACGGTCACCCACGACGCGGACTTCGTCGCCGCGCTCGCCGACCGGACCGTCACCCTGGAGCGGCCATGACCGGCACGGTGCCCACCCCGACCGCCGCTCCGACGCCCGTCGCCGTGCCCGGTGCCCGACCCGGCCGCACCGTCACCGTGCCCGGCGCCCGGCCCGGCCACACCGCCGTGCCCGGCGCCCGGCCCGGCCACACCGTCACCCTGGAACGCCCGTGATCGCCGTCAGCCTCGACCGGGGACGGGCGGCCACCGCGGGACCGGTCGCCGCCGCCGGCCGACCGCTCGCCGGAGGAAGCACCGCCGACGCCCGCGCCACCGAGGACCCATCATGATCAGCATCGAACCCGTCGCCGCGCCCGGCGCCCCGCTGGCCCGGCGCAACCCGGTGGCGAAGGTGGCGGCGGCGCTGGTCTTCTCGTTCACCCTGGTCGCCACCCTGGACCCGGTGGCCCCGGCGCTGGCGATTGCGATCGAGCTGGCGGTGCTGCCGCTGTTCGGTATCCGGTACCGGGTGTTGGCCCGGCGGGCCTGGCCGTTGCTGGCCAGCGCCGGCGGCATCCTGGTCACCCTGGTGCTCTTCGCCGCCGACCGGTCCGGCCGGGTGCTGGTCGAGGCGGGCCCGGTGCTGGTGACCTCCGGGGTGCTGCTCACCGCGCTCGGCCTGGTGCTACGCATGCTCGCGGTGGCGCTGCCCGGCGTGATCGTCTTCGCCACCACCGATGCCACCGACCTGGCCGACGCCCTGATCCAGAACACCAGGGCGCCGGCCCGGTTCGCCATCGGCGCGCTGGCCGCGTTCCGGCTGGTGCCGCTGCTCGAGCAGGAGTGGGAGACGATCAGCATGGCCCGGCGCGCTCGGGGCGTGGACGCCGGGCGGAACCCCCTGGCCAAGCTGCGACTCTTCGTCTCGACCGCGTTCGCGCTGCTGGTCGGGGCGATCCGCCGCGGCACCCGGCTGGCGGTGGCGATGGACGCCCGCGGCTTCGACGCGGGCACCCCGCGGACCGTCGCCCGGCGGCAGCGCTTCACCACCGGGGACGCGCTGCTGATCGCCGGGGCTGCCGCGCTGGCCGGAGCCGCACTGACGACCAGCGTCCTGCTCGGCACCTTCCGCCCGTTGATCGGCTGAGGGCCAGCATCAGCGGCGCCACCCCACCCTGATACGCCTGCACCCGGTCCCGCACGCCCCGCTTCGGGGAAGACGCGGCTGGTCGTCGATCCGGACCGAGACCCGCATCGGCCGGTCCCGCAGTGCTTCGCGGCCCCCATGACGCGGGGGGCGGCGTCGCGGCTACCTGGCGCGGCCCGCGCACCGGCGTCCGGTTGTCGCGCCGCACGGCTCCGGGGGTGCAGTTGTTGTCGCCGGAGCGACAACAACTGCACCCGGACCGTCAGCTGCGGCGGAAGGCGTACCGGCGGGTCTGGCCGGCCCGCGACGCCCGCTTCGCCGCTGGCTCTTATACACATC
>NZ_QGGF01000614.1 GCF_003857015.1 Micromonospora globispora | reverse complement strand
GGGACCGGTGGCGGCCGCCGGCGTACGAGCTGTGGGGGCGGCACCGGGGCGCCGAGGTGCTGCTGTTCAGCAGCGACGACGAGCGGCAGTTCGGCCAGGTCACCCGGGCGCTGGAGCGCGCCCGCGAGGGGGTACGCCGCGGCGGCGGGTGGAAGGACCCGATCGCCGCCGCCGACCCCTGGCGGCCGAACCGTTGACCGCCCCGCCCGGATCAGCCGGCGACCGGCTCCGGCGTACGGGGCTGCTCGGGGGCGAGCCAGTGGGTGACCCGGCGCTCCGCGTAGAACGACACGAACGGCACCGTGCCGGCCAGCATCACCAGCAGCATGCGCTTCAGCGGCCAGTCGGCTCGGCGGGACAGGTCGAACGTGGCAGCCAGGTAGAGCATGTAGAGCCAGCCGTGTGCGGTGCCGACGACCGCCACCACGGTCGGGTTGTCGAAGCCGTACTTCAGTGGCATGCCGATCAGGACCAGCACCGCCAGCGCCACGCCCACGATCCAGGCGATCACGCGGTACCGGGTAAGGGCTCCGCCCACCTTCGTCCGTCCTTCCGACCGGCCTCAGCCGGGATAGTCACCGGGCCGGGCGCCCGGATTGGCGTTCAACCATGACAGGTAGCGGTTGTACTCGGCGAGGTCGCCGTCCTCGGCCCCGTCGGTGGGCACCGGCACCCGGCTGACCCGCACCGGTCGGCGTACCCCCGGGGTGGCGGCCGGCGCGGAGCCGGCGGTCGCCGACGGCGCCGCGGCGGGACCGTCGGTCGGCGCGCCGCGCAGTGTGTGCCGCACCTCACGCCACCAGACGAACACCACGAAGCCCGCGAAGATCGGCCACTCCACGGCGTACGCCCAGCTCAGCGTGTTGCCCGAGGCGGCGCGGCTGATCTGCCACCAGCCTAGGCCGAGGAATCCGACGACCAGCACGACCATGGCCACGTGGCGGGCGATCCACGCCGGTGTCCAGAGCCGCTTCATGCCTTCGAGGGTACCGGGACGACCGGCCGTCTCCGACGCGGTGTCGTAGTCGGCGCCCCGACGCGGGGTTTGGTGGCACCTGGTGTGGGCATCCGTCTAGACGCCAGCCCGAACGAGACGAGGGGGCGACGATGACCGAATCAGTACGCCAGACCGGTGACGCCAGCCCGGAGCAGCGGTTGCCCGAGTGGGACGGCGACCACCTGCAGGACACCGCCGGCAGCGCGGACGTCGATCGCGAGCTGCTCGGGGTGGATCCCTCTGAGCTGGGCGACGAGGACCTGATCCGGGAGATGCAGAGCCTGCACCGCACCCGGCTGGACACCCTGCGGCACGCGGCCGACTCCGCGCTCGCCAACCACCTGCGCCGCACGGCCGAGCTGGAGACCGAGTACCTGGCCCGCCACCCGGGGCGAGAGGTCGACCCGAGCCGGCTGCGGGACGCCTGATGGCGGCGCACGCCGAACGCGGCATGTCCGCGCCGCCCGAGGTGGTCTTCAACACGGCCATCGACCCGCATCGCGCGGCCGCCTGGCTGCCGGAGCCGCTGCGCCAGGACGGCAGCCGCCGTCCCGAGGTGGTCAGCGTCGAGCAGATGCGGGCCCGCTGGTGCAGCGACTCCGCGCCCGACTGGTCGGCGGAACTGGAGGTGGAACCCGCCGACGCCGGTGGTGCCCGGGTCCGGCTGGACCTGGCCGGCGGGGACGTCGACGGGCTCGCCGAGCAGACCCTGGCCAGTCTCGCCCGTGAGGTGGCTGACAACCTCACCGCCGGCTGACCCGGCGACCCTGCCAAGACGAACCGAGGAGACCGCGGGTGACCGAGAGTGGCCTGAAGCAGAAGGTGGCGCGGCTGCGCCAGGCGTACGCGCCGCACGAGCACCGGCCGCTCGGCGGCTACCTGGTGGCGATGGGCACCTACGCCACGGTGACGGGCGCCCTGGTCGGGCTGGTCCGGGCGACCGGGCGGCCGGTACCGGAGCGCCCTGCGGCGGGGGACGTGGTGCTGCTCTCCATCGCCACCCACAAGCTCAGCCGGCTGCTGTCCAAGGACGCGATCACCAGTCCGCTGCGCGCGCCCTTCACCCGCTACGACCACCCGATCGGCAGCGGCGAGGTGATGGAGCAGGTCCGTGACCAGGGCAGCCCCACCCGGCACGCCGTCGGGGAGTTGGTGAGCTGCCCGTTCTGCCTCGCGGTCTGGGTGGCCACCGGGCTCACCGGCGGACTGGTGTTGGCGCCCCGGCTGACCCGGCTGGTGGCGACCGCGCTGACCGCGGTGGCCGCCTCCGACTTCCTGCAGATGGGGTACGCGGTCGCTCAGCAGGCGGCCGAGGGCGGGCACCACGGCGGGGAGTGACGGGGACACGGAGAAGGGGCCGGCGGGATGCCGGCCCCTTCCTCATGCCTCCGTCCGGTGTTCGCGCCCGACCGCTCGCCGGTCAGGTGGCAGACGTGCCGCTGTTTTCGCCGTCCCAGCCGCGTGGCGCCTCGGGTTCGCGCGTCTCCTCGTCCTCGCCGGTGATGATGTCCTCGTCCACCGCGGTCTCCTCGTGCTCGCCGGCGAATTCCGGGCTCGCGTTGAGGTCGGCCGGCGCGTTCGGCGGCTGGCCGAGTGCCTCGATGTGCTCGTGCGGCTCCGTGCGGTCCGTCATCTCGCTGTCCTCTCCGTCGTCGAGCCCCCGGGTCAGCCCGCGGTCCCGCCCAGCAGATCGGCCGCCTCGTCCACCGAGTACTCGCCCTGCGGGAGCGCCGCGATCCGGGTGAGCAGGTCGGCGGGAAGCTCCGCGGCGACCGCGCGGCGGTAGATGTCCGCCTGAGGGATCCGCTCCTGACCGTGGTAGATGTCGTCGAGCAGCTCGTCGAGCTGCCGGGTCTCCGGCTGGTCGGTCACGGGTACGTCGTCGGTCACCTCGATCAGCTACCCGTGCCCGAAACGGTCAAACGTCGCCCGCTGCGCGGGCCGACCACGTGACGGCGGACACGGAACGGGCCGGAACACCGGACCGGCCCCGGTCGTTGTGCAGAGCGTCGGTGTGCCCAGTGTCCCCGGGCCTCACCTAAATTGCCTTCGCGGAATACCGTCCGGCTGGAGCCGCGTCGCGCCACTCGCCGAGAGGCGACCTGCACACCGACACCCAGCGCCGCCCCGGCCCCCCGGCCGGGGCGGCGCTGCGCTTTCCCGCCGCCCCGTTCCGGCCGCCCCCGTCCCGGCCGATTGATCATGGAGTTGGCGGCAGTCTTGGACATCCACATCGCCGCCAACCCCATGATCAACCCAGCGGGGTCAGGCGGGGGTGGGGAGGGTGGCGCGGCGGGTGCGGACGGCCACGGCCAGGTCGGTCAGGACGTCGGCGGTGGTGTCCCAGCCGAGGCAGGCGTCGGTGATCGAGCGGCCGTACTCCAACTCCCGAGTCGGGTCGAGGTCCTGCCGGCCGGGCAGCAGGAAGCTCTCCAGCATGATGCCGACGATGCCGCGCTGGCCGGCGGCGAGCTGCCCGGCCACGTCGGCGGCGACCAGCGGCTGCCGCCGGTGGTCCTTGCCGCTGTTGTCGTGGCTCGCGTCGATCACCACGCGCTCCGGCAGACCGGCCGCCCGCAGCAGGTCGAGCGCCGCCGCCACCGACTCCGCGTCGTAGTTCGGCCGGCCGCCCCCGCCGCGCAGCACCAGGTGCCCATCGGCGTTGCCCCGGGTGTGCATGATCGCCGGCGTGCCCGACACGTCGATGCCGGGGAAGACGTGCGGCACACCGGCCGCCCGGATGGCGTCCACCGCGGTGGAGATGCTGCCGTCGGGGCGGTTCTTCATGCCGATCGGCATGGAGAGGCCGGAGGCGAGCTGCCGGTGCACCTGGCTCTCCACGGTCCGCGCGCCGATCGCGCCCCAGGCGACGGTGTCGGCGATGTACTGCGGGGTGATCGGGTCGAGGAACTCGCAGCCCACCGGCAGGCCGAGGCGCAGCACGTCGAGCAGGAGCGCCCGAGCGGTCCGCAGGCCGCTGTTGACGTCGCCCGAGCCGTCCAGCCCCGGGTCGTTGATCAGGCCCTTCCAGCCCACCGTCGAGCGCGGCTTCTCGAAGTACACGCGCATGACCACCAGCAGGTCGTCGGCGAGCCGGTCGGCGACCTCACGCAGCCGGCCCGCGTACTCCAGGGCGGCGGCCGGGTCGTGCACCGAGCACGGGCCGACGACCACCAGCAGACGGTCGTCGGCACGGTCCAGCACCCGGCCGACCGCACGCCGACCGGCCAGCACGGCGTCGGCGAGCGTCGCGTCCAGGGGCAGGTGGTGGTGCAGCAGGGCCGGGGTGGTCAGCGGCACGACACGGTCGATCCGCTGGTCGATGACCCGATCGGTGTCCGGGGTCGTCACGGTGGGGTTCCTTCCGCCGACCGTGCCCCCGGTGCCGGCGCCCGGGGTCGAGCCGGCTGCTCGTACGCAAAAGGGCAGGGATTGAGTCCCTGCCCAGCCGGCTCGAAGAGGAGTGACGTCAGATCATGGTGAAGTCACCGGCTCCTCCAGCCGGCTGCCTAAACCATCGATACGACCGCGTCACGTCCGCCAGCCTACCCGACGGGACTCCGAAGCCGGCCTTCCGTTCCGCGATGCGGTACGCGGGGTATGGGGGTCGGCATGAGTCACGAGCAGAGCGACCAGGAACGGGTGGAGTCCCGGGCCCATCTGCTGCCCGAGGAGGCGGCGGTGGGCAGCGAGGACGCCGAGGCCCAGGCCGACGCCATCCTCACCGAGTCGGACATCCGGGAGGAGGACCAGAACGCTGCCCCGGACACGGTTCTGGAGCACCGGACCTCCGATCAGACGGTGACCCCCATCGAGCCGCCCGACTGAGCCGACGCGCCCCGGGCCCGGCGGGACCCCCGGTAGGTCCGGTCGCGCAGCCGCGCGATCGGGCCCTCCGCCCACAGGCCCGCCGGCACGTTGTTGATCGGATCGAAGGCCAGCGCGGTGTCCTCCCGGGCGCCGCGCTGGCCGTCCAGGCAGACCTGGCCGAACGGCCGCCACGGCCCGACCACCGACGCCACGGCCAGCACCAGCCGCGGGCCGTCGTCCCGGGTCGCCGCGGCGGAGACCTCGGCCAGGCTGCGGCCGAGGTCCGCCGAGTCCGGGTCGGCCAGCGCGGCCAGGAAGAGCCGCCGCCGGCCCGCCCGGAAGGACATGATCGAGCTGTACGTCCCGGTGAACCTGCGCCGCGGCAGGGGCAGGTGACGCAGCACCGGCGCGGCCCCGCTGGAACTCACCAGCAGGTCCACCGGGGGCTCCGGATCCCGGTGCAGCCGCACCCCCAGCCCCAGCACGTCCGGCCAACCGGCCGGGGTGGGCACCCCCTTGGAGAGGCGTACCGTCGCCGGCCACCGGCTCGGCAGGTCCAGCAGCGGGACACCGGTCGGGGGTCCCGGCGTACCCCAGATCAGCACCTCGCCGGAGAAGGTGCGACCGGCCGGGTGCAGCAGCCGGGCGTGCCGCCATCGGGCGAGGACAGTGGCGGCGCGTTCGGCGGCGGAGGGCGCGGGGATGGGCATGCTCCGCGTGTACCCCGACGCGGGCCGTCGATGCTGCCCGCTCGTCACCTTTCCGCCCCCGAGATCGGATAGCGTCGTGCCATGCCCGACAGCGGTTACCCCTGGCCGATCGAGACGACCCGACTGGACAACGGCCTGCGCGTGGTGGTGAGCGAGGACCGCACCGCCCCGGCGGTGGCGGTCAACCTCTGGTACGACGTGGGTTCACGGCACGAGCCGGAGGGGCAGACCGGCTTCGCCCACCTCTTCGAGCACCTGATGTTCGAGGGTTCGGCGAACGTCGCCAAGACCGAGCACATGAAGCTGATCCAGGGCTCCGGCGGCTCGCTCAACGCCACCACCAACCCGGACCGGACGAACTACTTCGAGACCGTCCCGGCCGAGCACCTGGAGCTGGCGCTCTGGCTGGAGGCCGACCGGATGGGCGGCCTCGTCCCCGCGCTGACCCAGGAGACCCTGGACAACCAGCGCGAGGTGGTCAAGAACGAGCGCCGCCAGCGCTACGAGAACGTCCCGTACGGCGACGCCTGGCTGCGGTTGCTGCCGCTGCTGTACCCGCCGGGCCACCCGTACCACCACGCGACGATCGGCTCGATGGCCGACCTGAACGCCGCCGCGCTGGCCACCTTCCAGGGCTTTCACACGACGTACTACGCGCCCAACAACGCGGTGCTCACCGTGGTCGGGGACGCCGACCCGGCCGAGGTCTTCGCGCTGGCCGAGAAGTACTTCGGCGCCATCCCCGCCCGGGACGACATCCCCGCCGCGCCGGACGGGCGGACGGTGCCGGCGACGGGGCAACCGGCGGTGGAGGCGGTCACCGCCGATGTGCCCGCGCCCCGGGTCTACGTCGCGCACCGCACCCACCCGTACGGCACCACCGGGTACGACGTGACCACTGTGCTCGCCACCGTCCTGGGTACCGGCCGGGGCAGCCGCCTCTACCAGCGCCTCGCCGACGGGGAACGGATCGCCCAGCCGGACCTGGTCGGGGCGTACGGGGTGGACCTGGCGCACGGGCCCGCGCCGCTGATCGCCACCGCCACCGCCCGCCCCGGAGTGTCCGCCGAACGGCTGCGCGCCGGGCTGACCGACGTGGTCGACGAGCTGGCCACCGTGCCGGTGACCGCGGCCGAGCTGGACCGGGCCAAGGCGCTGCTGAGCACCCAGTGGTGGCGGCACATGTCCACGGTGGACGGCCGCGCCGACGTGCTCGGCCGGTACGCCACCCAGTTCGGCGACCCGGCGAAGATCGGTGAGCGCCTGCCGGCCTGGCTCGCGGTCACCGCCGAGCAGATCGCCGAACAGGCAGCCGAGCTGCTCGGTGCCGCCGATCGGGTGACCCTTACCTACGTGCCCGAGGAGACCCCATGACGCTGATCGCCACCCGTCCCGGCCCGGGCGCCCCCCGTCCGTACCGGTTCCCGCAGGTGGTCCGCCGTACCGTCGCGGGTGGTCAGGTCGTCGCCGCGCACCTGCCCGGGCAGAACCTCGCCGTCGCGCTGCTGCTGCTCGACGCCGGCGCCGGCCGCGAGCCGGTCGGCAAGGAGGGGCTGGGCGGCGTGCTGGCCAAGGCCCTGGAGGAGGGGACCTCGCAGCGGGACGCGACCGCGTACGCGCTGGCCATCGAGGCGCTCGGCACCGAGCTGGTGACCGTGCTGGACTGGGACTCCTTCCAGGTCAGCGTGCAGGTGCCAGTGGAGCGGCTGAGCGCCGCCGTCGAGCTGCTCGCCGAGGCGGTGCGGACGCCCCGGCTCGACCCGGCCGACGTGCGACGGGTCCGCGACGACGAGGCGACCGCGCTGCGGATGGACTGGGCGAACCCGGGGCCGCGGGCGGAGGCGGTGCTGCGCGCCGACCTGTTCGGCGCCGAGAACCGCTGGGGCCGGCCGATGTACGGCGACCCGGACTCCGTGGCCGGGCTGGACGTCGACGACGTGACGGTCTTCCACTCCGAGTGGTTCATCCGGCCGGGCACGTTGATCGTGGCCGGCGACCTGGAGCGGATCGACCTGGACGCGCTGGCCGCGGCGGCGTTCGCGGGCGCCGGCGGCGGGCCGGTGGAGAAGGCCGGCCCGATCGAGGTGTCGCTGCACGACCAGCGGCGGATCATCCTCGTGGACCGGCCCGGCTCGGTGCAGTCCACGCTGCGGCTCGGGCACCCGTCGCCGCACCGCGCCCACCCGGACTACGTGCCGATGACGCTCGCCGGGACGGTGCTCGGCGGGGCCTTCACCTCCCGGCTCAACCACCTGATCCGCGAGGTGCGCGGCTACACGTACGGCATCCGGGGGGACTTCGCCGCGTCCCGGCGCTTCGGCCGGTTCGCGGTCAGCTCCGGGGTGCAGACGGCGGTGACCGCGCCGGCCCTGGTGGAGGCGGTCGGGGAGATCTCCCGTACCGAGCTGACCGGGGTGACCGAGGACGAGCTGGCGGTGGCCCGCTCCTGGCGGGCCGGTCAGCTCTCGGTCGAGCTGCAGAGCCCGCGGGCCATCGCCTCCGCGCTGACCACGCTGGTGGTGCACGACCTGCCGGACGACTACCACGCGCGGCTGCGCGAGTCGCTGCTCGCCGCCGACGTGGAGCAGGTCTCCGCGGCGGCCGCGACCCACCTGCACCCGGAGTCGCTGACGCTGGTGGTGGAGGGCGACTCGGCGGTCATCCGGGACGAGCTGGTCGCCAGCGGGCTCGGCGAGGTCGTCGACCACACCCCCTGACCCCAGCCCGGACGCCAGGTCGGCGAGGTGGCCGTGTCGGCGTGCCGGGACACCGCCACCTCCGACACGTCGCGGTGTGATTCCGGTCGCTTCGCCCGGCCGCCGGCCACCCGGCCGGAGACGCGGATGCTCCGGCCCGGGGCCCCGGCGACGGGTGATTCTCCGGGGTGGCGCGCTGATCTGCGGGGTCGTTGCAGGTGGCGGGCCTGGTCGCCGGCCGGCGGTGGCCGGTGGCTGGCGGCCCGCGCGGTGGGAAAGCCTTCCCGGTCGGGCCGCCCGGCTGGGTAGCCTCGCGGGCATGAGGATCGGCATTGTGGGGGCCACCGGCCAGGTCGGTGGCGTGATGCGGCAGGTGCTGGCGGAGCGCGACTTCCCGGCGGAGCAGGTGCGGTTGTTCGCCTCGGCGCGGTCGGCAGGGCGCACCCTGCCGTGGCGCGACGGCGAGGTCACCGTCGAGGACGCGGCCACCGCGGACTACCGCGGGCTGGACATCGTGCTCTTCTCGGCGGGCAAGGGCACCGCGAAGGAGCTCGCTCCCCGGGTCGCCGAGGCCGGCGCGGTCGTCATCGACAACTCCTCCGCCTTCCGGATGGACCCGGAGGTGCCGCTGGTCGTCGCCGAGGTGAACCCGCACGCCATCGCCGACCGTCCCAAGGGCATCATCGCCAACCCCAACTGCACCACGATGGCCGCGATGCCGGTGCTGCGCCCGCTGCACCAGGAGGCGGAGCTGGTCGGCCTCGTCGTCTCGACGTACCAGGCCGTCTCCGGGGCCGGGCTGGCCGGCGTGGCCGAGCTGGACGAGCAGGTCCGCAAGGTCGCCGAGCACGCCAGCGGGCTCGCCTTCGACGGTTCGGCCGTCGAGTTCCCGGCACCGCGCTCGTTCGCCCGGCCGATCGCCTTCAACGTGCTTCCGCTTGCCGGTTCGATCGTCGACGACGGCTCGTTCGAGACCGACGAGGAGCAGAAGCTGCGCAACGAGAGCCGCAAGATCCTGGAGATCCCGGGGCTGAAGGTTTCCGGCACCTGTGTCCGGGTGCCGGTCTTCACCGGTCACTCGCTCCAGATCAACGCGCGCTTCGCCCGGCCGATCACCCCGGCCCGCGCGGTGGAGCTGCTCGACGGGGCGCCCGGCGTGGCCCTCTCCGACGTGCCGACCCCGCTGCAGGCCGCCGGTCAGGACCCGACCTACGTGGGGCGGATCCGGGCCGACGAGACCGTCGAGCACGGCCTCGCCCTCTTCTGCTCCAACGACAACCTGCGCAAGGGCGCCGCGCTCAACGCCGTGCAGCTCGCCGAGCTGGTCGCCGCCGAGCGCCGCTGAGCCTCGGCCCCCGCGCTGCCAGCCCTCGCGCTGCCAGCCTTCGCGGTGCTGGCGCCCGCGGTGCGGCCACGGTGGGCGCTGGCTGCTGCCGACGGTCCCGGTGCGGCGGGGCCCTCCCGTCTCGCCCTTCCGGCGGCGCAGCGTCGCGTCTGCGTCGCCGTCCGCCTAGCGGTGCGGTGAGATGGACTCGGCAGCGACGACCCGACGCGGAGGACGCCATGGCGGACGAGAAGACCGAGCAGGCCCTGACCGACCTGATCGCCGGGCGGTGGCTCGGGGTGCTGGCCACCATCAAACGGGACGGGCGGCCGCAGCTGTCCAACGTGGTCTACTCCTTCGACCGGGACCAGGGCCTGATCCGGGTGTCGGTCACCGACGGCCGGGCCAAGACCGCCAACCTGCGACGCGACCCCCGGGCCAGCTTCCACGTGAGCAGCGACGACGGATGGGCGTACGCGGTGGCCGAGGCGCGGGCCGAGCTGACCCCGGTGGCCGAGCGACCGGACGACCCGACCGTGGCGGAGCTGGTCGGGCTCTACCGGGCGGTCCAGGGCGAACACCCGGATTGGGACGACTTCCGGCGGGCCATGGTCGCCGACCGCCGGCTCGTGCTGCGGCTGCACGTCGAGCGGGTCTACGGCGTACCCCCGCGCGGCTGACCGGGCCGCGTTACCCCCACCGGTCCGGCGGGTAGACGGCGGTGCCGACACCGAGAGGGGAGCACCATGACAACGGTCGGAGAGTTCATGACGACCCGGTTGGTGACGATGGACGGCAACGACACGCTCACCGCCGCGGCGCAGGAGATGCGGGACAGCGCCATCGGCGACGTGGTGGTGACCGAGGGCGACAACGTTGTCGGCATCATCACGGACCGGGACATCACGGTCCGCGGCGTCGCCGAGAACCTGGACCCGAACACGACGCCGCTCAACCAGATCACCAGCAAGCACGTCGTCACGGTGAGCCAGTACGACGACGCCGTGGCCGCCGCCGACCTGATGCGGACGTACGCCGTCCGTCGGTTGCCGGTGATCGACGACGGCCGCCTGGTCGGCCTCATCTCGATGGGTGACCTCGCCGTCGAGCGGGAACCCCAGTCGGTGCTGGCCGACATCAGCGCAGACGAACCCAACAACTGACCTGACCGCCGCGGTGACGCCGGCTCCCGGTTCGGGGGCCGGCGTCGTGGCCTCCGGCCTCAGTCAGTGTCGACTCGCACCCGCACCTCCGTTGCGCCCCGGGCGGCCCCGACGGTCTCCGCCTCCGCGTCGACCTCCCGGCCGATCCGCTTCGACAGCCGGGCGAACGGGGTGACGGTCAGCTCCAGCCGGCCCCGGGCGGCCTGCCGGGCGCGCCACGTGCCGGCCACCTCGCCCGCCACCAGCAGCGCGCCGGGGTTCCCCAGCATTCGCCAAAGCTGCTGCTGGTGGGCCCGCTCCGGCACCAGCAGATCCCGGTCGCGGGCCTGGAGGAAGGGATCGCCCGGAGGCAGCAGGCGGACCAGCGGCCCGGGCTCGGCTGTGCGCAGCGCGTCCAGCCGGTCCGCCGACAGCCAGGCCGACCGGCCGTCGACCCGCATCTCGGCCAGCCCGCTGGGCCAGACCCGGCGTAGCTCGGTCGCGGTGGTGCCGAGGAAACCGGCCACGTCGCCGACGGTCGCTGGGCCGTGCAGCCGCAGGTAGGCCAGGACCAGCGCCGCCGTGCCGGCCGCGGCCTCGGGCGGGCCGGGCCACTGAGCCAGCGGCGCGAGCCGGGCGGACCGCCCGGACACCACCAGGCGTACCCCGCCGGCGAGGCCGGCCTGCTGGAAGAGGGCCCCGGAGACGTGCCGGGCGGCGCAGGCCCGGCAGTCGTAGCTCAGCTCGGCCGGGATGTGATCGCTGACCGCCCGGCTCACCTCGCCCTTGTCCATCTCGGTGCTGACGACCGCCCGGAACGCCTCGGCGGTGGCCCGGAACGCGGCCAGCCCCAGCGCGGCCCCGTCCCGGATCTGCCCGGCGATCTGGCGGGCAGATCCGGGACCTGTCTCTTATAAACATCTGACGCTGCCGACGACCGCATAAGTGTA